>CAYWGW010000186.1:0-8304 GCA_964457385.1 uncultured Spirochaetaceae bacterium
ACAAAGACGCCAAGGCCACGAAGCGAGGCAAGACAACTCTGGCTGGCCTTCGTGTTGTTCGTGTCTTCGCGAAGGCCTCGGCGATCTCCGCGACGGCGAATTGCAGATCCGAGGCGGCGGCCACGACGGCGACGTCGTCCTGCGCACGCGCCCCGCCCCCCGTCCATGTCGGCAGCCCGGTGACCAGGACGGCGATCAGAACGCCGCCGAGCATCCGGAACCTTCGAAGCGGCATCGCGTCCATCTCCCGAACCGGTTCCGCGAACCCTATCGCAGTGCCCCCGCGCAAGAACTCCAGATCAGCCGCGCGCCGGAAGCAGGCACGAGCGCATCGGGGCATCGCGCTCCCCATCGCCAGTCTATACGCTCCCAGTCGCGGGCGACGCCTCGATTCCCGAGGAGGCGTCGCGGTCGGGTCTGGGAGGGTTTCCGGACGTCGGTGTCGTCGACCTCATCGGTGGCCGATCCGGCGGCTGCCGTCGGCGAGGCCGTGAGGGCCGAAGGCCGTGTCCTGCGGCGCGGACGTGGGTCACGACGGAATCCACGACGAGATCCGTGACCGGGCTTATTGAACACGGAGTCTGAAATGCGTGTGCATCTGATGAGCGGGGCGCGCGAGCTCCATGCGATCCAGGCGCTCGCCCGCGACGTCGAGCAGGCGGGCTTCGGTGGCATCACCTTCACCGAGGCTGGCCGCACTGCCTATCTCTCCGTCGCGGCCGCGGCATTGGCGACCGAGCGCCTCGAGTTCGCGACCGGCATCGCCGTCGCCTTCCCGCGCAGTCCGACCGTCACGGCGGCGACGGCCTGGGAGCTCCAGGACGCGAGCCGCGGACGCTTCCGCCTGGGTCTCGGCACGCAGGTCCGCGCTCATGTGATGCGCCGCTACGGCTCCGAGTTCGACCCGCCGGGCCCGCGCATGCGCGATTACGTCGCGGCCCTGAGAGCGTTGTTCCGTGCCTTCCAGGGCGAGGCACCCCTCGACCATCGCGGCCCCTACTACGAGCTGACGCTGCTGAACCCGATGTGGTCTCCCGGACCGATCGACCATCCCGCCCCCGCGATCGACGTCGCCGCCGTCGGGCCCTACATGCTGAGGATGGCGGGCGAGCTCTGCGACGGCGTCCACATCCACCCGCTGCATAGCATGAAGTACCTCGAAGACGTGGTCGAGCCCGCGATCGCCGAGGGTGCGAAGGGAGCCGATCGCGATTCCGCCGAGGTCGAGCTGCTGATTCCGGTGCTCACGGTCGTCGGAGACAGCGAGGAGGAACGGGCGGCCTCCCGGGCCTTCTGCCGCCAGCAGGTGGCCTTCTACGGCTCGACCCCCAACTACGCACTGCAATTCGATCTGCTCGGCTTCGAGGGGACGACCGCCCGGCTTCGCGAGCGCCAGAAGGCCGGAGACATCCCGGGCATGAGTGCCGTCATCACGGACGAGATGCTCCGACACTACACGGTGGAGGCGCGCTGGGACGACCTCGCGGATCGCCTCGTGGAACGCTATCGGGGGTGGGCGGGGCGCCTCATCATGTACACGGCGGGCATGGACTACGCCCGGGATCCGAAATCCCTCGCACGCTGGGGCGCGGTGGCGCGGGCGATCTCGAAGTAGCGACGCCAGAGCTCTCAGGCACTCCAGCCACGCAGCAGATTGTGGTAGCAGCCGGTCAGGGTGACCAGCGCGGGATGGTTCTCGTCGAGCTCCCGTCTCAGGCTCTGCAGACTGAGGTCCATGTCGAAGAGGATGCTGCGTCGGGCGTCTTCGGCGACCAGGCTCTGGATCCAGAAGAAGGAAGCGAGTCGCGAGCCGCGGGTCACCGGCGTCACGTGGTGCAGACTGGTCGCCGGATAAAGGACCATCTGGCCGGCGGGCAGCTTCACGCTCTGGGCGCCGTAGGCGTCCTCGATGACGAGCTCGCCGCCGTCGTAGTCGTCGGGATCGCTCAGGAAGACCGTGGCCGAGAGATCCGTGCGAAGGCGGCGGGCGCTACCGGGAAGCGGCCGGAAGGCGTTGTCGACGTGGGTTCCGAACCCATGGCCTTCGTCGTAGCGGTTGAAGAGCGGCGGAAAGATCTCTGACGGTAGGGCCGCGGTTTGAAAGAGCAGACTCCGATCCAGCGCGCCCAGGATGAGGCCGCCCAGACGCCGCGCTGCCTTGCTGGTCTCGGGAAGCTGCAGGTTGTTCTTGGCCGGCGCGGACTGGTAGCCCGCGGTGACCTTGCCGTCCGCCCAGGGCGCGCTCGCGAGCGCCTTCCGGATCTGCTCGACCGTCTCACGGTCGAGCAGATCCTCGATCGTCACCAACATCGGACGGCCTCCTCCCGCGTCGGAGGGCCCGGCTCCCTGTGTACCGCTCCTGGCTCCCGGTACGCTGCACCGCCGGCGGATGACCGTTCGCCTCGAAATCGGTCTAGAAATCCGCGATCAGGGCAAACCTCAAGGATCGTGCGGGCCCAGGGATGCTCTGGCCGCTGGACACGCCGATAAAGTAGAACTCGTCCGTCACGTTGTCGAGATTCAGGCGGGCCGAGAGTCGCTCGGTGAAACGATACTCGGCGAAGAGGTCCAGAAGCACGTAGTCGCCCGTTCGGATCGTGAAGTTCCCGGTCGGACTGGTCTTGATGTTGCTCGTGAGACGCGCGACGTACTGCAGGCCGCCGCCGAGCGTCAGATCCGGCAGCACGTCGTAGGCGGTCCAGAAGGTGAACGAATGCTCCGGCGTCAGGGGCAGGCGGTTGCCTTCTTCGAAGTCGTTGTTCGACTCGCTGACCTCGCCATCGAGGAAGGTGTAGCCGGCGAAGACGTTCCATTGCGGGAGCGGGGCTCCGACGATCCCGACCTCGGCACCCCGGATGCGTTGCTCGCCATCGAGCACGACCGGCGGATCGCTCGGATCGGCGCCCGGCGTGCGTGCGTCGGTCTTGGTGATCTGGAAGAGCGATCCCGTGAGCGTGAGCCGACCGTCGAGGGCTGCCCATTTTCCGCCGACCTCGAACGACTCGGTCCTCTCCGGATCGAGTTCGAACTGCTCGGGAGTCGTCGGGGGATTGTTGTTGCCACCGGCGAGCTGAACGATGTCGGAGCGGGCGTTGGTCTCGAAGGACGTGCCCCAGGCCGCGAAGAGGCTGACGGAGTCGATCGGCTTGAAGACGAGCCCGACGTTGCCGCTGACCTCGTCGTCCTTGTTCTCCAGATCGATGACGAAGCCCGGCAGGGTACCCGTCTCGTCGAAGCTCTTGGCCTGGGACCGCACATGGTCATAGCGGAAGCCACCGGAGAGCAGCCATTTGGGCGTGATCTCGATGGTGTCGAACGCGTAGACGGCGACGACGTCCGTCTGGGTCTTGGCGGTGGTCCCGTTGAAGAAGATCGGGTCGGCGGCCCGTGGGCGGGGCTCGAAGAGACTGGTCGTGGGTCCGTTGGCGTCGAGACGGCGACGATTCCGACTCTCTTCCCGTGAGGCCTCGATGCCGGTCACGACGGTATGCCCGATGCCCAGGGTGTCGAAGTCGAAGGTCAGGTTCGTCTGTCCGATCAGGATGCTGTCACGCTGCTTGCGGGGCTTCTGGTTGCCCACCGCCTCGGTCGTCTGATCGAGGGTCGTGGGTGAGCCGAAGAGTCGGGGCGACGAGATGATCTGATCGGTCGACGTGACGGCCCATCGGAACTGGCTTCGCAGCGAGATGGCCGGTGTGAAGGCGTGATCGATCCGCAGGGTCAGGCGGTCCGTCTCCACCTCGCGGAAGTCCGTCGTATGGCCGAAGAAGCTGTCCCTCGAGACCGGCGCCGGGCGACCCTCGAAGCCCGATCCCGCCAGGCTCTGGTTGCGTCCGTTGGGAATGCCGCCATCCGGGAGGTCGTCCTCCTCCTGATGGAAGTAGTGGAGGTTGATGGTCGTATCGCGGCCCAGGCCGAAGGCGAGTGCCGGCGCGATCGCCCATCGCTCGCTCGTCACCTCGTCGCGACCGGGGATATCGGCATCGTGGAACATCGTGTTCGCGCGGAACGCGATGCCGTACTCCTCGTTGAGGACGCGGTTCACGTCAGCCGTCGCACGATAGAAATCGTCGCTGCCCACACTCGCCTCGCCCGCCACGCGGTTCTCGAGGTCGGGCATGCGGCTCACGATGTTGATCGTGCCACCGACGTTGCCCCGCCCGGCGATGGCGGAGCCCGGACCCTTCAGGACCTCGATCCGCTTCGCGTCGAAGGGATCCCGGAAGAAGAGTCCGACGTCGCGGATGCCGTCCACGAAGATGTCGTTGCGCGCGGAGAAGCCCCGGATCGTGACCGCATCGGTGCCGCCCGGCGGATTGCCCTCCCCGGCCTGGATCGCGATGCCCGTGACGTTGCGCAGGCTGTCCCGCAGACTGCGTCGCTGCTGCTGCTGGAGCAGCGCATCGTCGACCACGGTGACCGTTTTGGGTGTATCGAGCAGGGGGCGGGTGAAGAGCGGCGAGGAGAGCTTCTCGACGCCATAGCGCCGACCCTCGACGATCATCTCCTCGACCTTCTTCCCATCGTCGGGCGGAGCCGCGGTAGCGGGCTCGGGGGCGGCGGGCTCTGCCGGCGAGCTCGTCGCAGCCCCCAGCAGTCCTGCACTCATCATCAACGCTCTGCGGATTCCCCGATGGGCCCGATGGTTCGCCAAGATCTCGTCCTCCTGCTTCTTCTCGTTCTCGACCGTCGTTTCTCGTCGCTCTCGCTCGCTCGCCTGCTCCTCTACCGGCCCCGCCTGGGCGCCTCCCGGCCGGTTGTGTGCGACGGCCCGCAGGTGATATCGAAAATGATTTTCATTTGCAATTGAATAAGCCCGAGTCGAAGGAGATTCTGCCGCCGAACTGCCCGGGGGGAGGCGGGAGCGGACCGGGTCGCTGAGGGGAAAGGGCTCGAGGTCGTGGGAAGACCGGGATCAAGCTCGCGAGAAGTGACGTTCCCCCTGGTCCGAAGCGTCGTATCCGTTCGACGGACCGCGTTGCGGACGGAGAAGCCTTTAGCGTGGTATCGAGGTCAACCGCCTCGAAGCCCGCGATGTCTCGGACGACTTCACGCCATGCGGCCGGGCGGTGGCGGATCCGGTCTCGCCGCCTTGAGCTTGCTGACCGTAAGCACCCCCCGGTCGGTCCGTGCCCTCGACCCGGGGCGACTAAGCTCTCGTTCCATCGTCGTCCGGCTCGCTTCGTAGACCGCGAGCGGGTCGAATGCTCGATTCATGAGAATTGAGAGCGACTGCATCCAATTCGTGGTCCTGCCGAATCGAACTCTCCGGTGATCGCCAGCGGATTGCCGGTGAGCGCACGGCACCTCGTAGCGACTGCCTTGGTGGCCTCGATGGTCCCATCGAGCGTCGACAGATCAACCGCTTCCTTCACGTGGTCCTCTACTCTGCCGACCGTCGAAGCTCAGCCGTGCCGGAACCGCTGCGCGATCCCGGCGTCGAATGCAGCGCGGTGTCATGCCTGATACGCCGCGAAATTACCGATACTTGCCGTGCCAGCCGCTGGCATCCAGGTGATGGAACTCCGCTTGTGGAGCTTTGCTCGACGACTCTACACTCCCTGGCAAAGCGCACCCACAAAACGGGCAATGATTAATCCCCACAGTGGTGCGCCAGATCGTTTCTCCGACCGTTTCCAGGTACTGATTCTCTTCGAGATCCTCCGACGTGGCACACTGCTCAATCAGCAAGAGCCACGGCCATTCCTCGACGCCGAAATCCTCAGAGGCACGTAGAACCGCGATGCCGCCCGCCGGCATGTACTCACAAGCATGTTCCGGCGCTGCCCCACTCATGACGGTCGCTCTCCCACGCATAACGAATACGCGCCTCATCTACGAATCCGCGGTCAGGCATCTCGTCGAGGGTACTGTCTTCGGCCCCAGACGGCACAATCCGCTCACGACTCCCTACGCCTACCCCGCCCGGAGTAGGCTGGACTCGTTCCATCAGTCCGGTCCGCAGGGCTCAAGCCCGCCACCGGGCCTCCCATACGCCCGTGAACCACTGCTCGACCGCCAGCTTCTCCGCATATTCGGGTGGTCGGGTCGACGCGACGGCCAGCTCGCGAACGCTCGCGATGAGCCTGAGCCTCATCTGCCGCTCCACGCGCGGCAGCCAGGCCTCCCGCCCGGCCTTGGAAAGGACCGCGACTTTCCGCCCAGCCGCGTCGACGATCGAGCCGTCGGGCCGGATCGCGAAGGAGTCCCCGTACTGCGCTTGCTCCATCGCCAAATGCCCGGGATCGTCCCTTCCCTGCCGCCCCAGCCAGTCGATCCAGATCGAGTCGAGACCGACATGACCATACTCATGCTCCGCAGCCGGCTCCGCATCCGCCACGACCATCGGCTCTTCCCGAATCTCGAGCTTCGGATGACGCAGCGCCTTGAACACCGGACTCGGATCATGCGATGAGAAGATCTGCAGAGAACGCCGCGCCCGCGTCAACGCGACATAGAGCAGCCGCCGCTCCTCCGGCGTGTCTGCGAGCGTTCCGTCGTCCAGCAGCATCACATGATCGAACTCGAGCCCCTTGGCGCTGTGCATCGTGCCCAGGTGCACGCCCTTTCCGAGCACGCGGGCCCGGCGCTCGAGCTGCGCCCAGGCCATCAATTCGTACTGCCATTGCTGGCTCGTGAAGCTGCGACCGGCGAAGGGCTCGAGCCAGGCCTGGAGTCCCTCCCGCCAGGGCCCGTCGGCGAGCTGCCCGATCTGCTCCAGCACCGCCCCCGCGCCGATCCGCTCGTCCCGACCACCGTTGGCCCGCAGCCAGTCCGACAGCGTCGCCACCTCGCGCACGCGATTCATCGGGATCGAGCTCTCGCCCGGGAGCGTCCATGCAAACGGCACACGGGCGGCCTCGGCGGCGCTGCGCAGTCGGTGGAGCCCGGTCGGCCGACTGCGCGCAAGAACACCGATCGATTCCGGGGCGATTCCGTCGCCGATCCAGCGGCGAACGACCTCCATCAGCCGACGGGCCGCGAGCGGCACCGATACCGATCGATGCCAGACGTACCGCCCCCGCAGCTCGGGGTGTCGTGCCGCCCACGGACCCACGTCTGGATCGGCCGTGCGCGCGGGATCCACGGTCAGCCACGTCCCCGCCTTCAGGCGGTCCGGAAGGGGCTCGACCAGGGCCTGCGCCAGGTCGAGGACTGCCTTCGGGCTCCGGTAGCCATGCGGCACGATGAAGCGGGTAGCATGGTAGTCCTGCTCGAAGCTGCGGATGAAATCGCTACTCGCACCGTCCCAGGCGTAGATCGCCTGGTCGTCGTCGCCGACCGCGAAGACACGCAGCTTGCGCTGATCGCCCTCCATGGCGCGGCCCGCGATCGCCGACAGGAGCTCGTACTTCGCAGCGTCGATGTCCTGGTATTCATCGACGAACAGGTAGTTGAATCCGCGCAGCAACGCGTCGCGCTGCCGCGTCTGCTCGGCCTCCTCCATCGCTTCGCCGCGAAGCATCGCCGCGGCGACGGGGAGACTCGTATCGAGGGTCAGGTCGCCGCCGCTCGCAATGCGATGGAATCCGACCATGTTGATGGCGACGGCATGAATCGTCTGGATCGTGACGAAGCGCGCGTCGCGGCCGACCAGCGCGAAGAGGCGGCGGCGCAGCTCGAGCGCGTTGGCCCGCGTATAGCAGACGACGAGGATCTCCCTCGGCCGGACCCGCTGGCAGCGCAGGAGCCAGGCGACGCGATGAACGAGGATCCGCGTCTTTCCGCTGCCCGGACCGGCGAGGACGAGATGGCTCCGGCGGACGTCGCGGGTGACGATCTTCTCCTGGGTCTCGTCGCCCAGCGACGTGACGATGGCGTCGTACGACTCGGGCGTGGTGGGGCGCATGATCTGCTGCTTGCGACCTGGAAACCATTTGCGCGTGAAGTCCTGGATCGGCGACGCGAACCAGTCTGCGCGGAAGGACTCGCCGGTTTCCGGGTCCTCGAGCATATGCCGCGCCCAGGTGTCCATCACGTGCACGCGGAGCACCTTCTGCTCCTGGTGCGCCGCGAGCGCCGCGGTCGCCTGCTGCGCCTCCTGGTCCCGAGCTTGGGCCAGGTCGGATCGCGGTCGATCTGCATGGCCATCCTGAAGACGGCGAGCCCGTTCTGGACCGAGAGGATCCGCAACCCGTGCAGCCATCCGACCGCGGAAAGCACCGCGTCCTGCGCGCTCTGCAGCTCTGCCTTCAACACCATGTCCTGCTCGACGGCGTCGACGAGCTGTTCGAGATCGCTCGAAACGAACACCTGGCTGCCCGTCCCCTCGGCGAGGTCGATGAGGGCACGCAGGCAGGATGC
>CAYWGW010000187.1:0-8293 GCA_964457385.1 uncultured Spirochaetaceae bacterium
CTGGCCTGGATCACCAGCGCGTTGGTGGCGGCATCCGCCGTGACCGTCACGCCCTCGGCCAGGGGGGTCACGACCGAGCGCAGGCTCTGGGCCGCGGCCGCGGCCGCGCCAGCCCCTCGCCCCCGGCCCCCGGCCCCGCCGCCGCCCGCGCCGGCGCTCTGCTGGCCGCTCAGCAACGAGTTCAGGGTCTCCCCGAGCTCCTCCGCGTCGGCGTGGCGCAGGTAGTAGACGTGGATGCGGCCAGTGCCCGTGACGGGGATGTCGAGCTTGCGGACCAGCTCGCGGATGTCGCTGAGCTGCTGGCGGGAGGAGAGGATCAGCAACGAGTTGGTCCGCTCGTCCGTGAGGATTCGCACTGCCGGGCCGGGGGTGGTGCTCGTGGAAGTGCTCTGGGCGCCTGCTCGCGCCCGGGCCCGGGCCCGGCGCTGGGCCGCGGTCATGGCGCCCGCGGCCGCCTCGACCTCGGCGCCGTAGATCTCGGAGAGCTGCTCGCCCAGGGTGACCGCGTCCGCGTGCTCGATCTTCAGCACCGAGAACTCCTGGCGGTAGCTGGCGACGTCGATGGCGTCGAGGATCGAGAGCAGCCGGCGGATGTTGCTCTCGCTGTCGGTCACGATGATGGTGTTGGTCGGGGAGTAGGCGACCAGCGAGGCCTCCTTGGAGATCAGGGGCTTGATCGTCTCCGTGATGCCCTCGGCGTCGATGTATCGCAGCGGGACGAGTCGCGTCACGAAGCGGTCCCGGTTGCGGGAGGCCCGGTCGTCCTTGATCGTGTCGATGCTCGATTCCTTGACGTCGCGGATCGGGATGATCTTGTAGGTATCCCCCGGCCCCAGTACGAGCGAAAAGCCCTTCACCTTCAAGACGGACTCGAAGACCGCGAAAGCCTGATCGACCGTCACCATCGTCGGGGAGACGATCGTGACGCGGCCGCGCACGCGATCGTCGTAGATGAAGTTGAAGCCGGTCATGCGGGAGATGGTGTCGATCACGACGGGCAGCTCGACGTCGCTGAAATCGAGGGAGACCAGCTCGGGGCCGGCGGGTGCGTCGACCGCGCCGCGGGGCTGCTGAGCCCGGGCGGCATCGGTGGCCAGCAGGCCGAGGGCCCAGGGCGTGGCCAGGATCGAGAGCAGCACGAGGCGGACGAGGGAAGCGGTCCGACCCGAGAAGCGATGGCGGCGCACTCTATTCCTGCTCCATGAGTTCGTCCGCGACGGCAGACACGTTGATGGGGGCGTCGCCGCGCAGGGCGGCGATCTCGATCGCCTCGGCCGAGCCGAGCTCGTCGAAGATGGCGCTGGCCGACTCGGGGCGATCGATCACGATTCCGTTCACCTCGACGATCACGTCCCCGTTTTCGAGGCCCGCGCGCTCGAAGAGGCTATCGGATTGGATGGCATCGATCCGCATGCCCACCATCTCGCCGTCGATGTAATGCGGCACGATGCGCGCCTGGGAGAGCAGCCGCGAGAGGCCCTGCCCATCCGCTCCGGCCAGGGCCTTCAGGCGATCGTTGACCCGGTTCGCGGCGGGTGGGGCTCGTCGGGGTGTTCGCGCCGCCGTCGACCGTGCCGGCCGGGCCGGCCTCGGCTGATCCTCGAAGAGTGCGAGTTCCTCCGGCCGTCCATCGTTGTCGAGGATGACGCGGGTGCGCTCGATGGCGTCCACCCGGACCCGGACGTAGCCCTCGAGGGGGTCGCCGACCGCGACCACCATATGCTTCTTCGTCTTCTCGTCCTCGATCGCGGCGCGCGAGATCCGGGCCTCCGAGGCTGCGGCGGTGCCCAGCAGCTTCAGGGGCAGCTTGGTGGCGGTCAGTGGCTCCTCGACCTTCTGCTCGACGATCTGGACCTCTCCGGACAGCTGGGCGCCGAAGAGATTGCGGTCGAGGATGGTGGAGGGCAGGGCGGTCGAGACCGGGCTGTCGGATTCGGCGTTCTGGCGGGCCAGGGTCGGGGTCGGCACGGGCTCGAGCGCTTCGGCGCCCACCGCGGTCACGATCCGGGCGACCACGAAGCAGCAGCCGACCGCCAGCGCGGCATTCAATGCCATGATCGCCCACGAACCCATCGCGCTTCGCGCTCCTTCCGGTCGCCCTCTGGTCGCCCTGGCCGTTCCGCGAACGCCCCCACGCGGGTGCCTCGCAGCGCGCCTTTTACCCGCTCGCGACCCGCCGGGGTCCGAAGGACGGCGCAATATAGCCCCGGGCGCGGGGGACTCCAACCAAACCATCGGAAATTCAAGCGGTTACTGGAGATCCATCACAGCGCTCGCCGGTCTTTTCTGGGCTCCTCCCTCCCGATTCTCCTCGCTTGTGCGCGCTTTTCCGGCCTGCGTCTTGTGGACCCCGGTCGTCCTCACGGGGTTCAGGGATCCACCATGCGTCGGGTCGCCTCGCGAAGGGATCCGGATCGCGAGCCGCTGGAAAAACCGCGGCCCGGCATTGACAGGGCGCCGGTTGGACCCACGTTCGGACGCGATTCAACCGCGTTTCGTCCCGGGGCCCTGGCCGCCCGGGGCGCCGCAGGAGGCAAGACGAAGACATGGCGCAGTCGGGCAAGATCATCGGCATCGATCTGGGAACCACCAACTCCGTGGTGGCCGTGATGGAGGGCGGTCAGGCGACCGTGATCTCCAACGAGGAGGGCGGACGCACGACCCCCTCGGTCGTCGGCTTCACCGACGAGGGCGAGCGCCTGGTCGGTGCCATCGCCAAGCGACAGGCCGTCACGAACCCCGAGCGCACGGTCTACTCGATCAAGCGCTTCATGGGGCGGCGGCTCTCCGAGGTGCCGGAGGAGACGAAGCTCGTTCCCTACAAGGTGGTCGAGGCGAAGGATGGCGCGGCGGCGGTCGAGATCGACGGCAAGACCTTCACGCCGCCCGAGATCTCCGCGATGGTGCTCGGCAAGCTGAAGGCCGCGGCGGAGGCCCATCTGGGCCAGCCGGTCTCCGGGGCCGTCATCACGGTGCCCGCGTACTTCAACGACGCTCAGCGCCAGGCGACCAAGGACGCCGGTCGGATCGCGGGCCTCGAGGTCAAGCGGATCATCAACGAGCCCACGGCGGCGGCCCTCGCCTACGGGCTCGACAAGAAGGAAGACGAGAAGATCGCGGTCTTCGACTTCGGCGGCGGCACCTTCGACATCTCGATTCTCGAGGTGGGCGAGAACGTGGTCGAGGTGAAGGCCACCAACGGCGACACCCATCTCGGCGGCGACAACCTCGACCAGCGCGTCATCGACTACCTGATCGACGAGTTCAAGAAGGACCAGGGTCTCGATCTGCGGAACGATCCGATGGCGGTCCAGCGTCTGCGCGAGGCCGCGGAGAAGGCCAAGATCGAGCTCTCCTCGGCCCAGTCGACCGACATCAACCTGCCCTACATCACGGCGGACAAGAGCGGTCCGAAGCATCTCACGCTGAAACTCTCGCGTTCGAAGTTCGAGCAGCTGATCGAGGATCTGGTCGAGCGGAGCCTCGAGCCCTGTCGCCGGGCGCTGGCGGACGCCGGGCTCTCGGCGAGTGAGATCGACGAGATCGTGCTGGTCGGCGGCTCGACCCGGGTCCCGCTGGTGCAGCAGAAGGTGAAGGAGCTCTTCGGCAAGGAGCTGAACCAGACGGTGAACCCGGACGAGGTCGTGGCGATCGGCGCGGCGGTCCAGGGCGGTGTGCTCTCGGGCGACGTGAAGGACGTGTTGCTGCTCGACGTGACGCCGCTCTCCCTGGGCATCGAGACCCTCGGCGGCGTCATGACGAAGCTGATCGAGCGAAACACCACGGTGCCGACCAAGGCGCAGCAGACCTTCTCGACGGCGTCGGACAATCAGCCCCAGGTGGAGATCCGGGTGCTACAGGGTGAGCGCGAGATGGCGGCGGACAACCGCGAGATCGGACGCTTCATCCTCGACGGCATCCCGCCGGCGCCGCGAGGCGTGCCCCAGGTCGAGGTGACCTTCGACATCGACGCCAACGGCATCCTCGGTGTCTCGGCCCGGGACAAGGCCAGTGGCAAGGAGCAGTCGATCCGCATCGAAGGCAGCGGCGGCCTCTCCGCCGACGAGATCGATCGCATGGTGAAGGAGGCGGAGTCCAATGCCAGCGCGGACAAGACGCGCCGTGAGGCGATCGAGAAGAAGAACCAGCTCGACAGCCTGATCTACCAGGCCGAGAAGACCGTGACCGAGAACGAGGCGAAGCTCGACGAGGCGGACAAGACGTCGATCTCCAGCGCCATCGAGGACGCCAAGCAGGATCTCGAGTCCGGGGACCCGGCGAAGCTCGACGCGGCCCGTCAGCGCGTCGAGGCGGCGCTGCACAAGGTGGCCGAGAAGCTCTACCAGAACAGCGACGCCCCGGGCGGCGCGGCTGGCGGTACCGGCCCGTCGGCGTCCGGGGGCAGCGAGGGCAGTGGCTCCGACGACGACGTGATCGACGCCGAGTTCACCGAGGAGAAGGGCGATTCCTGAGCGCAGTCGGCGCCATCCGCTCGTCGAGCTCTTCGGCGAGTTTCCCGATCGGCTGCGCGGAGATCGCTGGCAGCCGGCGGCGGATGTCTTCGAGACGGCGGAGGAGATCATCGTCCGATTCGAGGTGGCCGGCGTTCGGGGCGAGGACCTGAAGGTGAACGTCGAAGGCTCGCAGCTGCGGCTGCGGGGCATCCGGCGGGCACCGCGCCTGCCCGCCGTCGAGCGACTGCAGCAGATGGAGATCACGTTCGGGCCCTTCGAACGTGAGATTGCGATCGACTCGCATTTCGATCCTGGTGCGGTGCGCGCCCGGCTCGAGGATGGATTCCTGGAAGTGAGGATTCCCAAACGAGGGCGGGAGCGAAGAAAGGTCGAGGTTCGATCCGAGTGATGGCTGAAGACGAGCAGCAGGTCGACGAGCGCTCTGGTGACGCAGCGGAGGGCGGGACGGAGATCCACGTCGGGAACGGGCCGGAGGAGGAGCTCGACGCGCTCGCCGAGCTGCCCCGGGAGCTTCCCGTGCTGCCGCTCAAGAACACGGTCCTGTTTCCCTATCTGCTGTCGCCGCTGCTCGTCAACACGCCCGCCTCCCAGCGGCTGATCGACGACGTGCTCGTCCGCCCGGATCGGCTGATGGTCTGCACGGCAGTGAAGCACGAGATCGCCGGCCCCCCCACGGCCGACGACGTCTTCACGGTGGGCACCGTGCTGCGCGTCGTGAAGATGCTGAAGTTCCCGGACGACTCCTACCGGCTGCTGGTCCAGGGCGTGGCGCGGGTCGAGCTGACGAAGTTCACCGCCAGCGAGCCCTTCCTGCGCGCGGAGATCCGTCGCATCGAGGAGGTGCGACAGGAGGGCGAGTCCGTCGAGATGACGGCGCTCGTGCGCAGCGTGGCCCAGCAGTTCAGCGCCCTGGTCGCCGAGAGCCCGCGACTCTCCGACGAGCTGCAGGTGCTGGTCGCGAATCTCGACGATCCGTCGAAGCTGGCGGATCTCGTGGCGTCGAACCTCGACCTCGACGTGGCGGGCAAGCAGCGGATCCTGGAGGCGAACGATCCCGCCCTGCGCCTGCGCCTGGTGCTCGATCAGCTCTCGAAGGAGACCGAAGCGCTCCAGATCGAGACCGAGATCAAGCAGAAGGTGCAGAGCGAGATGGGCAAGACCCAGCGCGAGTACATGCTGCGCCAGCAGCTCGAGGCGATCCGCCGAGAGCTCGGAGAGAGCGAGGACGACGAGGAGGAGGTCGAGCGGTTCCGGGCCCAGATCGAGTCTTCGGGCATGCCCGAAGAGGCGATGAAGCAGGCCCATCGGGAGCTCGAGCGCTTCGCCCAGATGCCCGCCGCCTCCGCCGAACACTCGGTGATCCGCAACTACCTCGAGTGGATGGTGGCGCTGCCCTGGCGCGAGCGATCCGAGGATCGGCTCGACGTGAAGGCGGCTCGCGAGGTGCTCGACGCCGATCACTTCGGGCTCGAGAAGGTGAAGGATCGGATCGTCGAGTACATCGCGGTGCTGTCGTTGAAGCGCGATCTGAAGGGGCCGATCCTCTGCTTCGTCGGCCCGCCCGGGACCGGCAAGACCTCCCTGGGCCGGTCCGTGGCCCGTGCCCTCGAGCGCAAGTTCGTCCGCATCTCCCTCGGCGGCGTGCGGGACGAGGCCGAGGTGCGGGGGCATCGGCGGACCTACGTGGGCGCGATGCCCGGCCGCTTTCTGCAGGGGATCCGTCAGGCCGGGACCGGCAATCCGGTGATCCTGCTCGACGAGATCGACAAGGTCGGTGCCGACGGACGCGGCGATCCCTCCTCGGCGTTGCTCGAGGTCCTCGATCCGGAGCAGAACTCCGAGTTCAGCGACCACTATCTCGAGGTGCCCTTCGATCTCTCGCAGGTGCTCTTCATCGCGACGGCCAACGTGATGGACACCGTCCCGCCGGCGCTGCAGGATCGGATGGAGGTGATCGAGCTGCCGGGCTACACGCTCGAGGAGAAGCTCGAGATCGCCCGGGGCTTCCTGATTCCACGCCAGGTGGAGCGCAACGGCATCGTCGACGTGGGCTTCGATCTGACCGACGCGGCGCTGCGGAAGCTCGTCGAGAGCTACACGCGCGAGGCGGGCGTCCGCAACCTGGAGCGCGAGATCGGCAGCCTCTGCCGCAAGGTGGCGCGACGGGTCGCGGAGGGGAAGCAGGAGGGCGAGGCCCTGATCGATGCCGACGAGGTCTCGGAGCTGCTGGGACCGATCAAGGCCGAGCCCGAGCTGGCGGAGGACGACATCGTGCCGGGCGTCGCGGTGGGGCTCGCCTGGACTCCCACCGGCGGCGACATCCTCTTCATCGAGGCGACCCGCATGGAGGGCACCGGGAAGCTGAAGCTGACGGGCTCGCTGGGAGACGTGATGCGCGAGTCCGTCGAGGCGGCGCGCTCCTGGCTGCGCAATCACGCCCGCGACTTCGGGCTCGACCCCGAGGAGTTCGATCGTTGCGATCTGCACGTGCACGTGCCCCAGGGCGCGGTGCCCAAGGACGGTCCTTCGGCGGGGGTCGGCATGGTGACGGCGCTGGCGTCGTTGATGACCGGGCGGCCGACGGGGCCGCGGGTCGCGATGACCGGCGAGATCACCCTGCGCGGCAAGGTGCTGCCGGTGGGCGGGATCAAGGAGAAGGTGCTGGCGGCCAGGCGGGCGGGGATCGAGCGCGTGGTGCTGCCCGAGCGCAACCGTCGCGACGTCGAGGAGATCTCGGCGCCCCTGCTGGAGGGGCTGGACCTTCGATTCATCGGTACGATCGAAGAGGCCGTGCGTTGGACGCTGGACGCTTCGCCCGCGGCCTGAGGATGGGGACGGGAGACGCCTTGGCTTTTCGATCTGGTCCGACCCGGCACCGTCCGCCCGGGCGCCGTCTGCTCCGGCCTTCGCCCCGCCAGCGTCTGCTCGCGCGGAGCCTGCTACTCCTGCTGCTGATTCTCTCCGCGGGTGGCTGTGTCACGCGGGGCGCCTATCAGGGGCTGGTGGATCGTCACGATCAGCTCCAGCGTGAGCGCGACGAGCTGGCGGCCAGGGTGGAGCGCCTCGAGCTCGAACGCGAGAGCTTCGAGTCGCAGTACGTGGAGGCGCAGGATTCCTTCGAAGATGCGCGCATCGCGCGCGAGAAGCTGAAGCGGGAGCTGGCGGAGGCCCGAGCCCGGCTGGAGCGTCTGGAGACCGAGCTCGCTAGTGAGCAGAGCGCGCGGGAGGCCCGGGAGGCCGAGATCGAGGCACTGCAGTCGACCTACGATGAGCTGGTCTCCGATCTCGAATCCGAGGTCTCGGCCGGACAGATCAAGATCGAGCGGCTGAAGGAAGGGCTGCGTCTCAACGTCTCGGACGAGATCCTCTTCGCCTCGGGCTCGGCGGAGCTCGACGAGCGCGGACGCAAGGTGCTCGAGCGGGTGGCCCATCAGCTGGAGGAGCTCGAGGACTCCATCGAGGTCCGCGGCCACACCGACGACCGACCGATCCGCGGCACCCTCGCCCGTGTCTACCCCTCGAACTGGGAGCTGGCGGCGGCTCGCGCCGCCCGGGTGGCCCGGTTGCTTCAGGACGAAGGGGTTTCCGGCAGCCGGCTCAGCGTCGTCTCGCTCGGGCCCAACGACCCGATCGCCCCGAACGATTCCGCCGAGAACCGCGCCCTGAACCGACGCATCGAGATTCGTCTGAAGCCGCGCGAGCAGAGCGCGTCGGCGGATGCCGCGTCCTGAGCGTGACGCCGAGCAGCCGGATTCCCAAGCCCGGCGGCGCTGCTAGGGTCCGGCGATGACGCAGTCTCGCGGCCCTTCCGTCCTCTC
>CAYWGW010000188.1:0-8285 GCA_964457385.1 uncultured Spirochaetaceae bacterium
CTCAGCTCGACCCGGTCGCCGCCGCGATGGGCTTCGGGGGCGGGGGCGGGCGTCGGCTCCGGCTCGGGTGCGGGCTCGGGTTCGGGGGCGGGCGTCGGCTCGGGTTCGGGTTCGGGGGCAGGCGTCGGCTCGGGCGCCGGCGCCGGCTCGACCGCCTGGACGGTGACCTCGTTCGAGAAGGTCGAGGTCTCGCCTGAAGCGTCGTAGGCGCGGACGGCGACGAAGAGATCGACCGAGTCCTCGAGATCGACCGCGTAGATGATCGTGCCGCCGGAGGCCGGAGGCGCCCCGAGGTCGAACTCCACGGGATAGCTGCGGCTCTGCTCCCCGATATGGAGCGTGTAGCCGTCGACCGCCGCGGAGGGACTCGGCGCAAACTGCACCCGATACTCTCGCAGCACGGCGCTCGCCGGGAATGCGGCAAGAAGCGGCAGTCCGCAGACGCAGGCCAGGGCCCAGGCGCGGCAAAGCGCCGGACGAAGGCCGAGCAGGCCAGGACGGCCGCGGAGAGAGGCGGGATCGAGTCGATCGGAGGGGGGGCTGGACTTCACCATGCCCAGGTTGATCGGGCTCGCCAGGCGAGACCCGCGTGACCAGCCTCACGCCGGTCGATTTCTTCCTGGGCAAGGGTCGATTTGTGGCGCAGCGCGCCTGCGCACAGCGGGGGATTCCGAAACGTCCAGGATCAGAGAGGGCGGACAACCGCCCGGTGGTATCGCCGGCGCTGGGTCCTTGGTCCTTGGTCCTGCTCAGGCCCTACGCCGCGCGGCGCGACGCCGCACGGACAGGGCCGTCAGACCGAGACCGAGGAGGAGGGCCGTTCCGGGCTCCGGGACCACGGTCTGAACGACGCGACCGCTCAGGCCGACACCGCCGTCATCACTGAGGCCGAAGGCCACCACCACCGACATCACGTCGAACCCGCCACCGGTCAGCAGGATCTGGCTCGTCGCCTGATCGAGATCGAGCGCCGTCGATCCCGCCGTCGCCAGTAGGCTGTCGCCGACATCCACGCCCTTGTCGATGGAGGCGAAGGGCGAGAAGCGGATGTCCTGGGAGTCCACCAGCGTGCCCGTTCCCAGCGTCGGGAACAGGGTCACATCGTTGCCGGAAGGGGCCGTGAGCGTCTGGCCGATCTCCGCGAAGGTGTCGATGAGGCCCGAGAATCCGCCGAGGGGCAGGCTGAAGGCGAAGGCGAAGGTGAGTGGCGCGCCCGAGGTGTTGGTCGCTCCGAGGCCGAAGATGATCTCGGGATCGACGTGGCCACCGATGTTGTCGATGCTGACCGAGAAGTCGGAGGTCGTCATCGAGGCGACCCGCTCGCCGAGGCTCACGTTGCCGGCCTCATCGATGTCGTAGTCGCCGGTCATCACCTCGCTGCCGTTGACCGAGATCGACCAGCCGCAGGTCTCCGGCAGGCATTCGATCTGACCGGCGGAGGCGGAGCCCGCAAAGACGAGACTGGACGCCAGAATCCACAACAGTGCCGAGTTCAAAGAGAGAGCGCGTCGACGGATCATGTGCTGCTTCCTTCCCAGGAGATGCTGGAATCATCCTACGCCGAGCGATGGGCAGAATACAAGCAGAAAGACCGGACGACTCGGTGAAGATCGGGAGAAGGACCGCCCCGCTCGAGCGCACACGTCCCCTTTGGGGGAGCGGGCCTTCGAGCGGCGCGAGCTCCTCCAGGCTCCGCCCAGCTCGTATCAGGCTGCCTCTGCCCCGCTCAGGCCGACTCCAGATCCTCGGTGTGAAAGCTCGTGCCCCCCTGCTGCCCGCGCAGCAGGTTCTTGAGGATCTTCCCGGCGGGATTACGGGGCAGCGGCCGGGAGCGGAACTCGACGATCTCGGGCACCTTGAAACCGGCCATGCGCGACGCCACCTGCTTCTGCACGGCAGCGACCGAGAGCTTGGAGCCCGGGACCCGCACGACCACGGCCTTCACGCGCTCGCCCAGCTCCGGATCGGGCACCCCGATAATCGCCGCCTCATCGATCTCCGGATGATCGGCGAGCACGTTCTCGATCTCGGTGCAGTAGACGTTCTCACCGCCGCGCAGGATCATGTCCTTGGCGCGATCGGAGACCCAGAAGAAGCCGTCCTCGTCGCGATGGCCGAGATCGCCCGTATGCAGCCAGCCCTCGCGCACGGTCTCGGCGGTCGCCTCCGGACGGTTCCAGTAGCCGGGCGTCACGAGCGGACCGGAGACGACGAGCTCTCCGGTCTCGCCCACCGCCAGCTCACGCCCCGCCTCGTCCACCACCTTCATGTCGAGTAGCGGCATCGGCCGACCGACCGAGGCGCGTTTGTCGAGATAGCTCCGCCCACCGTTCGAGGTCGCGACGCCATGGGTCTCCGTGAGGCCGTAGACGTTGGTGAAGCTCGGTTCGATCGGCAGCACCTCGCGGGCACGGTCAATCGTCTCGGACGGGGTCGGCGCACCACCGAAGGAGATCGCCTTCAGGCTTCGGAGATCGTAGTCCCCGATCTTCTCGTGGTGCACGACGCGATGGAGCATCGTCGGAATCGCGCCCCAGCTCGTGATCCGCTCGCGCTCGATCAAAGCCATCACCTGCTCGGGATCGAAGCGCCCCTCGTTGAATACGATCCTGCCGCCCGCAGTCAGCTGTGTACAGAAGCTCGAGTGGAGTCCGCCGACGTGGAAGAGCGGCGACGTGATCAGTGCGATCGGGGGCAGGGGCGGGGACGGCGACGAATCCGGCGCCCGATCGCCGGCGCTGGTCACCGCAGCGGCGGCCCCGCTCGACATCGCACCCGCCACCCCGGCGAGCAGGATCCCCTGGACCTGGGCGATGGTGCCGCGATGGGTCGTGATGCAGCCCTTCGGACGTCCGGTCGTCCCCGAGGTGTAGAGGATCACGAAGGGATCGTCCTCGTCGATCGGTGTGGTCGGCGGATCCTCGTGGGCCTGGATCAGCGCCTCGACGGGGATCGTGCCGACGGGTGCGCCGCTGCTGCCGCCGCCGCCGTGGCCGCCGATATAGAAGACCTTCTCGAGCTCGGGGAGCCGATCGAGCAGCGCGGCACAGCGCGGGAAGAGCCGTTCGTCGACCACCAGGTAGCGGCTGCCCGAATCCCGAAGCCCGTACTCGATCTCCTCCCCGGCCCACCAACCGTTCAGGCCGACGCCGATGCCCCCCGCTGAGACGGCCCCGAAGAGCGCAATCAGCCAGTCGGGGCTGTTGTAGGCGAGCACCGAGAGCCGATCACCCTTCTGCAGGCCGTGCTCGTCCTGGAGCGCCCGCGCCGTGCCCCAGCACAGCCGTGCAAACTCGTCGTAGCGGATGCGACGCGGACCCTGCACGAGGAACTCGCGCTCGCCGTGGCGTGCCGCGTTCTGGATCTTCTCGCGCAGCGAGCGCTCGCGGTTCTTCCAGTTGCGCATCGGACGGCCGTGCACCGCACTGGTCTCGATCTCGAAGGGCGCGCCCGGCCCAGTCAGCTGGCGGATGATCTCTTCGTGTGTCGGCATCTCGTGTGTCGGCGTGTCCTGTGTCGGCGCGTCAAGTATCGGGGTGGCCAGGCCCCCAGGCACGGGGCCGCACCAGGATCGCTCCGGGGCCGCTAGCTCGCGTCTGCACGCTCCTTCAGGAACTTCCAGAGCGGCTGATCGCGCCAGCTCGCCGCACTGTAGGCCGAGCGATAGGGCTGCCACGGGGAGGGAGTCGCAGCCTTGGGCTCGTCGCCCATCACGGTGACCCGCTGGATCACGCGCTCGCCCTCGAAGTCGCTCAGCACATGATGTTGGGTACAGCGATTGTCCCACATCGCGATCGTGCCCTCGCTCCAGTGGTAGCGGACCGTGAAGCGCGAGCTCGCCGCCCAGCGCGTCAGGTGATCGAGCAGCATGTCGCTCTCGTCCTGGCTCAGCTCGACGACCCGCCGCGTGAAATGGCGATTCACGAAGAGCGACCTGCGGCCGGTCTCGGGATGGACCCGCACCACCGGGTGGATCGCCTTCGCCTCGGGTCGGCCGTGGGGGCTCGCATCGTGGAGCGCCGTCAACCCCTCGCAGAACGCCTGCATCGGCGGCGAGAGTTCGTCGTAGGCCTTGTACATGTTGGCCCAGAGCGTGTCGCCGCCCACCGGCGGACATTTCTTCATCTGCAGGATCGCAAAGACCGAGGGGCTCGCCTGACAGGTGAGATCGCTATGCCACTCGTCGGCGATCGCACCGGAGCCCCCCATCGCGCGCAGCTCGAAGAACTCCGGTCGCTCCGCGTCGAGGGATAGGTTCGGATGGGCCTCGAGCTCGCCGAAGAGACGCCCGAAGGCGATGTGTTCGGCGGGCGTCAGATGTTGCTCGGGGAAAAAGAGAACGAGATGCTCCAGCAGCAACGAGGAGATCAGCCGCGCCTCCTCGGGTCCCGCCTGCGCCAGCGACAGTCCCCGGATCTCGGCCCCGAGAGAGCCCGAGAGCCGCTTCACCTCGGGCTGGATGTTTCGGATCGCGGTCACCATGGCTTGCCTCCTCCGTCGCCGGACTCCGGGTCGCCACCCTCATCCCGGCTCTGGATCGCCAGCATAGCTCGCCGACGGGCGGATCCAGGGGCCGATCGCAGGCGGGGCGCGGTGTCGCCCGCGGGTCGCAGACTGGCTCGCTCGCGCAGACGCTGACAACCGGCGTGACGAGTCCGGTGCGACGCACCCCGATGCGACACATGCAGGAGGGAGTCGAGAACGACGCTGACAACCGCGCCCAGGAGAGCGCCCCGAGACGCGCCCAGGAGCCTGCGATGTCCGCCGCCGCGCCCCCACCTCGGCCTCGGCATGGGCCCGCACTCCTTCCTGGGCGCCCGCCTGGCAGAGAACGAGCTCCGCATCGTCTTCGTAGAGCTGCTCGTACGCTTCCCGAAGATCTCCCTGATCCGCCCGCCACGCCGACTGCGGTCGAACTTCATCGCGGGAATCAAGGAACTCAGGGGGCAGACGACGTCGCGGCGATGAGGGCGCTCGAGCCGGGGCTGACCGCCCGAAAGCGGATGTGAGTCCGCGACCGGTCAGCGGCGCAGCGCGACCGCCTCCCACGGACGCAGCCGGAATGCCCCTGCCTCCACCAGCGGGACTTCGGCGTAGTTCGAGAGCGAGACTGCGGCCTTCGCCCAGTCGTTCGCGCCCACCACCGGGGCGAGTGCCTCGGCGCCGGAGAAGTTGCACAGCACGAGCAACGCCTGCTCACCGAGTGTGCGCGTGAACGCGAACACCCGTTCGTCGTCCGGGAGAAGCTCGCAATAGGCGCCGTGGGCGACGACCGGATCGCTGCGGCGCAGCGCCACGAGGCGCCGATAGTGGTGGAACACCGAGTCGGAGTCGGCCTCGGCCGCCGCGGCGTTGATCTCTACGTAGTTCGGATTGACGGAGATCCAGGGCCGGCCGCGCGAGAACCCGGCGTTGGGCGAGTCGTCCCATTGCATCGGCGTGCGCGCGTTGTCGCGGCTCGCCGCGCTCAGCTGCCCGAGCACCGCTTCCAGGCCGGCGCCGGCGGCGATCGCCTCGTCGGCGAACCTGAGCGACTCGACGTCGCGCAGATCATCTAACGCGGAGAATCGCACGTTGGTCATCCCGAGTTCCTCGCCCTGGTACACGAACGGCGTGCCGCGCTGGAGGTGGAGCGCCGTCGCGAGGAGCTTCGCGGAGCGGACGCGGTGCACACCGTCGTCGCCGAACCGCGACACGGCGCGCGGCTGATCGTGATTGTCCCAGTACAGGCTGTTCCAGCCCGCTTCGGCGAGCCCCTCCTGCCAGCGAGTGAAGATCGCCTTGAGCTTGCGCAGATCGAGCGGCCGCAGGTCGAACTTGCTCGCGCCATAATCCGCCATCACATGCTCGAAGGAGAACACCATGTCGAGCCCGCCGTGCCGCGGATCGGCGAAACGACGTGACTGCTCGACGTTCACGAGCGGCGTCTCGCCGACGGTGAGGAGCGCGCGGTCGTAACGCGCGAACACTTCGCGCCGCATCTCTGCGAGGTGGTCGAACAGTCGCGGTCTGCCGACGAAGTGCGGCACGCCGATGCCGTAGCGCATCTCCCCGATCATCGGGCCATCGGGTAGCTCCGGATCCTTCGAGATCATGTTGATCACGTCCATTCTGAACCCGTCGACGCCGCGGTCGAGCCAGCCGCGCATCGTCGCGTAGATTGCCGCACGCACGTCGGCGTTCTCCCAGTTGAGATCGGGCTGCTTGGACGAGAAGACGTGCAGGTAGTATTCGCCGGTCGCCGGGTCGAATCGCCATGCGGGGCCCGAGAAGAACGAGCCCCAGTTGTTCGGCTCCGCGCCCGGCTCACCGGGCGTGGCGCCCGGGCGCGCAGGACGCCAGAAGTACCAGTCGCGCTTCGCGTCGCTCCGGCTCGAGCGCGACTCCGCGAACCACGCGTGCTCGTCCGAGGTGTGGTTCACGACCAGGTCCAAGATCAACTTCATGCCGCGGGCGTGCAGCGTCGCGAGCAGCTCGTCGAAATCGTCCAGCGAGCCGTAGCGCGGGTCGATCGCTTCATAGTCGCTGATGTCGTAGCCATTGTCTGCGTCCGGCGACGGGTAGATCGGCGACAGCCACAGGACGTCGACGCCGAGCCGCGCGAGATAGTCGACGCGGCCGAGTATGCCGCGCAGATCCCCGAAGCCATCGCCGTTCGAGTCCGCGAAGCTGCGCGGATAGATCTGGTACACGGTCGACGCTGCCCAGCGCGAGGCGCCCGACCGATCTCCGCGCGCGCTCATCGATTCCCCTCCGATCCGCATACGTCTAGCCTGCGCGACGGCCCTGCGGCAAGGGCAAGGTCGTTCAGCGCGGGTCGGTCGCGCCTCCGCGGGTTCTGGCTAACCTTCCCGCCCATGTCGAAGCGAATCGACGACCCGGGCGCTGACCGATCCGATCGCCGCGGCGACGGGGACGCGGACGGAGGAGACCGCCGCGACGCCGGCGGAGGCGACGCCCTGCGCGAGCGCCTCGAGAAGTACGTGGGCCGGCCGATGGGCGAAGCCTCGGTTGCGCCCGACCCTGTGAACGTGCCCATGATCCGTCATTGGGTGGATGCGCTGGACGACCGCAACCCCGTCTATCTCGATGAGGAGCGGGCGGCCCGCACCCGTTTCGGCGGGACCGTGGCTCCGCCCGCCATGCTGCAGGCCTGGTCGATGCCGCGCCCGAAGATCGAGGGGATCGCCGAACGTGGCGGTGCTCCCAGCGAGATGAAGAGCGACAACCCCATCGTCGCGCTGGACGTCGCCGGCTATACGGGCACCCTGGCCACGAACTCCGAGCTCGAGTTCGTCCGCTACCTGCGACCCGGTGACCTGCTCCACAGCCGCTCGGAGGTGGATGCGATCTCCACGCGCAAGCGAACCTCCCTGGGCCTCGGCTACTTCGTGACCTGGGTGACCACCTACACGACGGGAGACGGCGAGATCGTGGGCCGACAGCTCTTCCGGGTGTTCAAGTTCGATCCCTCGACGATCGGAGGCGGCTCATGAGGGGCGAGCAGGTCGAGGGGCTACGTCCGTCGGAGGTGGCGGTGGGCACCGCGCTGCCGGACTTCGAGCTTCTCGTCACCACGACGCGGATCGTCGCCGGTGCCATCGCGTCCCGGGACTTCATGCCGGTGCACCACGACGCCGACTACGCCCGCGCCCAGGGCGCCCCACACCTGTTCATGAACATCCTCACGACGAATGGCTACGTGGCCCGCTTCGTGACCGACTGGGCGGGCCCTGAGGCGCGCCTCGAGAAGATCGCCATCCGCCTGGGCGCGCCGGCCATCCCGGGGCTCATCCTGCGCTTCAGCGGGGTGGTGGGGGAGAAGAAGGAAGCGGGCGACGAATGTCGGCTCGTCGTCTCCATTCGAGCGGTGAACGATCTCGGCGAGCACGCCAGCGGCACGGTCACCGTCACCCTTCCGATGGCTTGATTAGACGGGCTGGTGCTCGCCTAAAGAGTCGGTCGTCTGCACCCGAAACCATGGGAAGGCTTCGCAGGGTCGATCTGCGACCAGCCCCATCGACGAAACCCCACCTCGCGAGATCCCGTCGAGAACGACTTCTGCACGATCCCAACGACAAGAACCTGGAGGAACCAATCCCATGCGAACGAGCGAGACGGTCATGGACGTCGCCGCGTCGCACTGGGATCGAACTCCGGCAGGCCGCTGGCCTCGATGTGCGGTAGGTCGTGGGACACGATGACCGTCGCATCCTCGCGAGCGTCGAGAGCCCTCAGCCATTGCCGCAGCTCCGCGGTGCGCGCGGTGTTCTCGGGCACGGCGA
>CAYWGW010000189.1:0-8235 GCA_964457385.1 uncultured Spirochaetaceae bacterium
AGGCGTCCGCCGAATACGCTGAATACGATGAACGCGCTGAATGCGCCGGATGCGGTGAACGATGGAGACAGGGATGAGCGAGGAAACGAGCGAGGGGGCGGCGGCTCCGAGCATCCTGCTGGTCGACGACGGTGAGCTCGACGATGTCGCGCGCCGACTGGAACGGCTGGGGTGTGGCTTCGAGCGGCTGCAGGGGGGCGCGATCCCTCGAGAGATCCCGCCGCCCCGGGATCTGCTGATCGCGACGCCGCGGCGCCTCGAGCGCGTGCGGCGCGGCAGTCCGACCGGGGCCGCGACCGATCGGCCGCTGCGCATCGTCGCGGTCGACGAGGATTCGCCCGCGCTCCGGCGCCGGCTCCGGAGCGCAGGCCTGCATCTCATCGTGCCCCTGCCGGCCCACGCGGAGATCTGGCGTCTGCTCGTCTCGCGAGCGCTCTACCGCGGCGAGGAGAGGCGCCACGACACCCGCGTGGCCGTCGGCGCGCCCGTCGAGATCGTGAGCAGCGCACACGCTCCGGCGTCCCGACCGACCGCCCCCGAGACCGCTCCCGAGGCGACCCCCGAGACGACCCTCCTGATGGATCTCTCCAATCGCGGCTGCCGGCTGCGCACCTCCCGGACGATCTCGATCGGCGAGCCCCTCGGCTTCACGATCGCGGACGGGGACGAGGTCGGATCCGTCGGCGGCGGCGACGGCGAGCCGCTCGAGCTGCGGGGGCGGGTGCGCCGGATGACCCAGGCCGCTGGCTCCGCCGAGCGCACCCTGGCGCTGGTCTTCGATCCCGACCTGCCGGAGTCCACGCGCGTGCGGCTGACCGCGTTGATCAATCGCTGGGCCTCGGGGCCGAGCTCGACGGGCGCGCGCGGCGCCGCGAACGAGCCGCCGCTGCCGCCCTGCCGACTCGCCTCGCTCCCCGATCTGATGCTCGACGACGAGACCGATCCGCCCGTGCGCGCACGGGCGGGGGTCCGGGTCGAGCTCGGCCCGGCCTCGGCGATCACAGGCGGCAACCGGGGCGGCATCCAAGGCGGCACCCGGGGCGATCGACGCCGACGGCCCCGCGGACGATTCGAGACCTCCTTTCTGGCGGAGACCGCCCGGGGCCCGCTCGTCCTGCTGGGTCGCGAGCTCTCGGCGCGGGGCATGCGGGTCGAGCGCCTCGAGGAGCTACGCGTGGGCGATCGTTTCCGACTCGCGCTCCACGGGCCAGGGCCCGCCGAGCCCCTCATCGTCGATGCCGAGGTGGCCCGCGACGACGGGCCGGAGGGCTATGCCCTGCTCTTCCAGCCGCTCGACACCCAGACGGAGAAGGCCCTCGAGAAGCTCGTCGCCTGCCTCCCGGGCGACGATTCCGAGTCTCCGGAGCCGGGCGGCGCACCCGGTAGTCTCGGGGCCTTGCTCTCGGAGATCCTGAGCGCCTGATCCCGCCACGAGCGCGGAGCGAGGGTGGGGAACGGGTCTCGCGACGACGATTCCTTCGGCGACCGTGAGTCGAGGGTCGATCGGAGCGCGACGGTCTGCGAACATGCTCCCTGAACCCCTTTTTGGATCCATCCGAGGAGCATGTCAGTGAGCGACGAATCCAACCCGCTCGGCGATATCGCCGTCGACCAGGACAACCTCTACCGGGAGGAGACCTTCACGGACCTCCGGGTCGCCTCGATCCGACGGCTCACTCCCGTGACGCGTGACGGCGCCGACGATCCGAGCCGACCCCTGATCTTCGTGGGCGAGACGACGCTCATGTCCCAGCGCGGCCCGCTGCCGATCAATTGCCCGATCGAGGCCCGCAGCCTGCAGGAGGCCTTCGAGGCCTTCCCGAAGGCAGTTCAGGACGCCGTGGAGCGGCTGATGGACGAGGCCCGGGAGATGCAACGGCAGGAGATGAGCCGCATCGTCGTTCCGGGTCAGGGTCCCGGCCCGGGCGGCGTCGGCGGCATGGGTCCCCTCGGTGGGGCCGGGGGCGGCGGCCGGATCGTCGGCTGACGAAAACCGAAAGAGGAAGGGGGCCGGGCGTGAACGCCCGACCCCCCGCTCGAACCGATCCGGAGTCCCGGATCAGCTCTAGAAGACCGACTGGCCGTGTGTGGTCGCGCAGGGACCGACCGTCGTGAGCTGATTGCCCGCGATGCCGTTGGCCGTGCAGATGCCGTGGCTGGCCGGCGCAACGCCCGCATTCGTGCCCGTCACGGGCTTCACGTATCCCCAGACCTGGTTCGTACCGTCGGCGTCGATGTCCGCGGCGGCCGTGATCGTGTAGGCGCTGGGTGAAGCCGACTCGAAGGCGACCTCGTACTGGAAGAAGACCTGGCCCTCGGGCGACCAGCCGAGCTGATCGAAACCGAGTCCGGCACCGTCGACATTTACGAAGACCTGCTTCGCCGAGCTGGGCGCTCCCGCCGGACTGGCGGTCGCACCCACGTACGCGTTGAACTCGGCGAGGTAGGATTCCTCGGCGGTGCGGATCGCGGCGATGTTGACCTTACCCTCCGAGCTCTTCGACTTGAGCTGGAAACGGAGGAAGTTCGGGATCGCGATCGCGGCCAGAATACCGATGATGGCGACCACGATCATGAGCTCGATGAGGGTGAAGCCCTTCTTGGACTTTCGAATGAGTTTGCCCATTGTGATGTTGATCCTTTGAATCTTGGAAACACTCGAGTGATCGAGTCCCTGCCCCATGCAGGCTTTGGCTGCGGTCTCCCCGGGTTCCCGTCCAGGAGGGGGGTTGCTTCCGCCACACCCCCTTCCAAGAGCAACAGTCGTGCCAGCCGGCGATGTCTCAGATCCAGGATCGGAGAACGTCGCACCGCAACCGGCAGGAGCAGGGTCCATCTCTTCCGGGATTCGAGGGATTCGGAGCGAGCGGAGCGCTGAAGGGGCGGCGGGACGCGGGGTTCGGGCGGTGCCGGATCCCGGCGCGCGGGCTCCCGGGGTGACGATCGTCGTCGAAGCGGGCGACGGTTTTCGTCACCCCGTTCTCGTCACCCCTCGTCGATCTGAACCGAATCCGGGCGACGTTCGAAGGGACCGGGCGAGCTGTCGGGGTGACACGGACGCGGATCACGCTGATGCTCTTCCCAGCGGATTCCACACTCGGAGCAGACGAGGTCGGGACCAAAGCGATGCCCCGAAGCGGTCGGACGATCTGTGGACGTGCTCTCACCCAATCGTCCGAACCCCTGCTCTCGACGTGAAGCCCGAGTATAGCGGCTCAGGGCACAGAACGCGGAGTGGGGGCCTCGTCGTTCACGAGATCCGACACGAGGCGGGGCGCCGCCCAGGCGCCGAGGTCGCCGGTCCAACGCGCCGCGAGCTCGCTGCGACAGCCTCCGCGGTCGCAGAAGGTCTTGCGCAGGATGTCCGACGCGAGCTCGCTCGAGCGCGACCACCAGAGATTGCTCTGCAGCTGGAGCACGACGACGGCGATCGTCGGATCCTCCGCGGGCGCGAGGCCGAGGAACCATTCGTAGCGACCGTAGGGATCGTTTCCGGTGAGATTGCCGGTCTTGCCCGCCACGTCGATCGCTCCGAGCTGCGGGCGCCCCCGGCGATCGCGAAAGGCGCTGCGCGCCGTGCCCCGGGTCGTCGTCCCGACCATCATCGAACGCAGCAGCTCGGCCCGCTCGGGCGAGAGCACGCGACGCGCCGGGGTCCGCGGCGGCAGAGGAAGCGAGCGACCCTGAGCATCGACGATCCGATCGATCCACCAGGGCTCGATCCGATTGCCGTGAGTGAGCACCGAGGCGAGCTGGGCCACGTGCAGCGGCGTCACGCGCAAGCCGTCGAGGCCGCTGCCGAGCCGGCCTAGCGCGAGCTTCGTCTCCGCCGGTTCGACGCGACCCGCCTCGTGCCCCGGCGCCGGCGGCTCGAGCCAACCGAAGCGACCGAGGGTCGCGACCAGTCGCTCCCGACCGAGCACGCCCACCGCCCATTGCGAAAAACACTGGTTGTTCGAGGTCGCGAGGGCTCGCTCGAGGGAGGCTTCCCGTCCACTCGCCGGCCGCTCCAGCCGACGTCGATTCAGACGGTAGGGATTGCCCCGATAGACGCAGCTCGGATCGTCGGCGGGCTCCACCTCATCGAGCAGCGCGGCAGCGGTCAGGACCTTGACGATCGAGGCGGCCGGGTACGCGCGATCCGGCGGGAAGCCCTCGGGATCGGTCGAGACGTAGGCCAGCAGCCGTCCGCTGCGGGGGTCGCTCACGATCACATGCCCCCGTGCGACACGCCCTCGCCGCAACACCTCGAAGACGCGTTCGGTCAACGCCTCGTCGAGGCTGTACTCCACGCGGAGCTCGCCCGAGGCCGAAGGGCGCGCGGGAGCGGACGGATCAAAGCGTTCCACCAGTCGCGCCGGGGCCGCCGGATCCACTGCCGCCCCGCGCTGTCGCGCCGCCTCGAAGCGATCGCGGGAGCGCGGCGGATCCGCGAGATCCAGGCGGGACGGATCGATCGGCGGCGGCGGCGCGGAGACATCGGCGATGGCTGCAGACGCCGAGGAGACGTTCCGATCCCAGGCCTGCCAGCCCGCTCGGCCGATCAGCGCGCCGAAGAGGACCGCACAGCCCACCCAGACCAGCATGGCCCGCGGAGTCCGCTGGCTGCGGCGGGACCAGGGCACCGCAAATCGCGCCCACGAGACCACGCCACGCCCGCCCGGCCGCCGAAGACGCCGGTTGCGACCCCGGCGGATCCGGCGGAGACGACGAAGGAAGGGGAGCTCAGAGCGCAACGACGGAACGGACCTCCGGGATCTCTTCCTTCAATCGCGCCTCGATCCCCATCTTCAGGGTGATCGAAGAGCTGGGGCAGCCTGCGCAGGCGCCCTGCAGGACGACCTCGACGACGCCGTCCCGGTAGCTCGAGAAGCGGATCTCGCCGCCGTCCTGCTCGACGTAGGGTCGCACGTCGCGCTCCAGGATCTCGCGGATCCTGGCCACGACGGCGGAGCTCTCCTCCGCCGCGGGCGGCTCGTAGTCCGGCCCCAGCGCCGACTCGCCGGTGGCGGCCCAGGCCTTGATCGCCGCCACGATGGGCGGCGCGAGCTCCGTCCACTCCTCCCTCTCACCCTTCGTGACGGTCACGAAGTTTGGGCCGAGAAACACGCCCTCCACCCCGTTCACGTCGAGGATGCTCGAGGCCAGCGGAGATACGCCTGACGCGACGGATCCCTCGAAGGAGACGGATCCCGCCTCGTCGGCTACCGGCTGACCCAGGACCCACTTGATGCTGTTCGGATTCGGGGTGCGTTCGGCGTGCATGCGAAAACCGAGATTCATCTTCTCTCCCATCGACTCCACCATCGAGTCGGCCATCGGATCGGGCGCGGCGAGGCAGCCGCGCGCCACCGCGAGGGTAGGACGCGGGGAGGGCCCCGGCCAAGAATGGGGATTGGCCGCTCGCGCGCCGCCAATCGAGCCGATGAGCGAGCCGATGAGCGAGCCGATGAGCGAGCCGATGAGCGAGCCGCCCGAAGGACCGAAGCGGCTATGCTCGGCGACCGTGTCCTCCTTCCCGCGCATCTTCTCCCGCCACGTCCTCCCTCTCTGCATCTCGGGAGCGGCGCTGGTGTACGTCTTCGGCTTCGCGATCGACTGGCAGGCGATCCCCGAGGCGACCGAGCGCGCGAACATGCCGCTGTTCATCGCGATCACGGTGCTCGACAAGATCGTCTTCTTCTCCGTCTGGTGTCTGGCGCAGGCCTCGATGATCCGGCGCTTCCTGGCGCCCGTCCCGACGCGTCAGATCGTCGCGGTGAAAGGAGGCGCGGAGCTCGCGCGGGCGCTGAACAACTCGGTCTCGGACGCCGCCTTCTTCCTGGGAATCTGGCAGCTCTGCCAGGCGCCGCTGCAATCCGTGGTGGCGGTGACCACACTGCCCTTCGCCGCCCACTTCCTCGTACTCCTCGTTCAATGCACCCTGGCCCTCGCCTTCGTTCCGCCGGAGCAGGTCCAGCTTTCCCTGATCGCGACCGTCGCGGCCATCGGTTGGGGAATCCTGATCGCCTTCCTGATCGCGCACCGGCTGGGCGCGATCGACCGGGTCTATGCGCTGCTGCGGCTCGAAGGACTCGTCGGTCGGGTGAGCCTGCGCCGCCTCACTCCCTACCTCTGGGTCTTCGTCGCGTTCGCCGCAGCGGACGTGCTGATCCAGGGGCTCGCCTCCCGCGCCTTCGGCGTTCCGATCGGGTGGATGGCTCTCGTTGCGGGCATCCCGGTGATGTACTTCGTGATGATGATCCCGTCCTTTGGCAACTTCGGGACCCGCGAGATCGTCTGGGCGAATCTATTCCACGGGTACGGGGAAAGCGCGTCGCTCTACGCGTTCGCGCTCTGGACGAACGTGATCTTCCTGATCATGCACGTGCTGATCGGCATGATCTTCTTGAATCGGGCCATCGCCCTGCTCTCGGATCTGCGACACGGTCGCGGGGGGGCGCCCGAGCTGCGTCCCCCGATCCTGCGGGATGCGATGGATCCCTGAGCGGATCGTTCTCGATCCCCTTCCGCTCAGGACTCGACGGGGTCCTCCGCGCGCGTCGCACGCGCCGGCGCGCGGACCACGACCTCGACGCCGCCCCCGGCACCGCGGCTCGGCGCGATACCGGCTCGGGAGCCGATCTCGCGGAAGAGATCGTGAATGTCGCCGTGCAGGTCCTCGGAACGCATGGCCCGGGCGATCTCGCCCGCGCGCAGCTCCACCCCGAGCAGCTCGGCCAGCAGGCCCCGGGCCCCGAGGATCCGCTTGGCATGGGCGCCGTCCCGGGCATGGTCCGCCACGAAGCGCTCGACCCGCTGATCGTCGGCCTCGAGGCAGAGCAACCTCCGGATCGCCGCCGGAACGAGCACGTAGCTCTCGATATGACGCAGACTCCAGACGAAGAGGTCGAGCCCCGTCTCCACCGGCGCCTCGGGCGGCTCGTCGTGATGATCCCGATCGAGCACGATCAGCCCGGCCAGGCCCGCCTCCGCCCCGCCCCGCTTGCGAAAATCCGCCACGGCCCGGGCGGGCTGACGCCCCCCGAGGATCACCGTATGCGCCTCGATGCAGCGTGCAAGCTCTCCGTCCAACCGCCGCGCCCAGCATTCGAGCAGCTCGCGATCCCGCGGGCCCTCGACGTAGAGAACGAAGTTGTGCACTCGACGGGATCCCCGGACGCTCGCGCCGATCCGGCCTCCCGCCGGCGGACGCGAGCGGGGTCCGGCGCGCGTCTTGCGTCGATCGGGCTCTCTGCGCACCACGGCGACGGAATCTCCTCCGGCTCGGTCGTTCGCGAGCCACCCGCTGAGGGGCTGAGGAGGCACGCGTCGGGGCGGGATCGGAATCGGGATCGCGCGAGGCGACGACACCCAACCCCATCCGGCCCCGTCCGAACGTAGTCGCCGGCCCACGACCTGTCATCCCGCCGGGCCCTCATCCGGACGGTCTGTCATCCATCGGGCCGGTCCGTCATCCCGATGGCGGAACGTCGATTGAATCGTCCCTAACACATCGGGTACGATTCATCCCCATGGTCTCGATCATCGTTGCGGACGACCATGGGATCGTGCGGGAGGGGCTTCGGCGCCTGCTCGAGTCGGAGCCGGATTTCGACGTGGTCGGCGAGGCAGCGGATGGCCGGGAAGTGCTCGAGGCCGTCGCACGATCGAGACCCACGATCGTCGTCCTCGACATCACGATGCCCCGGCTCGGTGGTCTCGAGACCCTGGAGCGACTGCGCCGCGAGCATCCCGACACGAAGGTGATCCTGCTCTCGGTCCATGGCGACGCGCCCTTCGTGCGCAGCGCCATCGCCCTCGGCGCCGACGGCTACGTGCTCAAGAACGGCCGCGCAGCCGAGATCGTGAGCGCCATCCGAGAGATCATCGGCGGCGGCAGCTATTTCAGTCCGGCAGTGGCGCGCGAGATCGTCGAGCAGCTCCGCACGCCCCGACCGGCGAGCGACGATCCCTTCTCGCTGCTCTCGGGTCGGGAGCGCGAGGTGCTCCATCTGATCGCCAGCGGTCTCTCGGCCAAGGAGGTGGCGGTCGAGCTCTCGGTCAGCACCAAGACCATCGAGGCCCACCGGACCAGCCTGATGCGCAAGCTCGGCGTCCGCAAGGCCACCGAGCTCGTGCGTTATGCGCTGCGCCACGGTCTGATCGATCCCTAGCGCGAGCGGCTCCCCGGCCCCAGCCCCGACCTCGCCTCCGGCCTTGACTCCGACTCCGGCCCCGACTCCGGCCGCGCCC
>CAYWGW010000190.1:0-8199 GCA_964457385.1 uncultured Spirochaetaceae bacterium
GTCGGTCGCGCCGTCGGTCGCGCCGTCGGTCGAGAGAGCGTCGCTGGCTGCACTCATGGACATCTCCTATGCACCGGTCCGATGGGTGAACCGGTCCGATGGATGAACGGGTCCGCTGAACCCGTCCCCGCCCGGACTGGACCGGCCCGGCCCGGATCGGCACGTCCCAGACCAGCACCGATCCGTCCCGGCAGGGCTCGCTGACCCTATCCTATTTGCAATCTGCCTTCAATGTAAATTACAATTAGCTGTCCCCTCCATACCCGGGCCACCCAGGAGAACAGCCACATGACCCTCCGCACCGGCTTCATCGGCCTCGGCAACCAGGGCAAGCCGATCGCTGCCCATCTCGCCCCCGCCGGCTTCGAGACCTTCGTGACGGACCTCGTCCAGGAGCCGATCGACGAGTTGGTGGCCGGGGGCGCGAAGGCGGCGGCCTCGCCACGGGAGGTCGGTGAGAACGCCGACGTGGTGGGCGTCTGTGTCCCCGAGGACGATCACGTGAGGGCGGTGGTATTCGGCGACGGCGGGCTGCTGGCGGGGATGAAGCGGGGGGGCGTGATCCTGATCCACAGCACGGTGCTGCCGCAGACGGTTTCCGAGATCGCCGAGGCCGCCGAGCCGAAGGGCGTGCTCGTGATGGATGCCTGCGTGACGGGCGGGGCGGCCCGGGCCGCCCAGAAGCAGCTCACCTACTTGATAGGCGGCTCCGACGAGGCGATGGCGCGAGCGCTCCCCTACTTCGAGGCCACGACCGACGTCGAGCCGATCCACGCCGGCCCGCTCGGCAGCGGCTGCAAGCTGAAGCTCTGCATCAACCTCATCACCTACATCCAATGGGCCGCCGCCTACGAGTCGATGGCGCTGGCGCGGGCCGTCGGCCTGCCGCAGGAGATCCTCGAGCGGGCCGGGCGCTCGAACGGCCAGCTGACGGACATGATGCTCGCCTTCCTCGCCGGACATAAGGCGCCGCCCGAGGCGCGCGAGAGCGAGGCGTTCCAGAAGCTGATGCGCGGCCACATGGAGATCGCCGAGAAGGATCTCGCCTGGGCGCTCACGCTCGCGCGCAAGGCGGGCGTGGCGCTGCCGGTGGGTGGCCTCGTCTCCCAGTCGATGGCGCGACTCTACGGCGTGAAAGACGAAGGGCGCCGATGAGCGAGGAGGTCCGCATCGCCGCGCCGGTCCGGGAGCGACGCTCCCATGCGGAGCGACGCGCGGAGACCCGGATGCGGATTCTCACCGCCGTCGTTGAGAGCATCGACGACGTGGGCTTCCAACGGACGACGGGCAGCGAGATCGCGCGCCGGGCCGGCGTCAGCTGGGGCGCGGTCCAGCACCACTTCCGGGACAAGAACGGCATCCTGATCGCCGTCCTCGAGCGATCCTTCGCCCTCTTCAAGGAGCGCCTCGAGGGATCGATCGATCCCGAGGCCGACCTCGCCGAACGGGTGGACCTCTTCGTCGAGCGCGCCTGGTCGCATTTCTCGAGCCCCGAGTACCGATCGACCTTCGAGATCTTGCGGGGCCTGCCCGACGATCTCGATCGGACCTGGCAGGCCGATCTGCTGAGCCAGTGGCTCGAGGTCTGGTCGCGCTATTTCCCGGAGAGATCGTTCGCAGCGAGCGCCGGCTCAGCCTCCGCGGCCAGCTCCGCCACTGCCTCCGTCTCCGCCTCCGCCTCTGCCTCTGCCTCCCGAGAGCGCGCGATCGAGCTGCTCTACTTCACCTTCTCCACCCTCTCCGGCCTGGCCAGCGCCCGCATGTTCGCCGCCGCCGGCGGCCGCCTCGAAGCGAGCGGCCTGGCGATGCTGAAGACAACCCTCGAGCGGGGATTTCGCGAGGGGCGGCCGGGGTCGGACGGATGACGGCTGACGGCTGACGGCTGACGGCTCGGCAATCGCGGATCCGGTTGCCGCTCCGCCGGCCGCGCAGATCGCGACGGGAAACGGTTGTCGCGGGGCTCCGGGGAAGCGAAGCTCAGACCATGGAACCCTCGACCGCCGAGCCGCATCCCCTGCCCTTCGACAACAGCTACGCCCGCCTGCCCGAGACGTTCTACGCCCGGGTGCAGCCGACGCCGGTGCGGGCGCCACAGCTGATCCGGCTGAACCGCCCGCTTGCCGAGCAGCTCAGCCTCGACCCCGCCTTCTTCGAGACACCGGAGGGTGTCGCGACCCTGGCGGGCAATCACGTACCCCGAGGCGCCGATCCCCTGGCGCTGGCCTACGCCGGCCATCAGTTCGGGCATTTCGTGCCGAGCCTCGGCGACGGCCGTGCCCTCCTGCTCGGCGAGGTCATCGACCGGGACGGACGCCGGCGCGACATCCAGCTGAAGGGATCGGGACCGACCCCCTTCTCCCGGATGGGCGACGGCCGGGCCGGCCTGGGCCCCGTCCTGCGCGAGTACGTCCTGAGCGAGGCGATGGCCGGACTCGGCCTCCCGACGACCCGGGCCCTGGCCCTCGTCACGACGGGCGAGACCGTCTACCGCGAGCAGGGCGTCGAGCCCGGCGCGATCCTCACGCGGGTGGCCACCAGCCACCTCCGGGTCGGCACCTTCGAGTACTTCGCCCGTCGCGGCCAGACCGAGTCCGTGCGCCAGCTGGCCGACTACGCGGTCGAGCGGCTCGTGTCCGAGGCGGCAGCGGTGAGCGAGGCGGGCGGAATGGCTGGGGGGGCCGAGGCGCGCAAGCTCGCCGCCGCGACCGACTCACCCTACCGAGCCCTGCTCGATCGCGTGATCGAGGGCCAGGCCGCGCTCGTCGCGGATTGGCTGCTCGTGGGCTTCATCCACGGCGTGATGAACACCGACAACACAGCCCTCTCCGGCGAGACCCTCGACTACGGCCCCTGCGCCTTCATGGATGCCTATCATCCCGACCGGGTCTACAGCTCGATCGATCATCGCGGCCGCTACGCCTACGCCGCCCAGCCCGGCATCGCCCATTGGAACCTCGTCCGCTTCGCCGAGACCCTGCTCCCCCTGCTGTCGGAGAACGAGGAAGAGGCCGTGGCCATCGCCAAGGAGGCCCTCGAGGCCTTCCCGGCCCTCTTTGAGGCACGATATGAGAGCGGCCTGCGCCGCAAGCTCGGACTCGCCCAGCCGCACGAGGGCGACGCAGAACTCGCCCAGACCCTGCTCGCCCAGATGGCCGAGCACGAGGCCGACTTCACTATCGTCTTCCGGGGCCTGGCCGACGAGGTCGAGACCGCGCCCGGGCCCGCGCGCTCCGAGCCTGGGGTGCGACCCGCCGAGGCCGGGATGGGACCCGCAGCGCTCGAGACGCGAGCTGGCTTCTTCGACACTGCCGCCTTCCAGACCTGGAAGCAACGCTGGCACGAGCGCCTCGCGCTCGAGGCCCGCGATCCGAGCCGGGTTCGAAGCGAGATGCGTTCCGTCAGCCCCGCCTTCATCCCCCGCAACCATCGGGTCCAGCAGGCGATCGAAGCCGCCTGCCGCGAAGACGACTTCGGCCCCATGGAGGCCCTGCTCGTCGTCGTCACCCGTCCCTACGAAGATCATCCCCAGCATGCCGAGCTGGCCCGTGCTCCGGAGCCCTACGAGGTTGTCCGTCGCACTTTTTGCGGGACCTGATCTGGAGTCGGAGCTGGAGCCGGGACCGAAACGGGGACCGGGACGAGAGCGCAAACCGGACTCGAAACGGAAGGAATCCGTGATCCGGAGGCCGACAATCGCGAACTCCGGACGGAGCGACTGAATCGCGCATGGCCTGGGACTCCGCGTCGCCGGAGCGATCTGGCGCGGGATCCGGACTCAACTAAAAGAGTCTCCGGGATTCCCGGGGCGGTTCACCCTGACGCCCAATGCCTACCAGACACTCCATAACAAACTCACCCACGTGCTGGAGGCCCGGTTCTCAGCCTGACGCACTGTAGAATCTGTGTAAACATGGCTCTGAACAAACACAGATAGGCACGGGTACTGCATTCGGCAAGTGGCGATTCGCGCCGCCACTGATGCTGACTGACCCGATCCTGCGACCCCGGGGTGGTTCACTCGATTTCTCCTGCTCTATCATGCCCTAACTGTTTCGAATCGTGGGACCAGGAGGTTTTGTGTCATCTACTCGATCGCTCTCGATTCTCACCAGCGTGATTGCGCTTACGCTCGCCGCTGGGTGTCGCACCGTCGACATCAATGTGGATGATCGCGACCGGCTCTCTCCGAGCGGACGCGTGTCCTACGAGTTCCTGCCGGGCAACGACCAGAGGCGCCGAGGAACCGCCCTCGACCTGGTGAGAGGACGCTTGGGCGACGCCGATGCCGACGACGATGCCGACGACGACGACGCCGCCGCCGACGAAGAGACGGCGGACCCGCGTCGGAAGGTGCAGCCGACGATCTCGATCGACGGCGAGGTCACGTATGTCGAGGGGCGCGACCGCCAGGCGATCGACGCCGGCAACGAGGCCGAACTCGGCAACGTGATCTTCCCCGGGCCCACGACCGTGCGGACCGAGGCCACGAACGTGCGGGCCCACGTCGCGGCACGCGGCGGGGTTCGCTTGTGGGACGTGCTGAGCCTCGAGGCGATCCTGGGTATCGGCCTCAACGACACGGAGGTCCGCCTGCAGAGCGTCGGGCTCGACTCACGGGAAGAGAATCTGCGTGCAGGACTGTTATGGGGCGCACGAGGGACTGTCCGGCCCATCGCATTGATCGATCTCTATATACAGTACACCCAGAATTTCATGGCCGATGCGTTCGCCGAGGACCTTCAGGTGGGAGCCGAGCTGAACCTCACGAGAAACATCGCGGTCTTCGGCGGCTATCGCTGGTGGGAGTACGAAGAGGAGAGCTTCGGCTCGGGCTCGGACATCGACCTCGACATCAGAGGACCGACGACCGGGCTGAGCCTCAAGTTCTGACGGGTCGAGCCCAGCGGGTTCGCCGCGTAGCACGCCCCCCCGCCTTCGACCCGTTCGACGATGCGTCGGCGAGGCCATGCGGAGCCCGTACCCGAAGAACTCCGGGCGCTTCACCGCCTGATCAACCCAGAATGTGGTAGCCCCCGTCGACGTGACGCACTTCGCCCGTGATCGCGACGGCGGGTCGCATCAGATGCGCGACCTCCAGCGACAGCGCCGCCGGCGTGGCGTTGCCGAGGGGCGAACGCGCGTCGGCCGCGGCCACCGAATCCTCGAGGCCGGGAATCGCACCGCCCGCGCGACTCGCGGACCAGGGCGAGAAGCGGACGGCGTTCACCCGGATCCCCCGCTCGCGGCCGAGCTCCGAGGCGAGCTCCTTCGTGATGCGTTCGAGGGCGGCCTTGGCGATCCCGATGTTGCGGTAGGGATGGGACATCACGCGCTCGGCCCCGAGGTAGGAGAGCGATACGACGGAGGCGCCGTCCCGCAGGCCGTCCCGCTCGATCAGCGCGCGCAGGATCGCGATCAGCGAGTAGGCCGAGATGTCGAGGCAGTCGAGAAAGTCCTTCCGGGAGACCTCGAGGAGGGGCGTCGCCTGGCCGCCCCGGATCGTCCGATCCATCGCAATGGCATGCACCACCCCGTCCAGTGCGAGGCCGCGCGACTGGATCTCGGCGGCCGCATCGCTCAGACTGCCGTCGAGCGAGGCATCGAGCGTGAGGGTCGGCGTATCGGGCCCGAAGGTCTCCCGCACGACCTTCTCGAAGCTCTCCCGGGATCGGGTGAGATAGCTTTCGGCCGCCGCCGAGAGATCTGCATGATGGGGGGTCGGACCGAGCCCGGCGCAGACGAGCTCGGCTCCCTCGTCCACCAGGGCGCGGGCCACGTCGAGCGCGAGAGAGTTCTCGTCGGCGATGCCGGTGACCAGGATGCGTCGGCCGGCGAGATGATCGTTCATGACTGCCTCCAGGATCTATGGACGCTGGAGACTAGCCGGAGTTTTGCGGGTGGCACAATCGATTAAATCACATTGACTCATCGGTCTGATCGAATGGTCCACGCCCTCCCGCTCTCCGGCAAATCGCGCGATCCGAGACCCCGGGTACGAGCGATCCCAGGCGCAAGTTCTCTGCGATTCGCGCGACCGCGCCATCAACTGCGCTGTCGACCGCGCCCAGGAACTCCGTGCCCAGGCCTAAGAGCCTGTCCCAAGACCCCCGACCGAGTGAGGTGCGTGGCTCTTCATGTGGTGAAGAGGGGCCCGAGATCAAGGCGCGAAATCGCAGGCGTAGCCGTAGCTACTTCAAGATTTCGCAACGCAGAGATCGGGCCGAAGGCGCGTGCATCACGACCGAGGGGGTATTGGGATAGGCTCTGAGTGCTGCGTCTCGTACCAACGGGCCGCTTCCGCCATCTCGACGGCCGCCTCCTCGCTGATTCGAATGGGTAGCGTCAACTCTTGATCACTTCGTCCTTGGCCGCGTCACGAGCCTCTGTCCAGAGTCTCCCCGCGTCCTCGCCGGACCGAGCGCGTGCGGCTCGGCGCTCGATCTCGACCGCCCACGCGGCTTCCACGTCCGCGTCCGGCTCCCCGTCGAGGCTCGCGAGTAGCTCGGCCGCAAGCTCGGCTCGCTCTGAGAGCTCGAGCCGGAGCGCATCGCCAAAGACCTTCTGGCCCGTCTTCGTCATCTCGCCCAAGCTCCTCCGAAGCGCGTCGTCGAGGACGCGGCAACTGCCGAGTCACAACACGCTCCACATATCCCTTTCGGTGCCCCTACCATCGTAGCTCTGGCGCTTCGACGTGCCACGGAGGCACTTTGGTTCACGACGTCGGGGCGGAGCTTGGGCGGGGCGGGCAGGCCGAGGGTGATTTGATACCCCAAAGGCCCGCGCTCGCCACCGCCATCGCCACCGCCGGCCCTCGCGAGATCAATCCCGTTTCGGAACCCGGGCCGTGAAGAGCGGCAGGTCGAGGATCGAGACGACCCCGGGCGCGGCGTCGCAGACGACGGGGATCGCGTTCACGACCCGCATCGCCGTGCCCGTGATGCCGGCGGTGTTATGGTCGCCGTCCTCGCCGCTCGGCTCGATTTCGCAGACGAAGCTCGGTGAGCCCTGGATCTCGATCTTGTAGCCCGAGGTCTTGCCCGGCGAGAGACGGTCCCATTCCGGACCGACGTCGTCCCGCAAACGGTTCACGTGGGCCGCCACGATCGCGGGGCGTCCGTCGACGATCCCCTGCACCTCGAAGCGCACGGCGGCACAGCTGCCCTTCTCGATGCGGCCCATCGCGCATTCGAAGGTCTCGGGGGCCGGCAGCCGCTCGTGCTCCTCGCGGATCTCGTCGAGGCGCATGCCGAGGGCGTCCGCGATCATCAGCACCATGCCACCCCAGCCGCCCTTCAGCATACCGGGCTGCAAGAGCGGCGCATCGAAGTCGAGCGGGCGGCCGTAGCCGAAGTATACCCCGGTGAAGTCGGGATCGGCGTAGGTCGAGTAGTCCATCAGCTCCGAGACGCGAACCGCGTCCACTCTTTCACAGACCGACGCCAGCGAGATCGGGATCACGTCGCCCGACCAGCCCGGATCGAAGCCCGACGTAAAGAACGTCGAGCCGCCCTCCCGACACGCCTCTTCGAGCCGCGCCCGGATCTTCGGACTCGAGAAAGGCGGGTAGACCAGCGAGACGATGGCCGTATTCACGACGTTCTTGCCCGCGGCGAGCATGCGGCAGAGATCGTCGACGGTCTCGCGGATCCGGGTCTCGCCCTGGGCCGTGTAGCAGATGCAATCGGCGTCGAGGGCGAGCAGCGCGTCGACGTCGCTCGTCGCCCGGATGCCCGTGGGCTGATCGAGTCCGCAGAGCTCCGCCGCATCGAGCCCGACCTTCTTCTCGGAGTGGGCGTGCACGCCGACCAGCTCGAGCTCTGGATGCCGCAGGATGCCCGAAAGCGCCTTGCGTCCCGCGTTGCCCGTCGACCATTGGATCACCTTCCGGATCGCTCCCGTCTCGCTGCTCATCTCTCGTCTCCCTGCCTGTCGTTCTGGGAATCGTCGCTGCTCGCACGACGCGTCGGCTCGCCGGCGGCCTCGAGCATCTCGCGGATCGGGGCGAGTCCGGGCTCGTAGAGCACGCCAGGGAGCATGCCGCCGTCCATCTCGATCGTCGTGCCGTTGATGACGTCGACATCGCCGGAGCAGAGGAATCGGATCGTACGTCCCACCTCCTCCGGCGTGCCCGCCCTGCGGATCGGTACGTTCGCGAAGTAGTCCGCGCCGCCCTTCTCCCGCTCCGGGCCCAGGACGAGG
>CAYWGW010000191.1:0-5037 GCA_964457385.1 uncultured Spirochaetaceae bacterium
ATCTTCGTCCGCCACGGCGAGACGACCGGGGAGTCGAGTGTGCGCTACCACGGAGCGACGGACGTTCCGCTCTCCTTCCTCGGCCGGGAGCAGGCGCGGGCCTCCGCGGCGCGAATTCCGGGCGACACCTTCGAGGCGGTCTGGGCGAGTTCGCTGTCCCGGGCCTGGCAGGCTGCCCGGATCATCGCCCCGCGCCATTCGATCCGGCTGGAGCACGACTTTCGCGAGATCGATTTCGGACGCTGGGAGGGCCTCACCCGGGACGAGATCGCGGCGCTCGATCCGGAGTTGTCCGAGGCGTGGCAGGCCGGGGGACCCGGATTCGAGTTTCCGGAGGGAGAGTCGCGGGCCGCCTTCCGGGCCCGGATCGAGCGGGGTCTGATCCGTCTGCGCGAGAGCGGTGTCCGATCGGCGTTGATCGTGGCCCACAAGGGAGTCGTGCGCACCCTCGTCGAGCTGGTCGTGGGGCAGACGCTGCCGCTGGAGGTGCCCGAGCTGGGCGGCGTCCTCCACGCATCCCGCGACGCCGCGGGGCGCTGGCAGACGGGACGTCGGGCGAGCGACCCCCGACTCGACGAGCCGGCGGTCGGGATCGCCCCGGAACGGGTCCCGACCTAGCAGGGCCGGTCTTTCTGCCCATCCGGTCTCGGTCCATGTGCTCGTACGAGAGGAACGATGCCCGACGGCCCCCATCTCTTCCAAAGCCCGTGGACCCTCCTGGGCCTTCTTCTCGTCGGGGCCCTGCTGATTGCCGTGCTGGCATGGTCGCTGGGGCGGCCCGGGCGATGGGTTCCCCGGACGGAGGAGGTCGAAGAGCTCGCCTGGCAGGCGATCCGCCAGATCCGGCGGATCTTCGTGGTGATGGCCGCCGCGACCCTGGCGGTGGTGGGGATTGCGCTCCTGGTGCTGCCCGGTCCCGGAATGCTGGTCCTGGCGGCGGCGCTCGCTCTGCTGGCTACGGAGTTCGTCTGGGCCCGTCGTTGGATCGCGGGATTGCGGAGGGGGCTCGGTAGCTTTGGAAAGGAAGCGCAGGGATTCTTCCGTCGCGGTTCTCGTCGCCCGCCCCCGGACCCCGACTAGCGTCCACCTTCAGGTCTGGTGCTCCGCGCCGTCGGGATCGAACCAATGGACGCGATAGAGGTCCTGCCGACGGTCGGTCCAGGGCCGGACGGTGCCGTTGGCGCGGTTGCGGTGGAGCAGCTCGATGTCGACGTCGTGAGTCAGCACGGTCTCGATGTTGGGCGTACTCTCGGCCGCGATCGCGTCCCGTGCGAAGCCGACGTCCGAGGGTGTGAAGATGGCGCATTGGGAGTAGTGGATGTCGGCATTCTGGACCGAGGGCAGGTTGCCTGCGCAGCCCGCGGCAGCGACGTAGACCTGGTTCTCGATCGCCCGGGCCTGGGCGCAGCTCCGGACCCGGAGGTAGCCGAGACGGTCGTTCGTGTTGAAGGGCACGAAGAGGATGTTGGCGCCCTTGGCCGCCGCGATCCGGGCGAGCTCCGGGAACTCGACGTCGTAGCAGATCAGGATCGCGATCTTGCCGCGATCCGTGTCCATCACGTTGAGCTGCGAGCCCCCCTGGACGCCCCACCAATGCGCCTCGTTCGGCGTGACCTGGAGCTTGTACTGCTTGTCGATCGAGCCGTCCCGCCGGAACAGGAAGGAGACGTTGTAGAGGGCATCTTCCTCCTCTACGAACTGCGAGCCGCCGATCACGTTGACGTTGTACTTGAGGGCGAGATCCGAGAGGAGCTCCAGATACTGGGGCGTGTACTCGGCGAGCTTCCGGGCGGCGAGGCCCGGCCGTCGTTCCTCGATCAGCGAGAGGAGCTGGGTCGTGAAGAGCTCCGGGAGGAGCACGAAGTCGGAGTGATAGTCGCCGGCGGTATCGACGTAGTACTCGCATTGCCTGGCGAACTCGTCGAAGGAATCGATCCGACGCATCATGTACTGCACGAGGCTGAGTCGTTGATTCCAGACGGATCGGAGCTTGCGACCGGGATCGGGCCGGTAGTCGAGATTGCGCCACTCCAGGTAGGTCGCGTAGCCGCGGGACTCCGCGTCGTCCGGGAGGTAGTCTGGGATCAGACCCTGCAACGCGAATCCGTTCGAGAGCTGGGCCGTGAGGACGGAATCGTAGATCTTGCGGCCGACGACCTGCTCGACGTACTCCGTGGCGCTCAGCTCGTCGGCATAGGCGGCGTAGCCGGGGATGCGTCCGCCGATGATGATCCGACGCAGGTTGCGCTCTCGGGCGATCGCCTTGCGTGCGTCGTAGAGGCGCCGGGAGAGTCGATAGCCCCGGTACTCGGGGTGGACCATGATCTCGATCCCGTAGAGCGTGTCGCCCTCGTCTTCATGGTTCCGGATGAAGCCGTCGTCTGCGATCTCCCGCCAGCTGTGCCAGGCGTCGTAGTCGCCGAAATCCACGATCAGACACGAGGCCGTGGCCACGATCTCGCCGTCGTATTCGAGGCAGATCTGGCCCTCCGGGAAATGGCGAATCTGGCTCTCGAAATGCTCCCGGTTCCAGGGAAGCTGGCCCGGAAAGCAATGGTGCTCGAGCTCCACCATCGCCTCGTAGTCGCTTGGACGGAGTCTCCGAAGAACCAGCTTCGACTCGAAATCCGAGACGTCGATCTCCTTCACGAGACCTCGCGCATCTGCGGGGGGCGTCCGCGCACGGTCCCGCGGTCACCATCGAAATCGTCTTCGTCGAAGGATTCCTGCATGAGGGTCATGGGCGTATCGAAGGCGATCTCGTCGCCCGCGTCAATGTGTCTCGAAGCCGGCTTCGCAAAATCGCGGAGGTTGGGATGAACGAGGGCGGGAGCCGCTCGCGATTTGCCGAGCAAGGCCGCCCGGCCCTGAGAACGTACGACCCCTTCATCAGCGCCGTCAATCGAGGAGCGAATCGAGATCCTGATAGGTCTCGTCCAGGCCGGCCACGAGGTTCTCGATGTTCGTGGCGAGACCGGGGTGGACGTGATCCGTCGAGCGCGCCATGAGCTTTCGCAGCTTCACCTCGAGTCGTCGCCATCGATTCTCCTGGTCCTCCCAGAGAGCCTCACCCTCGAGGTCGAGCTCGTTCAAGCGCCGTCGGATCTCCGCACGCGTATCCCGAAGCGATTCGATCTCGCGCTCGATCTCCTCGACCCATTTGGAACCCACCGGCTTTCTCGTACTCGACTTCGCCACCGCGCTTCCCTCCTCGGCTCCGATGCTCCGATTCTCCCACCAGATCCCTCCGTCCTCGAGGGCAGAGATTTCCGGGCTGCGAGGGATTTCGCCAGCCTTCGCGCGTGATTCTCCCTTCGATTCGGGCGGGAATCGGCGCTGGATCGGGCTCCACCCCTTGCGCTCGTCGCCCCGGTGGCGATTCAATCGACGGAGGGATCCAGAGGCTCTGCAGACAGGGTCGGGCAGGGCCGGCCGCCAGCCAGGCCATGAAGAATCCCGCAGCACGCACGAAGAAGACGCGGCGAGCGGGAGGGGAGGAACGATGAGCGATGAGTCGTCCCGGTTGGAAAGGGAGCTGGAGGAGCTCCGGCGCCTTCGTGACGAGATCCGGGTGAAGGCCCATCTCGGGCGCCTCGAGGCGGAGGAGCGCTGGGAAGAGCTGGAGGCCCGTTGGGAGGATCTCGAGGCCAAGGCGAGGCAGGTGGCCCGCGAGTCGGGCGCGGCGGTGAAGGAGGTCCGCAGCGCCGCCGGCCTGCTCGTCGACGAGCTGCGCAGGGCCTACGACGACATCCGCCGTCGACTGGTCTCGTAGTCGGCTCCGGGAAGGCCCCCTACTCGGGTCGCTCCTCGAGATCCGGGTCGTCGGGATCATCATGGTCGGGCTCGTCGAGTTCCTCTGCGTTCTCGGACGAGGGGTCGGGCAGCCGTGAGCCGGGGATCGGCCTCAGGCCGATGTGATAGGCAGCGAAGCCGGGCATGACGAGCTGATCGAAGGCCATCCCGATGATCCGGCCCGCGTGGGGCGCGTGAAGCGACTCGACATCGCCGGAAAGGGGATCCGAGATCGTGCCGAGGAGATCCCCGGGGTTCACCTCGTCTCCGAGTTCGACCTCGGAGACCAGGATGCCCCCCTGATCGGAGCGGGTCCAACTCGTCCGGAAGTACGTGACGGAGGGGGGAGCGGGCGGCGTCGCTTCGTTGCTCTCGATCATGCCTCTGGCCGCGAGCAAGCGTTTCAAACCCCGGAGCGCCTTCTCGACCTCGTTTCGGTCGAAGCGCGAAGGCTGGCCCGCCTCGACCGTCACGGCCGGGATGCCGGCGTCGGTGGCGGCTCTTCTCAGGGTGCCGGCGCCGCCACGATGGTGGACGATGACCTCGGGGCCGTACTCGTGGGCGAGCATGGCGGTACCTTCGTGGGAGAGGTCGGCGCGCAGCTGGTGGATGTTCGTGCGCAGGAACGAGCCCGTATGCAGGTCGACCAGCCCGTCGCAGCGCTCGACCACCTGGGTGAACAGGGCGTGGGCGATGCGCGAGGCCGAGCTGCCGAAGGGACGTCCGGGGAAGAAACGGTTCAAATCCCGTCGATCCGGCAAGTAGCGCGATCCGCGTCGGAAGGCGGCGATGTTGGCGATCGGGATGGCGATCAGGTTGCCCCGGAGTCGCCCCGGGTCGACCTTCGTCATCAGGCGACGGACGATCTCGACGCCGTTGATCTCGTCGCCGTGGATGCCGGCCACGACGCATAGGGTGGGCCCGGGCTCGCTTCCGGCCGTGACGATCACGGGCGTCTCGACGAGCGCGCCCACGAAGGATTCGGTGACGCGCAGGACGAGGCGCTGCCGCGTCCCCGGGTCGACCCGAGTGCCCAGGATCGAGATCGCCGCGCGCTCGATCTCCAACTCGACTTCGGTCCCGACATCGCTGCCACCGGTGTCCGCAGCGTCGGTGGCCGCTTGGAGGGTCTTCGCCGCGTTCGTCGTGGTCTCGGCCGGAGTGGCGCGGGGCCCCCGCGGCTCCTCCACTGGCTGTGCGACGGCATTCTGGGCGACGGCAGCGAGGCAGAGGGAGAGGCAGAGG
>CAYWGW010000191.1:5137-8125 GCA_964457385.1 uncultured Spirochaetaceae bacterium
GAGGCAGAGGGAGAGGCAGAGGATCAGGACAGCGACGAGGGGCGCGCGTCGCGCGGGACGCACCGGGCTGCCAGGGGAAGGACATGTCGCGAGCAGCGTTGAGTACAGGCGAGCCAGCACACAGGGTATCCGGTGGGCAGGGGGTAGCCGAACGGTAGCCCGATGTCTTCGGCTTCGTCGACCGCTACTGGGAGACCGGCAGCGTGAGCAGGGGGCCGGTCGAGGGCAGATCTCCGGCCTGCAGCGCCAGGACCAGGTTCAGCATGGAAAAGGTCGACTTCGATTCGAGGTCGCTGTCGTCGATGTAGAAGTCGCTGCCACGATATCGGATGGCGGCATAGGGTGATGTCGATGGCTTGCCGCTGCGGATCCTCAGCAACGAGCCGGTCAGGTCTCCCCAATCGAAGGGCTCCCCGCCCGCCAGACGCGTCGTCGTGACCCGCCCTGCATCCTGATCCCGTTCGGGAACCTCGACGCCCTGGGACGCGTAGAAGAGCGCGGAGAGCACGGATCGCAGCACCAGGTTGACCCGACCCGGGGAGCGGGCGCCGACGCCTACGGTGAGCTCGAAGACCCGCCGGCGGTCGTCGAGCTGAAGCCGTTGCGCGAGATCCAGGAACTCCGGCGACGAGAGCGCAGTCTCGCTGAAGTGGAGATAGGTTCGAGGCATCCCCCCGTCGACTCCGGGCTTGCCCTGGGTCAGGGCCAGCTGGCGCTTCTGCTGCAGGACGCGGAAGAGCTCGGTGACCTGGAGGAACTCCTCGAAGTCCGGCTTCTCCGACGGCGTCGGCCCCGAGGCGGTCGGCGCATTCGGAATTCCATTGATTTCCTGGACCAGCAGCCGAAAGAAGCGCTCGACCGACCAGCCCGAGTGGGAGAGCAGCATCAGCACGTCGAGACCCACGGGCTCCAGCAGCTGGGTCACGAAACGATCTCCGACCAGGGGTACGTAGGTGACGGTGGGAGATTCTTCGTAGCCGACCAGACCCTCGATGGTCGCGGTGCGGGGGCCCGAGCTCGGCAGGCTGCCGCCGGCGCCGAGCTCGCCGCCGAGCCTCAGATTGGTCGAGAGGCTCGCGATCTGCAGGAAGTAGGGCGTATCCCGATATCGCAGCCGGACCAGGTTCATCAGCAGCTCCTGGGCAGTCGTCTCCTGGGCGGCCATGTTGTAGTGACTGCGGCTCAGACGGACGGATGTCGCGCCCAGTCGCCCGATGCATCCGACGCATCCGAGTAACAGGCAACCCACGCCGAAGAGAGCCAGAAGGGGTCGCAGCCGGCGGATCGGGAACACGGGACCGTCCTCCTCGGGTGGGTTGGCGACCGGCCGGAACGGGCGCGCCAGCCTCGTCCCCTCGTCCCGGTCGCGTGGATCGGCGAGTCTAGTGCACGCGGCGCCGATGCAGGGGATCGGTCAATCTGCGCGCTCGCAGGGAGGATCGTCGATGAGGAGCCGGCCCGAAGCCCGAGACCTGGCTCAACAGGAGCGTGCACGGCAGAGCTGGGAGCTCTTCGTCGAGCTACCGCCGATCGTCGCCGCCAGTGATCCCGCGGACCCGGACGCGCGGGTGCCCCTGCGACAGCTGATTCGCATCCTCCGGATCAAGCGGTCCGAGCGGGCAGACCTGATCCGGCGGCTTCCCGGCGTCGTGCGTCGCGGCGCGCGGGTGGATCTGTTGCCCCTGGAGGCAGCGTTGCGGGATGCCGGGATCGCTTGTGTCCTGCGCCGCCGGTCGGATGCCCAGTCCGGGCTCGAGCCGGAGTCGGATTCCCGCCCCGACTGAAGGCTCAGGCCGGGTCACGGCCCCGGCGGACCAGGGAGACGTCGAGGGCCGCCGTATTGCGCTTTCCGCACCAGGCACAGAAGCGCCAGCGAGGCACGATCGCCCAGCGACAGCGTCCGCATTGGGGCAGTCCGCCGATCCGCCAGGGGCGACCGACCTTCCGCTTGCATCCGGGGCAGTAGCGCATGAAGGGCCGCAGGGGTGTGAGGCAATCCTTCCGGGTGCAGAGCCTCACCGCGCGCGGTTCCGTCGGGATCGGCTTGCCATTCGAGACGAAGCGACCCGTCGGACAGCGTGGACAGGCGCTCCACTCGGGCCGCACGCCGCGCTCGCAGTCGGGGCAGACCAGGGGGTAGGCAGTCACCTCGATGAAGGAGTTGCGCGCCGTGCCGCACCAGGGGCAGAAGCTCATCGACTCCGCGATCGGCCCGTCGCAGGCGCAGCAGTCGAAGCGGGTATCGAAGATCCGGCCGAAGCGCTTCCGGAACCAATGGGTCTCGAGCGCGAAGGGATCCGAGACGTTCCGGGTCGGCTGCGGCCGCCGCAGCGACCGGGTCCCGCCTGGATCGGCGATCTTCCGGCTCAGACCGCGATCGAGCGCGCGAGCCAGTGCGCGATGGAGCTCGATGCCGTCCTGCCAGCGGTCCGATAGGCCGAGTCGCAGTCCCTTGCGGATCACCTTCGCGACGGGCTCGGGACACGTTTTCATGAAGCGCGCATGCCCCTCGAAGGGCCACTCGAAGGGCCACGTCGGGAGCTGGCCCGAGAGCAGCTGATAGGCCGTGAGGCAGAGGCTGAAGACGTCGGAGGCGAAGGAGGGGCGGCCGTAGGCGTGCTCGGGCGCCATGTAGCCGAAGGTGCCGACCTCCGTCAGCAGATGGGTGCCCTCGGGCGCGAGGCGGGCGGTGCCGAAGTCTCCGAGCTTCGCCCGGCGTCCCTCGTAGAGGAAGATGTTGGCGGGCTTGATGTCGCGATGGATCAGGCCCTGGGAGTGGGCGTAGGCGAGACCCTCGGCCACGTCGAGCACGATCCCGAGCGCCAGCGCCGGCGAGCGTCGGGCGCCGGCCCAGGCGTCGAGGCTGGCCCGGGCGAGGTCGGTGACCAGTACGAAGCGGCCTTCGATCCAGTCCGCGTTCCGGATCGTCACGACCCGCGGATGGTCGAGCCGTGCGGCGATGCGCGCCTCGTTCTCGACGGCATCGCG
>CAYWGW010000192.1:0-8087 GCA_964457385.1 uncultured Spirochaetaceae bacterium
CGATCGCGAGGAGCGGCCCGACGTCGACCAGATCTACATGGACGCAGCACTGCGTCTGCACGGACGCGGCGGCTGGCCGCTCCATGCGATCTGCACACCGGACGGGCGCCCGTTCTACGTAGGGACCTACTTCCCGCCCAAACGGCGCGGCGACATGCCGGGCTTTCCCGAGGTGATCGAGGCCGTGATGCGCGCCTGGCGGGAACAGCGCGACGAGATCGAGGAGAACGCCGACCGAATCGCGGCGGCGCTCGCGGCCCGACCCGAAGGTGGAGAAGATGGAGCGGGAAACGCCGCCGGTCCCGAGATCGTACGCGAGGCCGCGCGAGCGATCCTGCAAGGCGCCGACCCGGTTCACGGAGGCTTCGGGCAGGCGCCCAAGTTCCCCACTCCGACGAATCTGGAGCTGCTGATCGCGGCCCTCGACTTCCTCGACGAGGACGAGGCGACCCGCGCGGCCCGCTTCCTCGCGCATACGGCACGCGAGATGGCCCGACGCGGACTCTACGATCAGCTCGGAGGCGGCTTCCATCGCTACTGCGTCGATGCCGCCTGGACGATCCCGCACTTCGAGAAGATGCTCTACGACCAGGGCCTGCTTCTGTCCGTCTACGCCGAGCTCGCCCGCCGCAGCCACGAGACCGACGAGCTGCTCTGGCCGATCCGCGAGACGGTGGACTACCTGCGTCGGGAGATGCGCGCCGAAGACGGCGCCTATCATGCGAGCCAGGATGCCGACAGCGAGGGCGTCGAGGGGCGCTTCTTCGTCTGGACCCGGAGGGAGATCGAGGAGGTCCTCGGCTCGGAGGCCGATGCCTTCTGCGCCGCCTACGGCGTCCGGCCCCAGGGCAACTTCGAGCACGGCACCAGCCATCTCGTGGACGAAGCCCGCGCCCCCAGGCCGCGCTTCGCCGACGCCCGCGCTCGGCTCCTCGAACGGCGGCGCGCGCGCGTCCCGCCCGCCACCGACCCGAAGCGGGTCGCCGCCTGGAATGGCTACGTCGTCTCGGGGCTGGCCCGCGCCAGTGTGGTGACCGGGGACGCCTCGATGCTCGCGGACGGCCTGCGGGCGGCGACCTTCGTGCTCGACCAGATGATCGACGCCCAGGGCCGACTCCAGCGGGTGCACGACGGAAGCGCCACTCACGTCGCGGGCTTCCTGGACGACCACGCGTCGATGCTCGCCGCCTGCCTCGATCTCCAGCGCGCGGGCGCCGGCAACCGGCTGCTGGAGCCCGCGCTCTGGCTCGCCCGCGAGATCATGGAGCGCTTCGCCGACCCCGAGACGGGGACGCTGTATCTGACGCCTTCGGACGGAGAGAGGCTGATCCATCGGCCGCGTTCGGATCACGACGGTGCGACGCCGGACGCCGCCGGCCTCGCGTTGCTCGGCCTCACGCGGGTGGCCGCGCTCTCCGGCGCTTCCGAGATCGACGCCTTCGTCGAGGCGGCGATCCGCGAGCAGGGACTCCTTCTCGAACGCGCATCCGCCGCCTTTCCGACCCTGCTCCGTGCGATCGCCCTGCGCGCCCGGGGCACGACGGTCGCCGTCGTCGTGGGCGAGCCGGAGGCCGAAGCAACGCGTCGGCTGGCGGAGCGGGCACGCCGGGTCCTGCGACCCGAAGATGCGATCGTCGTCTGGTCTCCGGACGAGCCGACACCGCTGGGTGTGGCAGAGGACTGGCTCCGGGGGCGGGACGCCATCGACGACCGACCGACCGCCTATCTCTGTCACGGGAGCCACTGCTCGCTCCCGATCCACGATCCCGCCCGTCTCGTCGCCCGACCCGAATCGGACGTCTGAGCCCTTTCCGCCTGCCCGCCCCGACGACCCTGCGGGCAGGCTCAACGCATGAACTCGAGGAGTACTGATGGAACGTGATCCCAGGAACTTCGGCACCGGACACGACGACGGGCTCGAGCCCCTCGTCCCTCTCGACGTGGGCCGACTCGATTCGGTCGACGCCCTCCTGGGTGCGATGGCGAATACCGCCTTCGGCGGACGGCGTCTCGGCGAAGCTGCTGCCACGCTCGAGGCGATGGTCCGGGACGAGAGCTGCTTCCGCGTGGTCACGATCTCCGGCGCCATGACGATCGCGAAGCAGGGTCTGGTCCTCTGCGAGATGATCGATCGCGGCTGGGTCCAGGCGGTCGTCGCCACCGGCGCCCTGATGACCCACGGATTCGTCGAGGGGGCCGGCCTGCTCCACTTCAAGCACCGCCCGGGCATGAAGGACGAAGAGCTCTTCCAGAAGGGCTACAACCGTGTCTACGACACGATCGAGCTCGAGCGCAACCTCGACGACACCGAGAAGATGCTCAGCCGCGTGCTCGCCGAAGTCGAGCCCGGAACGACGCTCTGCAGCCACGACCTGCTCGCCCGCATGGGCCGCTTCCTCGAGGACCACGACGCGGGCCGCGCGGTCCTCCGGAGCGCGGTCGCTCGCAACGTCCCGGTCTACGTGCCCGCCTTCAGCGACTCCGAGCTCGGGCTCGACTTCGCGATCCACAACCGGCGCCGCATCATGCGAGGCGAGCAGCCCTTCGGCTTCGACCCCTTCCTCGACCTCGAGCATTTCGCCGACCACATCCGCCAGCACGACCGGATCGGCATCTTCACGATCGGCGGCGGCGTACCCCGAAACTGGGCTCAACAGGTCTCGCCCTACCTCGAGATCAGCGCCGATCGCCTGGGCATCGACGAGCCCATGCGCCGATATCGTTATGCCATCCGGATCTGCCCGGAGCCCGAGCATTGGGGCGGACTCTCGGGCTGCAGCTATACGGAGGGGGTCTCCTGGGGCAAGTTCGTGCCCGCGAGTGAAGGCGGGCGTCACGTCGAGGTCCACGCGGACGCGACGATCGCCTGGCCGATCCTGGTGCGGGCGGTGATCGAGAGGCTGGAAGCGAAGCCATCGGCGGGTCGACCGTCCGGCGGATCGGGATGAGCGATGCGAGCGAGGCCACCGCCCTGCGGATCCTCGTCGTGGACGATGAGCCGACCTATCGCGAGTACCTCGGTCGATTCCTCTGCCATCAGGGGATGGGCGTCCGAATGGCCGAGACGGGAATGGAGGCGATCGCGATCGGACGCGAGTTCCGGCCCGACGTACTGCTGTTGGACTGGATGCTGCGATCGGAGATGCAGGGGATCGAGGTGGCGGCGGCGTTGAGGGAGGAACTGCCGGACCTTCGGATCCTGCTGATGACGGGATTCTCCACGGTCGACGTCCTCGAGGAGGCGAGTCGGATGGAGATCGAGGGCATTCTCGAGAAGCCCTTCGCCCTCGGCGATCTCTCCCGGGCAATCGAGCGAGCCGTGACGGGACGGTCGTCCGGCTGAGGCGAGTGCGCGCCGGTCTGCGCGCACTCGGCGCTCAGCGCGCAGATTCGAAGAGCGCGGGGTCGGGCGTCTCGGCGAGCACCAGATCCTCGTTCCGCTCGAGCAGCCGCTCCACGTCCCAGAGATTGTGTGCCAGCAGGGCCCAGCGATCGTCCCGATCACGGACCACACGGATCCGTTCCGAGTAGCGGAAGGCGTCGGGATCGAAGCCCGCCTGGGGCCAGCGGGCGACCGTGAAGGGCAGACGCGAGAGCTTGAGGTCCACGCCGTACTCGCCTTTCAGCCGGTGCTGCATGACGTCGAACTGCAGCGGCCCCATGGCGCCGAGGATCCAGCTCGCCGACCCGCCCTCGGGCTCGCGGAAGAGCTGGACGACGCCTTCCTGCACGAGCTGCTCGATGCCCTTCTCGAGGGCCTTGCGCTTCTGGACACCCGCCACCTCGACCCGCATGTAGGCCTCGGGCGCGAAGATGGGTATCCCCGAGTAGGCCAGCTCCGGCTCGTCGGCGAGGGTGTCGCCGATCCGGAAGAGCCCGGGATCGAAGAGGCCGACCACGTCTCCGGCAAAGGCCTCCTCGACCTCCGCACGATCCTTGCCCATCAGCAGCGTCGAGTTCGACAGACGCACCAGCTTGCCCGTGCGGGTATGCGTGGTCTGGCTGCCCTTGACGAAGCGACCTGAGCAGACCCTGACGAAGGCCACCCGATCGCGATGATCCGGATCCATGTTCGCCTGGATCTTGAACACGAAGCCCGAGAAGGGATGGCTCGCGGGATCGATCGGGCGGCCGCCGCTCTCCCGCGCGACCGGCGCCGGCGCCATCTCGAGAAATCGCTCGAGAAACGGATGCACGCCGAAGTTCGTGAGGGCACTCCCGAAGAACATCGGCGTCTGGCGACCCGTCGCCACGCGCTCCGCGTCGAGCTCCGCCCCCGCGCCCTCGAGCAGCTCGAGCCCCTCGAGCACGTCCCGGCCGAAGGTGCCCATCCGCTGCTGCAGCGCGACGTCCCCGGGCTCGCCCTCGAGGATGTCCTCCTCGACCCGGTGGGTGCCATGACGACCGCCGGAAAAAAGCACGAGACGGCGGGCGAGACGATCGTAGATGCCGCGGAAATCGCTGCCCGCACCCACCGGCCAGTTCGCCGGCACCACGTCCATGCCGAGCACGTCCTCGATCTCGCCCATGATGTCGAGGGGGTCGCGGCCGTGGCGATCCATCTTGTTCACGAAGGTGAAGATCGGAATCCGGCGAAGCAGACAGACCTCGCAGAGCTTGCGGGTCTGGGCCTCGACGCCCCGGGCGGCATCGATCAGCATCACCGCGCTGTCCGCCGCCATCAGCGTCCGGTAGGTATCCTCGCTGAAGTCGCGGTGGCCGGGGGTGTCGAGGATGTTCACCCGATGCCCCTCGAAGTCGAAGTGCAGGACCGAGCTCGAGACCGAGATGCCCCGCTGCTTCTCCAGCTCGAGCCAATCGCTCGTCGCATGCCGGGCGGCCTTCTGGGCCCGCACCGCCCCCGCCTCCCGCAGCGCCCCGCCGTAGAGCAGGAGCTTCTCGGTCAGCGTGGTCTTGCCCGCGTCGGGATGGGAGATGATCGCGAAGGTCCGACGGCGCTGGATCTCGCGGTGGATCTCTTCGGGACTGCGGTCGCTGGTCACCTGGAGCCTCGGGGTGGTTCACGGAAGAACGTCGGACGCGTCGTCGAATCCGTCGACAGCCGACGTGACGACCCTTCACGATGGATCACGTGGCCCGGTGTTACTGGTCCGACGCCGGGGATGCAAGGCCCCCCTCACCCGGCCGGATCTCACGCGGTCCGACGCCGCGCGGCCAGGCCCCGCGCGGCGGCCGCGGCCCACCCGGCCGCGGCGGGATCAGCCGGAATGAGACCCCTTCGTCTCGCTGGACGGTCGGACGGCCAGACGGCTCAGACGGCTCAGACGGCGGCGAGCAACGCCTGGGCGACGAATCGGCCCAGGGTCTCGCGATGGGCGGGGGAGAGCCGATTGAAGACCAATCCGATGTCGGGCAGCAGCTGATAGGCCGCCTCGGCGTCGAGGGACACGGGACCGCTCTGTGGCAGCATCAGATCGAGCTTGATCTTCTGTCCCAGCGGGATCAGCTCGGGCGAACGGATCAGGCAGCCGTTCTCGGAGAGCGACAGCACACGTCCATCCCATTCGTGTTCACCCCGCCCGCAGCGGGCCCGAAGCTGGGTGGCGATGCGTGGGGTCGAGCGCGGCGTGTCCTCGAAGATCTGCTGGATGAGGCGGTAGAGATCGTGGAGGCCGGCCGGGCGCTTGACGGCGCCCACCACGCGAGAGTCGGCGCCCGTCGCCCCGTGGCGTCCCGAGAGCAGCACGATCGGAACGGAATCTCCCTCTTCCTCCTGGTAGACCTCGCTCTCGCCCAGACGCCGATCGTCCAGCAGGAGCAGGTCGAGTCGCGGCTCGGGCTGGCGCCGCTGCTGCACCTCCCACTCGCCGGGATCGATGAGGGCGTAGCCCAGGCGCCCGAGGATCTCCCGGGTCTTGGGAGCGAAGGCGTCGCTCGAGGCGTCACAGAGAATCGATCGGGTAGCCGCGGCTTGGTCGCTCATGGTCGGTCGATCGGGTGGACCCGACCCTGGATTGAGGCTGGATCGACACAGGCCCTTGCGTTTCCCCCCTGGGTCGATCGTCGACCCCGGACGCGGACCGCGATCCGCTCAGCGCGAGACGTGCGGGGGCGGGCCGCGCAGGGGGGGAGGGGCGCGCCTGCGCGCCGCGCTGCTGCTGGCCGAGCCCGGGGTCGGGCCTGCTAGCTTCACCGGGTGTCGGATCCGGTAACGGGCACGCTGAATCGTGATCTCGCCTCGTGGTTGATGTCCCATCGCCTCGAGATCGAACGCGTCATGAGCGAGCGACTCGGGGCAGCCGCGCCGACCGCCTCGGGCCCCGAGGCCGAGACCCTGCGTCGCTTCCGCACCTTCACCGCCACCGCCCTGATGCGGGGTGAGGCACCGCGGCCGGTGCTCGATGGGCTGCGACCGAACGAGCGGAGAGTGATGGCACTGCTCGGCTGCTGGGTCGAGTCGGCGGGTGTCCTGGCAGGACCGGACGCTCGGTCTGTCTCCGCCGCCCTGTCGCCCCTGCTCGACGCCTTCCGCCTCGCAATCCGCACGACCGGAACCGGACGCAGGAGCAGTGGCCGTCCCCGGGTCTCCCGGCGCGCGGTGACCGCCGCCATCGATCGAGTGGCCGATCTCTACTTCGCCATCGACGTCGACAGCGGCGAGATCGTCGACGCCAACCCCGCCGCCGGCGCCGCCCTCGGAGTCGCACGGGACGCCCTGATCGGTATCGAGCTCGGAGGCTTCGTCCCCGACGACGAGCCGGGACCCTGGTGGACCTCCCTGGAAGCGCTCGCCGAAGGACAGGAGAGCGTGGCCTTCGTGGCGGCGCTGCAGGATCGCGAGGCCCGACGCCTGCGACTCGAGATCTCCGCCACGCGTCATCTCATGCGTCAACGCACCCTGGCCCTGGTCCTCGCCCGGCCCGCGACCCGGCTCGAGCGCCTGCCCGAGGCGCAGGCCCCGACGCGGACCAAGACGGAGCCGGCGACAGAGACGGTGGCGAGAGCGGAGACGCTCATGCCAGGGTCTCCCGAAAGAACGAGACGAGCCGCAGCCACGCCTCGGCCGCCGCCTCCGGTCGATGGGCGTCCGGGCGGGTGTGATTGAGAAACGCGTGGCCCGCGCCGGCATAGCGGTCGATGCGGAAGCGCGTTCCGCTGCGCTCGAGCGCGACCTCCAGCGCGTCGACGTCGGCCTGGGGCACGATCGCATCCTCAGCGCCGAAGGCAGCGAGCAGTGGCATCCGCAGCCGCTCGGCGACCTCCAGCGGCGCGTGCGGCTTCCGGACGAGGTCGCGTCCGGTGGGATCCGCCAGCATGCCGTGGTCGTAGGAGAGGATCCCGTAGAAGGGAGCCGCCGCCGAGAAGACATCGGACAGGCAGGCCGCCAACAGGGTGTAGCTGCCGCCCATGCAGACCCCGACGACGCCGACCTTGCGCCCGCGGCTGCGCTCCTGCTGCTCGAGCCAACGACCTCCGACGTCGAGGTCGGCGAGCACCTGCGGATCCGAGAGACCCCGGATGAAGCGTCCGGGATCGTCGATCTCGACCGGCCCGAGCTCACGATACAGATCGATCTCGAGCACCGCGAAGCCCGCCGCCGCGAGCTGCGACGCCAACGCGTGGCTATGGGCCGAGCGACCCCAGACGTCGTGCACCAGGACGACTCCGGGCAGCGAGGCACCCGCGCCCACATTCGGCTCGTGTAGAGCGCCGAGTGCCACCTCGCGTGAAGACGCCGACGATTCCATGACTTCCTCCTGTGCCGCCTGCCGAAGTGGTTGCGGGCTCCTTACGAGCGGTTGCAAGGCCTGTCGGCCGGATCCGCAAGAGGACCGGCCGTTTCCTGGAAGACTTCCAGCCGGGTCAGATCTTCCGCCACAAAGGCGGCAAGACCATCACGGAGGGTCTGTTCACGACGTTTACCGAGTTCGCGATGACGACGCATCCGCTGGCCAAGAACGCGCGCTACGCCCGCGCCTACGGCTACGAAGGTCTCGTCTGTCCGCCCGGTCTCGTGATGCTCGTGGCCTTCAGCCAGACGGTCGAGGTGAAGGGCTGACCTTGCCCCGAAAAAGTGGACAAGTTGATTATGCCGCTCGTCCTCGATTCACCTCTTCGAACCTTGC
>CAYWGW010000193.1:0-8073 GCA_964457385.1 uncultured Spirochaetaceae bacterium
CCCGTGATCAATCTCTCGAGCGTCCAGCTCGGCAGTGCACGGGTCGAGAACGTGCCCGCCTCGGTCAGTCGGTCGATGCAGGTCGGCCTGCTGGGGCTCTCGTTCTTCAACCACTTCCGATACGACTTCGATCCCGCCGCTGGGATCGTCACGCTGCGCCCGAACGGGATGGCGGAGACGGGACGGCTGCTCGGGGGACGCAGCGAGTCCCAATGGCGTGGCGAGTTCGCGATGCTCCACGCGCGCCGTCGGGCCTTCGAGAAGGCGTTGGACGAGTCGGGCCCCGGACGCGCGCGGCGCAGGGCCCAGCTCGAAGAGGCGATCGAGGAGGTCGACCGCCAGCTCCAGGTGCTCGAGGCGGAGGCGGACGACGCCCGCGTCCCGATGGCCTGGCGACCTTAGAGCCCATCCCGGCACCCCTTCGATCGGGGGAATGGGGACGGGCGCCTGGCCGACACGCCCCCGCTTGCGCCCGACTTCGGGGAGTTGCGGTCGTCACCCGTAACGGGAGCCTGGAGTCCGCTGGGGGACAGATCCCGCCGCTCCGACGCACCCGATTTGCCCAGACAGAGCAATCGCCTTCCTTCGTGCTGCGCACGTCCCGGCTGCCTCGGGGGCCGAGACGTCGTCCCCGCGTCGTGGGCGTCTCGTATGCGTTGGTGGAGAGCTGATCGGGATGGGGTCGCCTGGCGGCGCGTCCATCGGGTCCGTGGCATTGATTTTGCTCTTGTGGAGTTCGAACGCGGGGACGGAGACGTCCTCCGAGCAGGTGCTCCGTCGCTTCGCGCGACGGCTCCGAAGGGTTGGACTCGATGAGCTGGATGCGGAGACTGGGCGGGATCGGCGCGAGGTACGCGGCGAAGGACGGGCAGGAGCGGGTCCGTTCGCGGCACGATCCGTCTTCGATCGCCGAGTGGGAGGCTCGCCTGGTCGAGGAGGGCGTTGCGCCGGAGTGGGTCCCGCGTCTGGCGCCGGCACTCCGCGAGGGGCAGCTGGATCTCGGGGAGGGCTCGGCCCGCGCGCTGATTCTCGGCGCCCGGATCGCGACCGAGGCCCAGGCCGAGGTCCAGAGCGCGCTCGAGCGCCAGCTTCGCGATGTCCGGGAGGTCGAGCGACTGCTCGGAGCCTTCAGTGGAGAGCTCGAGAAGCTCGACGAAGTGCTCGAGGTGCTCTCGGCCTACGCCCAGCGCATGCGCGCCAAGCCTGCCAGGCCGGCTCGCGGCATGCTGCACTGACCCGAAGACCGACGACCGGCAACTGAGGACGCGAGCGCCGCTGGTTCTGCTGATCCACTGATCCATTCAGGCGTGGATTGACGGGTCTGCTCCGACGTGGCGGTCTCACGCGGGCGGCCCGCCGTCCTCGTGGTGTGAACCTCCGTCCCGCCCGTGGCGCCCATCGCGGGCTGCGCGAGGTTGTCCCCGAACCGGGACTCGCGATCGGCGTCCCGATCCCTTCGATCGGAGTCTCCGTCGTTGGATCCGTATGCGCCGTCGTGTCGGATGACCGGGTTACAGAGGCCGAGGGGCGATGATCCCGGGCTATATGGTGTTATGTCTCGTCGGGGGGATCCTATGGGCCGATCGGGGCGGCGCCTGGCCCTCGGAGCTCGCACGCTGGGCGACCGGCGTCGGCGCGGTCGTCGTCGTCCTGGCGCAGGCGGGCGCGCGCCGCGATCGACGGCGGATGGGATTGGATCGGCGATGGCCCGCGCTGCTGATTGCGGGCCTCATCTGCTTCGACGTCGGCTGGTCGAGCCTGTCGCAGCGGTTGCGGGAGGCTGCGCTGGATGCGGAGCGAGCTCGGGCGGGAGCCGAGGGCGCGATCCGCCTGGCGGAGGCCCGGGTCGTCGATCGCCGGGCACATCGTTGGGGCGAGACGGTACTCCTCGATCGGATCGCCAGCGCTGATGGCGGTCCGCCCCTGCCGCAGCGATTGCAGCTGGAGATTCCCGCCGGCTCGCGACCCGGGGCCAGCGCGGGAGCGGCATCGCCACTCGTCTACTCTCGCGCCGAGACCCTGCTGCAGCCCGGGGCCTTTGTTCGCCTCGGACTCCGCGTCATGCCGCTCGGCGGGTCCCGCAATCCCGGGAGTCCGGATCCGACGCAGACGGCCGCTCGACGGGGACTGGCCGCACGAGCGCGTTTGCCCGATCCGAGCTGGGTGCTGGCCAGACCCGGGCCAACCGGCTCCGCAGACCGGCTGTCATCCTGGGCCCGCGCGACGCGAGCCGGGCTTCGGCGTCGGGTCGAAGCGAGATGGACCGTGCTCGCAGGCGCAGAGGGCGTCGGGCTGGCCAGAGCGTTGGCACTCGGCGATCGGAATGGTCTTCGGGAATCCACACGCACCGCCTTCGAGTGGCTCGGTCTTGCCCATCTGCTGGCCGTGTCGGGCCTGCATGTGGGCCTCGTGGCGGGGCTGGCGGGCTGGCTGACCCTGCGGTCGGCCTTTCGGGTGTCCGTCCTCGAGCGCCTCGGCGGAGGTCGACCGTTCGGTCTGCCGATACTGGTCGCCGTCTTCGCTGCCGCGCTCTACGCAGCTCTCAGCGGGGCGGGTGTTTCCGTCAGTCGGGCCTGTGCCCTGCTGTTGCTGGTTGGGGGGCTGCGTCTGACGGGGCGCTCTCCGGCGCCCGTCGCGGCGCTCGGCATGATCGCGGGGGGGCTGCTGGCCCGGGATCCGGCGGTGCTCTTCGATCTGGGTGCGCAGCTCTCCTTCGGCTCCTGCCTCGCGCTCTGGGCTGGAGGGATCTGGACGGGTCGTTCAGAAGTCCCATCCGGGCGCGCGATGGAGCCGGGCCAGGACAACCCCGCGGCCTCACACCCCCGCCCGTGGAGCAGCGGATCGGGGGTGAGACTCGCGACCGCTTGCGGGGCACTCGCCGCGCGTGCCCTGCTCGCGACCATGAGGGTCTCGCTCGTCGTCTCGCTGGGCACTGTCGGGATTCTGGGGGGCCACGGCCTGCCGCCTGCGTGGCTCGCTCCGCTCTTCAATGCGCTGGCGATTCCGTGGATCGCCGTGTTCACGCTGCCCGGGTCCCTGATGGCTCTGGTGTGGACGATCGTCGCGCCAACGGGGCCCTGGAGCGATCGAACCATCGAGCTGCTGCTCTGGCCGGCCGGCGCGATCGCTCGCGCCGCGGAGCGGACGGCGTCGCTCGAGCCGGTGGGCTGGCTCGCGGATCGGCCGGGCTGGCTTCCCTGGATCGCAGCTGCGGCGGTGGGCGGGCTCGGGCTGCTCGCGATGCGCCGGGGACGGGGGTCGGTGGCCGTGTTGGTCTGGCTCGGTCTGGCGCTGGTCGGTCTGGCGCCTCTCCAGGCGGGAGAGGCGCTCGGCCGTGCGCCGCGCGCCGTCTTCTTCGACGTCGGACAGGGAGATGCGGCATTGGTCGAGAGCGAGGGTCACTCGATCCTGATCGACACGGGTCCCGGCCCGCCGGATGGCAGCGGTGGGGGGCGTCTCGTGCGGGCCGTGCACAGCCTGGGGCTGAGACGCATCGACCTGCTGGTCGTGACCCACGCGGACCTCGATCACCGGGGCGGTGCCGAGCAGGTCCTCGCCAGGCTCAGGCCGCGCGAGCTGTGGCTGCCCGCCGTGGCGCGCCTCGATCCGATGCTCGTACGACTCGCCGAGCAGGCGGAAGGACATGGCATTGCGGTTCGCTGGCGAAGCGCGGAGCCGGGATTCGAGGCCCTCGATGGGGATCTGGCGTTGCGGGTCCTGTGGCCTCCGGCCGGAGCGTCGATGCGCTCACGCAACGATGGCTCCCTCGTCCTGGCGGTCGAGCTGGGAGGGACGCGCTTCCTGTTCACGGCGGACATCGGCGCGGTGACTGAGCGCGTGCTGGCTCGGCGCGAGGCGGAGGGGCTGGCCGCGGACGTGCTCAAGCTCGGTCATCACGGCAGTCGACATAGCACTACCCGCGAGTTCCTGAAGGCCGTGGCCCCACGCCTCGCGGTGGTGAGCGCGCCCTGCCACCCGACCCGCGGATTGCCGAGCCCCGACGTGCTCGAGCGGGTCCGGGCCCAGACGATCGCGATCGCCTGGACCGGGCGCGACGGGGCCCTCGCCGTCGAGGTCGAGCGCACGGACGATCGCGCCGGCCGCCGTGCTCCCGGACACGTCCCGGAGATTCACACCTGGGCGCGGCCCCGGCCCTGCGGTGGTGGAACCCGGGCACGAGACGGATCAGCGTCCGACGAATCGGGGTGGCCGCCGCTCGACGAAGGCGTGTTGGGCCTCGCGGGCGTCCTGGGTGCCTCGTAGCGGCCGCCCCAGGGCCTCCTGCCGCTCGTAGGCCGAGGCGCGATTCCGGCCCTCGAGCTCGCGCATGCCGCGCAGCGTCGCCTGCACGGCGAGGGGCGCGTTCCGGGCGATCCGGTCGGCGGTCTCGAGAGCCCGCGTTCGCAGCGCGTCCGGGGCTACGATCTCGTTCAGCAGGCCGATCGAGAGCGCCCGTTCCGCGTCGATCGGGCGCGCCGTCAGCAGCAGCTCCGCCGCATGACAGCCGGCGATCTCCCGGGGAAGGACGACGGTGGCATGGCCGGTCGGGTAGAGTCCGAGGGCGACCTCCTCGAGGGCAAAGGTCGCCTGCGGCACGGCGTAGCGGATCTGTGCAGCGAGCAGCAGGTCGAAGCCACCGGCGCGGGCATGCCCGTTGACGGCCGCGATCAACGGCACGCGCAGCGGCCGTTCGACCAGTGTGGCTGCCGGAATCGATCGCAGCCCTTCGAAGGCCTCGGGCGCTACGCGCTCCCCGCGCGCCAGCGCCTGGGAAATTGGGATCGTGTCGTGCATGTCCATCCCGGCGCAGAAGCATTCTGGCCCGGAGCCCGTCAGAATGGCGACGCGGATCGAGTCGTCGGTATCGATCCGCCGCCAGTGGGCCGCCAGCTCGCGCAGGGTCTCGAGGTCGAGGGCGTTGGCCCGTTCGGGACGATCCAGGGTAACGACGGCGACGTGGGGATGCGCTTTGAAGCGTTCGAATCGCGCAGGCACAGGGCATTTTCTCCGGAGGCTCCAAGCCGAGGCTGGAAAGTCCAGTCCTCGCCGGGACGGGCTCCAGCAGGCTACCCGATCCGACCCTTCGAGGGGCGCGGAGCTCGGAACGGGGAGGGCGGACCATGGACGAGACGGGAACGAGGGGAACGGTGGACGCGATCGGTGGGACGCCCGTGCGGACGCCCTCGGATGGATGCGACGACGCGGATTGGCGGCCGCTGGCCCGGGCCTGGCCGCGCAGCCTGATCGCCGCCGGACAGGGCCGCGAGCTTGCTCGCTGGTGGCGGACCCAGGAGCGGGCCGCTGCGAGCCGCGGCGAGCCTCCCCTGGTCCGGGTGACGGCAGCGAAGTCGCTGCTCGACCAGCTCGCTGCGGCGCGTCGAGCCCGTCGCCTGCATCGTGGGCTCGAAGGCGCCGCCGCCGTACTCGCCTCCGAGGAAGCCGGACTGCGGGCGACCGCGGCGACGCGTTCCGGTGCCGACGGTGTCCGCATCTCACGGCTCCTCGTGGTCAGTGCCGATGGATCGGCGCGCTTCTACCGGCAGGTGATCGCGCTGCGGCGCGAGTACGCATCGCGGCTCGAGGTGGTGATGCTCGACTGCGATGAAGCCCGGTTGGGTGATGCCCTCTACGGACAGGAACGGCGGGTCCGGGCGGTGCTCCTAAGCCACAAGGATGCGGTCGCCCAGCTGCTCTCGCTGCTCGAGGAAGGCCTACTGCCGTCCAGCTCGTCGCAGGCGTTGCCCAGGGGTCCGATCTCCGGGAGGCAGGCCGAGTTGGAGGCCGAGCTGGAAGTCGAGTTGAAGGAAGAGGGGAAGTAATGATGACGACCGAAGTCGAGAGCCACGAAAGCATCGGTCGAGCGCGGGTCGGCAGCAATCCGAGGCTCCGTCGTGGAGCCAGGGCGCGGTTGAGCGTGTTGGAGAAAGACCGACTTTCAAATTGAAACGAATTGTTTCAATAAGGCTATAACTATCTGTATTAATTATATTTGTTCCACGTGAAACCTCCCTCCGAACGACTCGCCGGCAGGCTCGTCGAGGACTCGCCGAACGGCTTGGAGCAGGTCGCTCGGGGCAAAGGGCTTGGCGATCAGATTCGGCTCGTCGCGCGAGATGCCGTGTTCGAGCAGCATTTCGTCGCTGAAACCAGACATGAAGAGCACTCGAAGATCTGTCCGGATCTCCTTGGCTCGTAAAGCGATTTCCGGTCCGTCAATCCGCGGCAGGACGACGTCGGTCAGGAGCAGCGCGATCGGATCCGGATGTCGGCTGCAATGTCGCAGGGCGCCCGTCGCGGAGTCGGCTGTGAGCACCCGATAGCCGGCCGCTCGCAAGGTCCGCTCCACCAGCCCGCGGACGACTTCGGAATCCTCGACGAGCAGGACGGTCTCCTCGCCGCGGACGGCGGCTCCGACCGGGGCATCCGGCAGACGCTGGACGCGCTGCCGCTTCGCCGTCGCGGTCGGCAGGTACACCCGGAAGGTCGTCCCTTCTCCAGGCCGGGACTCGGCCTCGATCTGCCCCCCACTCTGGCTGACGATGCCGTAGACCGTCGCGAGCCCCAGCCCGGTGCCGCGATCCGGGGTCTTCGTCGTGAAGAAGGGCTCGAACATCCGAGCGTGGGTGGCGGCGTCCATGCCGATGCCGGTATCGCTCACCCGGAGCTCGACGTAGTCCCCGGCCTCGAGGAGTCCCGAATCCGTCCGCATCGGCCGCTCGAGGGTGAGATTGCGGGTCTCGATCACGAGGCGACCGCCATGGGGCATGGCATCACGCGCGTTGACCACCAGGTTCAGGATCACCTGCTCGATCTGGCTCGGATCGGCGAGGATCGGGGCGAGGCCGCCGTCCTGCATCGTGACGACCTGGATGTTCTCGCCGATCAGCCGCCGCATCAGTCGATCGATGTCGGCCACCACCGCATTCAGATCGATCAGCTCGGGCTGCAGCACCTGCCGGCGACTGAAGGCCAGCAGCTGCCGCGTGAGCCCACCGGCCCGCTCGGCGGCGTTGAGGATCTCCTCGGCATCCCGTCGCGCGCGGTGCCCCGGGCCCAGCTCGTCGAGGAGCAGATCGCCATAGCCGACGATGGCGGTGAGCAGGTTGTTGAAGTCGTGGGCGATGCCGCCCGCCAGCCGTCCGACGGCCTCCATCTTCTGGGCCTGCCCGAGCAGACTCTGTGTCTCCCGCAGCGCTGCCTCGGCAGCGCGGCGCTCCGTGACGTCGCGCAGCGTGACCGCGAGCAGGGGTCGGGTCGAAGCGTCGGGATCGCTGAACCGGAAGACGGAAGCCTCCGCGGGCAACATCTCCGTCGAATCCGGTCGCATCAGCTCGATCTCGCCCGACCAACCCCCGGTCTCCTCGAGCTGCGGCAGCACTTCGAGCTCCAGGGCCGATGCATCGCCTGGGGCCAGGAACGCGAGCAGCGATCGGCCTTCGAGCGACGATTCCCCGGCCTCCGCCAGCATCCGGGTCGCCACGGCGTTGGCGTAGCGGATGGTGGTGTCCGTTTCGCAGACGAGCACGAGATCCGCGCCGTGCTGTACGACGCTGTAGAGGAGGTTGCGTCCCAGCGTGGCGTAGCGTTGCTGCGTGATGTCCCGACTGAGGCTCAGTACGCGGAAGGAGCCGTCGGCGGTCCGGAAGCCGCTCATGCGGGACTCGAGCCAGCGCCAGCTTCCGTCCGCGTGGAGCGCGCGGGTGACACGGCATGGAGGCTCCCGACCTGCGAGCAGGGCCTCGAAGGAGGCGGCCGTGACCGGGCGATCCTCGGGGTGCACGAAATCGAAGACCGGGCGTCCGACGAGCTCGTCCGGGCGGGATCCCAGCACCTCCATCGCAGCCTCGGAGGCGTAGGTGAGCATGCCCTGCGAATCCGTTTCGGTGAGCAGATCCTGGGAGTGACGAGCGAGGGCCTCGAAGCGATCCTGATTGGCGCGCAGCTCCAGACCCGCCGCTCGGTGATGAAGGCCGGCGGTCGCGTGGCTGGCGAATACGCTCAACAACGATCGCATCAGGATCGGGTCTCGGATGGGACGCCGCGCGTAGCCCCCGATCAATCCCATCACCTCGC
>CAYWGW010000194.1:0-8059 GCA_964457385.1 uncultured Spirochaetaceae bacterium
TCAGGCTCTACCACTGAGCTACACCCCGACGCAGACTCCCCGAGCGACCCACCCGCGACGAGTCCGTGGCCGGGAAACCCGGGCAGGCGGACCCGCTTCACAGCGGTCGCTGGCTGCGGAGAACGCCGTAATCTAGCAGGCTGCCCGATGCCTCTGCTCCTTTTGCTCGCTTCAGCCTCTCAGCCTCGGGAGACTCCGGCGAAGGGGCCCTGGACGAGCCAGCCGAGCAGATCCCGGAGCGCCTGGGCGGAGATCTCGTGCCCCATGTCGTACTCGCCCCAGGCGGGCTGTAGGCCGAGCTGCTCGAGCCGGGTGCGGGCCTGCTGGGCGTTGTCGATCGCGATCATCGGATCCCGACTGCCGTGGATCAGCAGCGTCGGCAGCGCGGCCCGGGCCTCGTTCTCCGGCAGGCCCCGAACGACCGCGTCCGGCAGCCAGGACGAGAGCGCGACCAGCGCCGCGAAGCGCTCGGGCCGCCCCAGCGCCAGGTCGTAGGCCATCACGCCCCCCTGACTGAAACCGAGGATGACCAGCCGCTCGGGATCGATCGGGTAGAGCGTCAGCGCATCCTCCAGGAAGCCCTCGAGCACCCCGCGCGCCGCGACGATCGCCGCGGGGTCGACGTCGCTCCCGCCCGAGAGCGGGAACCAGCCGTAGCCCCGCTGCCCGGGGGCCACCTGGAGCCCCAGCGGACCCTGCGGACACAGGAAGAGCACCTCGCCGTCGAGCACCCGGGGCGCGATCCCGAGCAGGTCGTGGGCGCTCGCGCCCCAGCCGTGGAGGGCCAGGATCGTCGGGAACGGGCCCTTTCCGGCGGGCACGTGGGCGGTATGCAGGAGCTCCATCGAATCGGCAGCCTCTCTCGGTTGCTCGGACGCGCCGGAGAGTAGAGGACCTGCGCGGTCGTGCTATCCATCCGTATCCAGGCAGCGGGGACGGCCCGGGCGCCCCATCGATGCCCGCCGAAGCCCTGCTGGCCTCGGAGAGCAGCACGGCGCCCCAGGCGCCCCCATCACACGGCCGCATGGAGCCTCATCGAGCCGCCTGAGCCGAAAGCACCGAGCCGCAAGAGCAACCAGAGCCACACATGACCAGCCAGCCCCCCAAGAGTCTCTTCCAGAAGGTCTGGGAGGCGCATCGCGTTCGCGACCTGCCCTCCGGCCAGACCCAGCTCCTGATCGGGACCCATCTGATCCACGAAGTCACGAGCCCCCAGGCCTTCGCCATGCTGCGGGAGCTGGGCCTGCCCGTGCGCTTCCCGCAGCGGACCTTTGCCACCGTCGACCACATCATCCCGACCGACGACCAGTCCCGGCCGCTGACGGACGAGCTGGCCGAGGCCATGATGAGCGAGCTCGAGCGAAACTGCCGCGACCACGGGATCACCTACTTCGGCCCCGAGTCCGGCCATCAGGGCATCGTCCACGTGATCGGTCCCGAGCTCGGCCTGACCCAGCCCGGCATGACGATCGCCTGCGGCGACTCCCATACCTCCACCCACGGCGCCTTCGGGGCCATCGCCTTCGGCATCGGCACCAGCCAGGTCCGCGACCTGCTCGCCACCCAGACGATGGCAATCGTGCCGCTGCGGGTGCGACGCATCGAGGTGACGGGCAAGCTCCAGCCCGGCGTCTACGCCAAGGACGTGATCCTGGCGATCATCCGCAAGCTCGGCGTGAACGGCGGCGTGGGCTACGCCTACGAGTACGCGGGCCCGGTCCTCGAGGCGATGTCGATGGAGGAGCGGATGACGGTCTGCAACATGTCGATCGAGGGCGGCGCGCGCTGCGGCTACGTGAACCCCGACCAGACGACCGTCGAGTACCTGCGCGGCCGACACTACACGCCCGACGACGCGCATTTCGCCGAGAAGGCGAAGCGCTGGCTGGCGCTGGCGAGCGATCCCGGCTGCACCTACGACGACGTGGTCGAGATCGACGGCGACTCGATCGAGCCCTCGATCACCTGGGGCATCCATCCGGGACATAACGTCGGCGTCTCCCAGGCGATCCCGACGCCGGCCTCGGTTCCCGACGACGAACGCGCGGGCGTCGAGGAGGCGCTCGAGTACATGGACTTCGTCGCCGGCGCCTCGATCATGGGCACGCCGATCGACGTCGCCTTCATCGGCTCCTGCACGAACGGAAGGCTCTCGGATCTGCGCGAGGCTGCGCGCATCGCGAAGACCGGACACGTCCGGAAGGGCGTGCGGGCGCTCGTCGTCCCCGGCTCGATGCAGGTCCAGAAGGAGGCGGAGGCCGAGGGCCTGCACGAGATCTTCCGGGCGGCGGGCTTCGACTGGCGCGAGCCGGGCTGCTCGATGTGCCTGGCGATGAACCCCGACAAGCTGCAGGGTCGCGAGGTCTGCGCCTCCTCCAGCAATCGCAACTTCAAGGGCCGCCAGGGATCGCCCTCGGGCCGGACCCTGCTGATGTCCCCCGCGATGGTGGCGGCCGCGGCCCTCAAAGGCCGGGTCGTCGACGTGCGCGACATCGCCTGAAACGGACATCGCCTGAGGCGGAGAAACGAGAAGATGAGCCAACGAGACGACGAGGTACTGATCCGGATCGAGGCGGTCGAGGGCAGCGGCTGCGTGGTCCGCGGCGACGACATCGACACCGACCGCATCATCCCGGCCCGCTTCATGAAGGTCGTCACCTTCGACGACATGGGGCGCCACGCCTTCGAGGACGCCCGCAAGGCGGCCAAGGGAAACCATCCCCTCGACGACGAACGCTATGCCGGCGCCTCGATCCTGATCGTGGGACACAACTTCGGCTGCGGCTCCTCCCGGGAGCACGCGCCGCAGGCGCTGATGCGCTTCGGGTTCGAGGCCTTCGTCGGCGGCTCCTTCGCCGAGATCTTCGCCGGCAACTGCACCAGCCTGGGCCTGCCCTGCGTGACCCTCGCCGACGCCGACCTCGCGAAGCTGATGGACTCCGTCGAGCTCGACCCGCAGCAGCCGCTGCGCGTCGACCTCCGGGCGCGCACGGTGACCTCGCGCGCGGGATCGATGGCGGCGGGCATGCCCGAGGGCGTGCGACAGCAGTTCCTCGAAGGCACCTGGGACGCGACCCGGGTGCTGCTCGAGGCGGGTGACCAGATCGAGCGGACCGCGGCCTCACTGCCCTACATCGCCGAGACTCCACACCGCTGAGACTCCGGGCGGCCCGGCCTCGAGAGCCGGATCACCCGCATGGCGCCCGCGAAGGCCGTGAGCATCGCCGGACTCAGCGCGTTCAGCGCCTCCGGTCGATCGAGGGTCAGCAGCGCCACCTCATCCCGACGTTCCCAGTGTACGAGATCGCCCATCCTCGACTCCTTCCCGGCTCCCGGAGAATCGGGATTCGTCCCCATGAATCGTCCGTCCGGCCTGGCCAGTCTGGACTGCACCCTCCGCCAGCGGATCGATCACCACCGGGTCCCCTTCGACCACGGCGGAGCGCAGGAAGGTAACGCGTTGCTCGATGCTCTCGGGGGCCAGCTGCGCGCAGAAATGGCCTTCGCGGAGCAGCTCGTCCAGTAGCGCGGTCGGATTACCGACACATCCGGGTGTCGGCGCCTCACCGCTCGCCGCCGGCACGAGCTCGACGTAGGCCCCCGTGGCGCCGTCCGCAAGATTGCCACGCAGGGGCGCGGAGGCGGACGGCAGGCCGATGCCCCGGGTCGGCGGGCCATTCAGCCAGGGCAGCGGCCCGAGCACCCAGGCCAGGGATCGGCTGGCCCGATTGGGCACGAAGCGATCGCCCCGTCCCGCGATCAGCAGCACGCTCGGCCCCGGGCGCTGGCGCGGGCGCGACCCCGACGCCGGGCCCGAATCCGGCATCACGGCCGGAAGACGGAAGCTCGGGCTTCGGACGCGCAGCGCGTGCAGATGCGCATCCTGCCGATCGAAGGCCACCTGGAAGAGCGAGACCAGGGCCCAGAGATCGACGGGCCGCAGATCGCCAAAGAGGATCGGGAGGGTCTCGATCAGGCTGTCCGCGGCCTGATGGAGCAGCAGCTCCGTCAGTCGCGCCCCGCCCGCCACCAGCGAGGCGGCCCGGATCTCGGGGGCGTAGGCCAGCAGGGCCTGACCGTGGATCGCGCCCTGGCTGATGCCTTCGTAGACGAGCGGCGCCCGAAGATCGATCTCGGGCCGGCCATCGGGCGCCGCAGCGGGCAACACATCGAGATCCCCGAGCTCGCGCAGCGCCGCGATGAACGCGAGCTGCTCGCCCAGGATCTCGATCCAGTCGTCGGGAACGCGGCCGTCCAGACGGATCGACGCCGTGAGCGACAGCATCTGGGCCAGGATCGCCGCGCGCGGCTCCATCCCCGTCAACACCGGGTCGCGATTCCAGACGTCCGTGAAGCCGGCGACGGCAAAGCCGGCGGCGAGGAACGCGTCCTGGATCGGAGCGCCGATCTCGTCTTCGGCGCGACCGGGATTGCCATGCTGGTACATCATGAGGGGTGCCGGATGCCGGCGCGCGCTGCGCGGGAGGGCCAGGGAGAAGGCGATCTCCTGCGTCCCGACCGGCCGCGGACGTCCGTGCTCGTCGCGCAAAAAGGCGACCTCGTCCACCGGCCGCCAGCGCGGCGCACGGAAATGCCCACGCACGATTGCGGCGAGCGGCCGATGCGGATCCCGGGCGGGCTCCACCGAATCGATTCGCAGCCGTGGCCCCGTCATCGCGGCGACGTCCGCACGCATCGCCAGCGGATCCCGGGACAGAGCCTCGAGGCTTCGGACCGTGAAGACCATCGCGAAGACCAGCTCTTCCTCGGACCAGGGAATTGCCAGCGCCTCCCGCGCGGTCACAACCGCCGGCGAGACGACGTCCCGTACGGCATCCCCCAGGCCCCCGAGACGTCGGTCCCCGGCCCGCAAGGCTCCGCGCAGCAGCAGCGGCGCGACCATCGCCCGCCCCTCCGGATCCGTCATGCCGTCTCGGATCAGCACCGCATAACTTCCGCCGGGCCGTAGGGGCAGCGCCGGCAGCAGCCACATCGAATGACTCTCGAGCCCGACGGAGCTGCGGTCGTGCCGGAGGACGAGCTCGAAGGGCCAGCGTCGACCGCGCTCGGGACTGCTCGGGTCGACGTCGACCAGGGCCACGGTCGCCGTCGGATCGAGCGAGTCGTCCACCGTCCGCGGCAACGAATCCTCCGCGACCGCCCCGGAGAGCGGCAGCACGATCGGCGCGATCGGACTCCAGCCGTCGAGCCCATCGAGCTCGGATCGCAGGCCATCGACGATGCGCCCCAGGTCTCCGCTGCCCAGGAAGGGCAGCGCCAGCCGTCGGCCGGTGCGCGTCTCGGGATCAGCGACGGTCCAGAAATCATCGGGCACCGGCGCCAGCTCCTCCGGACTGTGTCGGCGATACAGGACCTGCAAGCGGGAGGACGAAACCTCCCCGGCGCTCGCCTCGCGAGTCGCGTCGCGGGTGACGAAGGCGACGGATCCGCGCCGACCGTCGACACGCCAACGGATCGTGCAGACCGCCGCCGCCGGCAGTTGGGTCTCGGGTCGCAGCGCGATGCGGCCCTCTCCGATGGGGAAGAGTCGCACCGGACGGGGCTCGCCCCGACAGTCGAGTCGGATCCCGGAGACGCCCTCGACCCGCATCTGCGGAGAGAACGCGAGCACCGGCCAGACGCCGACGGGCACGTCCCTCGCCCCGTCCGCCGGCCGGGCTCCGAGCAACATCGACGAAGCGTTCGCTACCCCGGGCTCGGGAGCGCCGCGCGAGAGTCCGTCGGTGCTGGGATCGCGATCGCATGCGACGGCCGCGATGCATGACAGGAATGAGAGCAGCAGGGCCGCTCCGCGCGGCGGCACGTAGCAGTCGCGGGCCCACCGGAGTGCGCGCATTCCCCGGCTCGCGTGATATGCTCGGCCGCACTTCAAAGGAGACTGCTCATATGGCCACCGTCGCTCCGATTCTTGCCCTGATCTCGGGCGCTACGGCCCTGATCGGTCTGCTCGGCGCGTACTCAGGCCTGCTCGCGCCCCTCGTGGGATTCATGCTCTTCGCCGCAGGCACCCTCCTGGGCGGAATCTCGACCCTGATCGTCAGTGTAATCGGCCTCGTCCAGACCCGCGGCAACCACGATCCAGAGGGCCGGCGCAAGGCGCTCGTGGGCAGCGCCGTGGGCGTCGTCCTGCTGCTCGTCGTCTTCGGCGCGGCCAGCACCGGCGGCGATGCCCCGCGGATCAACGACATCACGACTGATCTGGAGAACCCGCCGGAGTTCGCGCCGGCGCAGGTCGTACCGGCCTACGCCGGTCGGGACATGAGCTATCCCGAGGAATTCGTGCCGCTCGTCCGGGCTGCCTACCCGGACCTCGCGCCCATCGACCTGGCGGTCCCACCGGCCGAGGCCTTCGAACGGGCCCTGGCCGCAGCGGAGGCCCTGGGCTGGGAGATCGTCGCGAGCGATCCCGATCGGACCCGCTTCGACGCCCGGCAGGAGACCGCCCTCTTCCGTTTCGTCGACGACGTCACCGTCCGGGTCGTGCCCCAGGGATCGGGGTCGCGGATCGACGTGCGCTCGAAGTCCCGGGACGGAAAGAGCGACCTCGGCGCCAATGCCGCCCGCATCCGCGCCTTCACCGAGCGGCTTCGCTCGTCCGCCGGATAGCCATACGCCATTGGGCTGATCGTCCGCCGCTAGTCCGACATGGATTCGCGCCGGGGAGCCTGTCGGGACAGCTCGACCTCGGTCGGATCCGCGAGCGCGGCGCAGAGCCGGACGATTGCGAGCATCGCGTCGAAGGTCTGGGTCGTGCGGGTCGCGGGTCCCCCCGGCGAGAGCTCCGCATAACCCCCATCGCCGGCCTGCTCCTCCAGGACCCGCCCGAGCAGCTCGCCCACGTCGAAGCTGGCGCCCGGCATCGCCTGGGCATCACAGAGAAGCAGCACACGCAGGGTCGCGACCGCCTCGAGGCGTCGACTGCGGAAGCCCTTCTCGAGCGCTCGACCACACCATTGCAACGCCTCGTCCGAGAGATCATGAGCGACGTTCGTGAAGAAGTGGGCGTAGGCGCAGAGCGCGGAGAAGCCATCGTGCTCCACCACTTCGGGTGAGAACCGCTCGGCGAGCCATCCGCCGGCCGCCTCCAGTCCTTCGGGCCGAGCGACGGGCAGCCGTCCCAGCAGACCCGCCACCATCCCGGTCCAGAAGACATCGGCCTCGAGCGACGGCCCCGACGACGCGCCGGGCTCTGCCGACGTCTCGAGCTCTCCGGACGCATCGGACGTGCCGCATTCATCGGGTGCGCCCGAGCCGCCGCGGACGCGGTAGGCGCCATCCGGATGCTGGCGACTCTCGAGAAAGCGCACCGTCGGCTCCACCCAACCCGAGTGCAGCACCCGGGCGTCGGCGGCGATCGACAGGGCTTCGAAGCTGCCCACGATCGCGGCCGCGTCGTCATCGAGCGATTCGAGGGTCATCGAGGGAAAGCCCAGCCCCCCGCCCGAGATCAGAGTCAGGACGGGAAAGCTGCCATCCGATCGCTGCACCGCCGCGAGTGCATCGGACAGCGCCGAGGCGGGCCGCGCTCCGCAGAGCACCTCGGCCCGCAGCAGCGCCCAACCGTCCGTCTGGCGCTTCAGGAAGCCGTAGGCAGCCTCGAGGGCGTCCGCCGATCGCCGTCGCAGCATGTCGGCGACGGCGCCCGCCGGCGCTCCCTCGATGAGCGCCGGATCTCCCGCGCCGGTTTGGAGATGCACGATCGCCATGCCGCGGAGGGTAGTGGCCGAACGCGCGCCTCGCCGCCTGCCCAGATCGCGACAGGGCGGCTACCCTCGGCGGCCACCCATGGCCGAACCGACCGCATCCGATCCCCGCCCCGTCGACCGCCCCGCCAACCGCCTCGCCGACGAGTCGAGCGCCTACCTGCGCCAGCATCGCTTCAACCCCGTCGACTGGGCTCCCTGGGGCCCGGAGGCGCTGCAGCGAGCAAAAGAGCAGGATCGGCCGCTGCTCGTCTCGATCGGATACAGCGCCTGCCACTGGTGTCACGTGATGGAGCGCGAGTCTTTCGAGAACCCCGAGATCGCACGGCTGATGA
>CAYWGW010000195.1:0-8040 GCA_964457385.1 uncultured Spirochaetaceae bacterium
GCGCGGCGTAGTCGATGCCCGGATGCGGACGCGTGACGTTCAGGATCGGATGGTGCCGCGCGCGGGTGAAACGGGAGCTGATGCGCCGGAATTCGAGCGGGGCGGCCAGGAAGGCGCGTTCGACCGACGATCCATCCGGTCGAAAATACGAGCCCTGGCCCGCCTCGTCCTCGAAGTAGACGATCGTATGCTCGCCCACGCCGCCCCGGTAGCGTCCCGCGAGGATCCGACCGGGTCGCACGTAGACGTCGCGCCCGTCGTCGTTTCGACGGTAGAGGCGCTCGTAGAGGATCTGGAACTCGTCTCCCGGCTGGACGTTGCGACTGAAGTCGATGTCCCAGGCGAGCAGTCGGGCGAACTCGGCGGCGAGGGCGCTTTGCTCGCCGAGAGCCACGATCGCCTCGTAGAAGGACGAGTCGACGATGCCGGCGATCTTCGCGATCTGCGGCCGAAGCTCCGTCGTCTCCTTGCGGGCGACGTAGCGCGTCCCCTCCCATGCGAGGTAGAAGCTCTCCTCGGATCCCTGGGAATAACGAAAGTCGAGCACCCGACCGTCCGGCTCCTGCCCGAGACGGTAGCGATCGCCCGGCCGCGAGCGCCGGAAGTCGAAGATCCCACTCATCTCGCTGGCGATCAGGTGGACGGTGGCCGGCGAGATGCCTCGGCTCTGCAGCGAGGACGCGAGGCTCTCTCCCTTCCGGATCCTTCCGCGGGTGACGAGGGTCAGGGAGTCGGACGGCACGAGTTCGGCGTCATGCATCGGCAGCGCGTCGATGGCGACCGGCGCATAGCGCGCGATCACTTTCCCCTGGAGATCCTCATCGATCGTTTCCTGCCCCGGCTCCGCTCCCGCCTCGAGGACCCGGCCTTCCGGAAGATCGCTCGCCACCTCGAAGCCGATCGGATCGGTCAGCGACTCCGCCGTTGGCGACGGCGCCCCGTCGACGAGCCCGGCTGTCTGCGGACGCGTGGGAAGCTCGCTCTCGGAATCGGATCCCGAGCCCAACCGGACTCCAACACCGAAACCGATCATCAGAGCCAGCGCGATCAAACCGATCTTCCAACGGGATCCCACGGCGTCGATGATCCGGAGATCCGGGATTTTCGGCGGATCGAGCTGCATCTCTCTCTCGGGACCTCCTCGGGGAATCGAGTCCGGCGCTATGTTTAGCCCGAGGCGTGGGGGGTCGCACGATCCGAGACGATCCATGGCGAGCCTTTCTATCTGAAACGTGTTGATTCCCCATCAACTTCTCCCTCGTACTCGCGGATTCGGCCATGCGGAGCGTCATGCATCGTCCTCACTCTCGGCTGCTCGATCGCTGGGACGGCCCCGCGCCGCGGTCGATGGCGCGACGATCGGGGATGCCTCGTCCGGCTCACCGGACGTCGCGGCGTCCTCCGTCGCGGCGGATGCCCTTCTGGATGTCGATGCTGTGGACGTCGATGCTGATGTGGGCTCCGACGGCGGAGGCAATCTGGCCCTTCGATCGGAGCGACGCGCCTCCCCCGCTGGCGGCGCGAGCGGAAACGCTGCTCGCCGAGGCAATCCGGATCGACACCGTGAATCCGCCGGGAAACGAGGCGGCGCTCGCGCGACGGCTCGCGGAGATCCTCGAAGGGGCGGACATCGAGCACGCACTGATCCCGACTCCGTCGCGCGAGGGAGAGCCGGATCGGGCGGCGATCTGGGCTCGCCTGCGCGGCGACGGGCAGCGACCCGCCCTCGTGCTCCTCTCGCATCTCGACACGGTGCCCGCCCGCTCCGAGGAGTGGAGCGTCGATCCCTTTGCGGGCGAGGTCCGGGACGGCTTCATCTGGGGCCGGGGCGCCCTCGACGCCAAGGGCGTGATGGTGATCCACCTGCTCACCCTGCTGGAGCTCGATCGCCTGGAAGAGGCCCTGGACCGCGATCTCATCTTCCTGGCGACACCCGGAGAGGAGACCGGCGGAGCCCTGGGCGCGGGCTGGATCACGGCCCAGCGGCCCGAGCTCTTCGATGGGGCGGGCTACCTCCTGACCGAAGGCGGCGGAATCCAGGCGTCTGCCGGAATCGACGTCCAGCAGCCACCGATCTGGGGGGTCTCGCTGACGGAGAAGGCGCCCTGCTGGCTCGAGCTTCGCGCCCATGGTCGCGCGGGACATAGCGCCGCGCCGACCGACGACGCCGCGGTTCCACGCCTCGTCGCGGCCCTCGATCGGATTCGTCGGGTCGAGTCGCCCGTGCGCGTGCTCGACGAAGTGGCGAAGATGTTCGAGACCCTGGCACCCTGGGCGCCCAGCTGGAATCGCGAGCCCTTCGCGGACCTCGCGAACGCCCTCGAGCAGGACGAGGCCTTTCGTCGGCGATTCCTCGACGACCCGAGCCAGAACGCCCTCGTCCGGAACACGATCTCGATCACCGTGCTCGAAGGCGCCTCCAAGATCAACGTCGCGCCCGCGGAGGCCCGCGCGCAGCTCGACGCACGCCTGCTTCCCGGGGAAAGCTGCCGGCGCTTCGCCGAGTCGCTGGTCTCCCTGGTCGCCGACCCGGCGGTCGAGATCACCGAGCTCATGAGCTTCCCCGCACGGGCCTCGGAGCTGGACACCCCCCTGTTCCGCGCCATCGAGGCGCTCGCTCTCCAGCAGGATCCGCCGGGCCTCGTCGTGCCTCGCATGATCGGTGGCTTCACGGATGCGCATTGGTTCCGCGAGCTCGGACTCGTCGCCTACGGCTTCGTCCCCCGGTCACTCACCCGGGAGGAGGCGGAACGGATCCACGGCATCGACGAGCGCGTCGCGACGCAGACCCTCGCAGAGAGCATCGAGCGGATGATCGAGCTCGTCCGGACCTTCGACCGGATCGAGAATGCGGACTGATCCTTCGACTCCCGGGATCTGCATGCCGCCTATCGCCTATCGCCTACCTCATCAAGCCTGACGCAGATCCTGGATCGCCTGATGGAGGGCCTCGAAGAGCGGCTCCACATCGCCGACCTCGAGGCAGGAGAATGCGACCCGGATGTCGGTCGGGCTCGTCGCGATCAGGCCCACCCCGTACTCCTCGAGCAGATGCACCCGGAGCTTCTCCGAGTCCACCCCCTCGACCCGCACACACATGAAATAGCCGCTGTTGAAGGGATATAGGGTCCAGCTCCCGGCGTAGCGGGGCCGACGCGCGACCTCGTAGACGCGCTCGGCCCGGGCCCGCAGCGTGTCGCATTTCGCCGCGCGCTCGGCCGCCAGCTCGGGCGTCGCCAGCACGCGCTCCACCAGCGATTGCGAGAGCTGCGACACGTTCGAGATCCCGCCGCGAATCGCACCCCGGGTCTTGGCGTCGAGCACCTCGGAGACGACCTCCGCCGTCTCGGGGCGTCCGGGGCCGAAGGTGATGAAGCCGCAGCGCAGCCCCCAGACGAAGAGCTCCTTGGTCGCGCCGTCGAGCTTCACGGCGAGCAGGTTCGGATGTCGTCCCGTCAATCGACCGAAGAGGGATTCCGTGATCGACTCGCCGCCGAGGTGGTAGAAAAGGCCGAAGTAGGCGTCGTCGCAGAGCACGACGAGCTTGCGGCCGCGCTCTGCCTGTCGCTCGAGCGCGGCGCAGAGCGCCTCCGCCTCGGGCTCCGTCGGCATGTAGCCGGTGGGATTGTTCGGGAAGTTGAGCAACACGATCAGCTTCTGATGCTCGGCGCCGAGGGCCTCGAGTCGGGACGCAAAGCCCTCGACGTCCATCCCGGCCTCGGGCGTGCCCAGCCCCGTGTAGAAGGGGAAGGTCTCGATCCGCGCGCCGTGATGGACCTCGTAGCCCAGGCGGTAGTTGCCCCAGAGCTTGTCCGGCAGCAGCACGACATCCCCGGGATCGACGAAGAGCTCCGCCGCCAACGAGAGGCCGTGGGTGATCGCGCTGGTCACGATCGGCTCCCCGAAGCTCTTGCCCGCCAGCGACGGATTCTCGGCCAGGAGCTTCTCCCGCCAGAGCGTTCGCAGCCCGGGTCGCCCGGCGGGCGGCGCGTAGGTCAGCGCGTCGGCCGGGGCGATGTCGCCGAGATGGGAGACCACCGAGGGCAGGGCCATCGGCCCGTCGGCCTCGGTCGCGATGCCGATCGTCGCGTTGAAGCGTCGGGCCTTCTGCTTCGCCTCGGCAGACTGAGACAGGATGCCCTTCGGAAAGTAGAGCCGTCGTCCGTAGGCAGAGAGCATCCCGAGGACCTCGGGGGCGGCCTCCTCGAGCTTCTCGTTCAGGGATCGGGCGATGGGATTGGGCGGGGTCGGCGAGGCTTGCGGGGTGGACATGGGTCGGTTGGAGCTCCCTGGCGGCGCGATCGCCGCGAAACCTACAGCCGTTTGTGCAGCACGTCCATCAAGTCGCCGTATCCGAGGCTTCGCCAGAACGCCTGACCCTCGCGGTTGCCGTGGGCGACCTGGATCTCGATGCGCGCGATGCCCCGATCGCGCACCCAGGCCTGGGCCTCCTCGACCAGCAGCCTACCCACGCCGCGCCGCCGCAGCGCCGGACGCACGCCGAGGTCGGTGATCTCGGCGCGCTCCGTCTCCTCCAGGATCGGCGGCGCGCGATCGATCCGGACGATGCACAGGCCTTCGGGTGTTTGTTCGCGGTCGAAGACCAGGATCACCGTGTCGGGATCCCGATGCAGCGCCCGCAGCAGCTCCCGCAGCTCGCCGTCGGCCACCGGGCCGCGGCGCATCCGGAATAACGGGTCGAGCGACTCGTGGTGCTCGGTGATCAGCGCCCACAGGGCGGCCACGCGATCGATCTCCTGCGCGCGGGCCACCCGCACCCGACCGAGGGCGGTTGCGTCGCCCCTGCGCATCGGCGGGACTTCGTCGCGCGTCATCGGTCGCGCGTCCGCCGCGGGCATGTCCGCCGCCCGCCCATGGATCGACCGCATCCCGGGAAAAGCTTTTCCACGGCTGGGCGCGAAAGCGAGCTTCCCTCGGGCACTGCGCACGTCCTGCCGGTCGGCGGGGCCAGGCGGATCGGGAGTGACGACCGAGAAGAAAGCGTCATTTCAAACCCTTGGATCGAGAGCTGCCGGTGGCGTCCCGGTCTTTCGAAATTCCGTCGTCTGGCACGTGGCTTGCGCGACTACGAACGGGGTAGTGTGGCGCATGCCCGCTGCTCCCGACTCGCTGTCTGCTCCTGCTGCACCGGATGATGCACTACCGACGGGACCCATGCCGAAGCTCTGGATCGTTCATCGCAATCCGCGCCAGCGCGCGGCGCTCGCGCGGCTCGCGGGTCTGGATCCTCGTGACGTGGCGGCGGGGGCGCCACGCGAGGACGAGTTCCGGGACGAGTCGGCCCCGGCGGCCGTTCTGCTGGGGCTCGAGGCGGACTTCGAGCTGGAGCTCGAGTTTGCCCATCGCCTGAGGGCCCGTCTGCCGACCGCCTCATGGATCCTGCTCGCGGAGCCAAGGGATGCCAGCGAAGCCGGCCGCTTGTTCGACGGGATCGAGCCGGAGATCCTCGAGCCCCTTCCCTCGGCGCGGCTGCTGCGCGGTCGGATCGCGGCGGCCCTCGCGCGGCGCACGGCGGCGAGCCTGGCGGAGCGACAGCGGCGCAGCCGCATCGCCGATCGCTTCTCGGCCTGGCTCGGGGGCGTCGAGGTCCCCGGCCTGCTCCGCGCCCTCGATCCCTCCCTGGCACGGCTGCCCCTGCTCGTCCGGGGCGTACCCGGCAGCGGCCGCGCGCTGATCTGCCACTACGTCGAGCTCTTTCGCGGTGGCGGCCGGCCGACCCTGCGCCTGCTGGGCGGCGATGTCCCGGATGCGGAGAATCTCGCCCGACGTCTGGCCGCCGCTGCCCCCCCGACTGCGACTTCGGATCCGATCGTGATCTGGATCGATGAAGTCGATCGGCTTCCGGCCTCGGTGCAGAACGCCCTGGCCGAGTGGATGCTGCACGGCGTGATCCCCGGAGCAGGCGGCGGGGAGACCATGCGCTGGATCGCGACCGCGGGCCCCTCGAGCTGGCAGGATCCGCTCGAGCGCGGGCTGCAGCAGGCCTTCACCCCGCTCACGATCGAGGTGCCCGCCCTCGCCGACCATCCCGAAACGCTGCCCGCCTTCGTGGAGGAGGTGGCCCGGGATTGGGCGCGCTCGGTCGGCGGCGCCCCGCGCCGTTTCGCCGCCAGCGCCCTGGCCGAGATCGAGGGCCAGATCTGGGAGGGTGATCGAGCGCAGGTCGAGGCGCTGCTGCGCGCGACGCTGGCCGCCACCCACAGCGACCCGATCGAGGCCGAGGACCTGGTCGCCGGGGAGCCCGCCAGAGCCAGCGAGCGAATGCCGGCGATGACCGATCGCGAGCACCGGGTCGCCGACCACCCCGACGAAGCCAGGGAGCCGGAAGAGCCCGGCGTGGAAGAGGAGCTGGGAGCGGCCCCCGTGCAGAACCTGCCGGAGTCGGAGGATGGCCTGGACGAGAGCGTCTTCCTCTCCGAAGCCTCCTTCGCGCTGAACGAGATGCCGGAGCTCGAGCCGGAGCCGGACCTCGAGCCGGAATCCGACCTGGAAGAGTCCGAGTGGGAGTCGGCGTTGGAGACCGAGCCCGCGTCGGACGACGAGCAGGCAGCCCCGCCCTCGCCACCGACTCCTCCGACTCCTCCGATGGCAGAGTCGCCGACGACCCTGGAGAGCGGCAGCGGCGATGGCTGGCGACGGCTGGCCCGTAGCCTTTCCCACGAGATCCGGAATCCCCTGGTCTCGATCCGGACCTTCGCCGAGCTGCTCCCCGAGCACTACCAGGACGAGACCTTCCGCGAGCGCTTCGTCGAGCTCGTCGGCCAGGACGTGGCCCACATCGGCGAGGTGATCTCGCGCCTGTCGAGCGTGGCGGAGCGAGATCGACTCGAGGCCGTGGCCTTCGACGTCTCGGCGATGATCGAGTCGCTGCTCGAGCAGCGGCGCGAGCGGATCCAGAAGCGACGGCTGCTGGTGCTGCGGGAGCTCGAGCGCGATGCCCCCCTGGCCTGGGCCGATCCGACCCCCGTCGAAGCCGCCCTGGCCGGCCTGATCGATCGGGCGCTCGCCTCGTTGCCCGAGCGCGGGGATCTCTTCGTCGCGACGCGACATCTCGCCCGGGAGGCGGAGGGAGCCTCGCGGCTGCGGATCCTGCTGCGTCATCACAGCCCGGAGCTCGTGCGCGACGGCGGCGCCGACCTCGAGGACCTCGCGCCCAGCGCCAACATCCTCGAGTACGTGCTGGCCCAGACCGTGATCGAGAGCAGCGGTGGAAGCTTCACGATCGATGCGACGGACGCCCGGGAGACGCTGATCCTGGTGGATTTGCCGACTCCTCTGTAGAGCCTTGGAGCCTGTCCGTGGAAAATGGCCGAGCGCACGGCGCATGTGCGCGCCGCACGGCCCCGAGCGGGAGGGGCGGGACGGCGCGCCATTCGAAATCAGGGACGTGAACCCGACCACGCGCGTGATAACCTCGCGCCCATGCCTCGAATCCTCGTCGTCGACGATGAGCCCGGAGTCCAGGAATCCCTTCGGATGCTCCTCAAGGCCGACGCCGAGGTCGACGTGGCGGGGGATGTCGACGCCGCCCTGCGAGCCATCGGGCGGGCGACTCCGGATCTGGTACTCCTCGATCTCGTGATGCCCGGTCGCTCCGGGCTCGAGCTGCTGGCCGAGCTCGCCGAGCGCGTCGTGCGCGCGCCGGTGATCGTGCTGACGGCGACCAATACCGTGAGCGCCGCCGTCGAGGCGATGAAGCGCGGAGCCGCTGACTTCATCACCAAGCCCTTCGAGCTCGATGCCCTGCGCATCCGGGTCCGCAACCTGCTCGAAAAACAGGACCTCCAACGGGAGGTCGAGCGACTGCGGGACGAGGTGGTGGATCGCCAGCAGCTCGGGACGATGGTCGGGCGCAGCGACGTGATGCGCGCCGTCTTCCGAACCGTCGAGCGGATCGCGAAGGCCGAGGCGACGGTGCTGATCAGCGGCGAGAGCGGCACCGGCAAGGAGCTCGTGGCCCGCGCGATCCACGACCACTCGCCTCGATCGGAGGGCCCGTTCATCGCCGTCAACTGCGGC
>CAYWGW010000196.1:0-8005 GCA_964457385.1 uncultured Spirochaetaceae bacterium
ACGAGCCGTCCGGCCAATCGGGCCAGCGTCCGCCGCAGGGGGCCGCGGGCGGCGGTGAGTTGGGCAAGGCGCGTCTCGCGGTCGGGGTGCGAATCGGGATCGGGAGCGCGATCCGGAGCGGATCGCAGGCGGGCCTTGCCTTCGGCGACGAGCCTCGGCCGTGACTCGAGATCGACCCTCGATCCGGATCTGCCCGGCCTCGGTGAGGGGGACCGGAAGGCGGGCCAATCGAGCGGCGAGACTGCTCGGGGGAGGCGGCGGGGCCGTGACTCCGTCCGAGAAGTGGTCGCGGTCACGGACATCGGCGGAGTCTGCATCGATGAGGACTCGGGCTTGGCGGGGCGTGATGATGCTAGGCGAACAAAAAACGAAAGTCAAGCACCGACGGCTGTATTTTGATGGGGAGGCCTGGGGTTCAACTTCGAGATCGGCGACCGCCTCGCAGCCCCATCCCGACGGCGAGAAGGCGATTGCGCTCCTCCACATCCATATCGCCGCCTATATCATCGCCGTCGTCATCGTAGTCGTCCGCACGATGGCCCGCGTGGCTCCCACACGAAGTGATCCTTCAGATCCGTTCACCGGTGGTGACCCGGTGACCCAGCGTCCGAGTGGCCTGGCGACCACCGGGAGCGACCCGGGGGCCCGGTGCAGATCCTCGATCATCGTTGCCGTTCGCGAGATATCCGGTATCCGGCGGCGGTAGACGGCGTAAGCCAGCGGCATGGATCCGAAGCGTGGGGAGCTCCGCCTCCATCAGAGCAACCGGTAGAACCGCGCTTGATGGCGGCGACAAGACTTCGCCCCCCAGCAAGCGAATCATCCGTGTCAGGACTTCGAGCGAAACAGTGTTCGCGCTAGCCGCCGGCGATCGCCGCCAGCACCTCGACCTCGTCCTGCTCGGAGAGGGGCCGATCCAGCACCTCGGGCTCCCGCCCGAGCAACTCCCCGTTCACGAAGAGCTTCACGAAGCGATGTGGCCCGCCGCTGCGCGGATCCACCACGAGCTCCAGGAATCCGGGATGACGCGCCTCGATCTCGTCGAAGCAGGCGCGGAGGGTTGCGCCGGCGACCTCGATGCGACCCTCCCCCTGGGTAGGGCCTCTATACGCTGTCGGAACCAGCACGACGGGCATGCACTCCTCCTCCCTCGCATGGGAATCTACGGCTCGCTCAGCTCATGAGGCCGGCGACGCGGGCCACCGGGCCCCGTCCGACGGCGCCGGAAGTCTAGCCATTTCGGCGCCGGCATGGCTCCCCGACTCCGCCCCTCAACGCGCCGGATCCATCTGTCCCGTGATGGGGTCCACTCGGATTCCACTACGCAGCCCATCCGGCCCCGGCTTCGCCTGCCGATCAAAACGATTCGACCCCATGGACACCAATTCATGATAGGTTCGAACAGGCAAGACAACGGGCCGGGGCATCGACAGGATCGACCCTATATCCTATCCGCGGTCCGCGGCTCGCCGGAAGGCTCGTGAACACATCGACACGCTGCTCGGGCTGGGGCGATTGTCGCAGCCCTTCGTCAGCCCGCTCGATCCGAACGGAACGGTCCGAGCGGCGAGCTTCGGCGCGGTACAGCCCTCCGGCGTCGCGTCCTCGGATCAGCTGCTGGCGACCCTCTCCTTCGATGTCGTGGGAGTCGGCCCGCCGACGATGAGCGCATCGTTTGCCCAGGGCGACGCCCTGATCGTGAACGGAGTGACCGTGAACGACTCGGTTGCGCTCGGATCGCTGGTGATCACGCCGGAGCCCGCCACGGGCCTTCTCATGGGCCTCGGGCTCGCCGGCCTCGCCGCCTCGAGGCAACGACGCGCCTGACCCGGCGGCCTGCTGCGCTCGCGTCAGAGCGCGCTCGGCTCTGAATCCGTCTGCAGCTCGGCTTCGACGGCTTCGGCGATCGCCGCGATCGCCCGCTCGTGGACCCGCGATTTCGTGGCGGCGAAGCTCGCGGGATCGAGGCCCCGCAAGCGCTCGGCTTCGGCGCAAACCTCGGTCTCGAGCGCGTCCGCCGTGCAGACCCGATCGAGGTAACCGAGCCTACGAGCCTCCTCGGGATCAAACATCGACGCGCTCGGGATGAGCGCGAAGCCGGCCGGCGTCAGGCGGTGGCGCGTCAGCTCGATTGCGAACCGCGGGACGGTGATGCCAATCGCCGGCTCGTTCAGCCCGATCCGATGGTCGCCCGCGAGACCGAGTCGGACGTCCGCCGCCAGCATCAGGAACGCGCCGGCCGGATAGGCGTGGCCGGTGCATACGACGAGGACCGGACGCGGGAAGGCGAGCAGACGCAGGATCAGCTGCGCACCCGCTCGCAGCATCTCGACGGTCGCGTCGAGGCCGCGTTGGAACGTCGGCAGATCGAAGCCGGCAGAGAAGATACCCGTGCGGCCACGCAGGACGACGACGGCGTCCGCGCGCTCCGCCTGGTCCAGGGCGGCCTCGATCTCGACCAACCTCTGCGTCGACAGGGCGTTGACCTTGCCATCGTCCAGGGTGATCCAGGCGATTCCATTTTCGATTCCGATCGCGACGGCCGACTCGGCCGTCTCGCCCGACGCGGGGTGCGCGGCCTCTTCCCGAACGCCTTCTCGCATGAGAGATCCTCCTCGGTTCCGCGGCCCCGGTCTCGACCAGCCGTCGTCTCGACACCGGTCCCACCAACCCAATGCTGGACACGATTATATAGACCGGTCATCATATCCACAAGTCGACATGGCCTCGAGAGGCGTCGGACGAGCCGGGGCGGGACCGACGGGTCCGGGCCACCGGGTCGATCGGGTCCGCCCGGGGACGCAACACAGGGGGGACGAGGCCATGGGAAGGGCAGCCGAGCACAAGCAGCGCCTGGTGCGCACCGCGATGCGACTCTTCCGGCGCCAGGGCTACGCGTCGACGGGACTCCAGCAGATCCTCGCGGAGAGCGGGGCGCCGCGGGGATCGCTCTATCACTACTTCCCGGAAGGCAAGGAATCGCTCGCCGAGGCGGCGGTCGAGCTGGCCGGGACGAAGATGCGCGGCACCCTCGCCGAGCTCGCCGCGACCCACCGCGAGCCCCGGGCCTTCCTGCGCGCCTACTGCCGGACGATGGCGGGCTGGATGGAGGAGTCTGGCTTCCGCTCCGGCTGCCCGATCGCCACCACGCTGCTCGAAACCGCGCCCGTCTCACCCGGAATCACCCGGGCGGGAAAGCGCGCCTTCGAGAGCTGGATCGAGGTCGTCGCCGAGGTCTTCGAACGAGCAGGGGCATCACGGCGGGAGTCGCGTCGACGCGCTCGGATGGTCGTCGCGGCCATGGAGGGGGCGCTGATCCTGGCTCGCGTCGAGCGCTCGAAGCAGCCGATCCTCGACGTGGCGACCCTCTTCTGACGTGTCTCTCGTCTGATGCTCATGTCATCGGACGTCCGCCTCGCAACCGGCCACCGGCCTCACCCCGACGCTACCGAGCCGTCTCCCGACCGTCGACGACCACTGGGGCGAGCTGCCAAGGGATCCTGATGCGCGGCGTCCAAAAGCAAGCCGCGCGAGGCGTGCCCTGGTCTGCTTCGACTCCATGTCAGGTGCACACTTCATGTGAAGAATCCCGTGACGAGCATTCCAGCAAGCATCACCATGGAGATGCCGAACAGGACGGATCTTGCGATCTGCAGATTGGCGTAGTAGCAGACTGCGTATCCTGCTCTCGCAAACACGAATCCCCAGGACAGGTAGCCAGTAACGTCGGCATCAGCGCCGGAAAAGATGCAGAACAGCACGAGAATGATGTAAGCAGCAATGCTCTCATTCGTATTCGCGACAGTACGAGACACCCTGAACAGCGGGTTTGCATGGTCCGCATGGATCGGTGTGCCAGGCAGATGCCGGGATCTGATCCCAATCACGTCCGCCACGATCACCTGGACGACGAGCAGAAGCGCCAGGACGCCCATCGAAATAATGGTCGCTTCGTAGTCGCGCAGTGCTGCTACCAGCATCATGTTCACCTGACGATCCACCCGACATGCGGCCGGGAGCCTTCGCAGCCACTTCGCACCGCCTGCGCCCAGCGGCTCAGCACGGATCGTAGTAGCACCGCCGGGCTGGGATCGCCCAGAGGCATTCTTCGGGAATCGGGGCATCGAAGACTCGCGGCCGGCCCCACACCTCGGCGTCACCTCGCATGGCCCCTTCTTCGCCACGCGCCGCGTTCGACGCCGCGTCCTGGGCCGTCTCCGGCAGCGCGTCCGGGGCCGCGTCCGGCGGCACGTGCGGCAGCCACGCCGTCAGGAATCCGTCGCGCCCGCGGCCGTGATGGACGCAGCCCGTGTCGAGGCCGCGCAGCCCGGGCGCGACGTGCAGCCCCTGCAGCGCCCAATGGCCGTAGACGATGCCGTAGCCGTGGCCGCGCTCGGACCAGGGTTCGTGCCAGGGTCGGGCCGGGGGCTCGGGCAGCGCGCTCGACCAGGAACCGTCCGGCGCAATGCTGCGACAGCGCGTGAGGCGCGCGAGATCGTCCCGGGGCGAGCCGGGGGTCGGCGGTGACGCCAGGAAGTGTCGCGCCGATGCCCGCGATTCGGCCAGCGGCGCGGACGCCTGCCGGGCGCGTTGGAGCACGTCCTCCAGCGACCACTCGGGCGCGACCGAGGCGTGCACCATCACATAGGGCTGCCCCGCCAGCTCGCCGGCGACGGCCAGCGGACGCTGGCGCAGCCAGTCGATCCAGTCGTCGACGTCGGGAGCCGAGAGTACGTCGCCCAGGGAGTCGTTCGGCTCGAGCTCGCGCAAGCCCAAGGCCGTCGAGAGCAGATGGATCTCGTGGTTGCCGAGCACCATCTCGCCCCGGCCCGCGTCGACGAGCGACCGCACGAGCGCGAGCGCCCGAAGGTTGCCCGGTCCGCGGTTCACGACGTCGCCCACCACGTGGAGCGAGAATTCGTCGCCGAAGCGCGCCTTCGCCCGGGCGATCAGGGCCTCGAGCTCGTCGGCACAGCCCTGCACGTCCCCCACGAAGATCGGCTGCATGACGCTCGCCTAACCTCCGTCCACGCATCGGTTCGTGAGCCGACCGATGCCCTCGATCTCGCTCACGATCGTCTCGCCGGGCGCCAGATAGCGGCGCGGCTCGCGGACGCTGCCCACCCCGGCCGGCGTGCCTGTGAAGATCAGGTCTCCGGGCTGCAGCACGCAGATCCGCGAGATGGCCTCGATCAGCTCGGGCACGGAGAAGATCAGGTTCGCCGTCGTCGACTCCTGCATCAGCTCGCCCTCGACCCAGCAGCGCAGCACCAGGGCCTCGGGATCCTCGAAAGCGTCGACGCTGACCAGCGCGGGACCGATCGGGCCGAAGGCCGCGGCGGATTTGCCGAGACTGAACTGGGGCGGCTTGCCGGCGAACTGGATCCGGCGATCGGAGATGTCCTGGCCGACACAGAAGCCGGCGACGTACTCCCAGGCGCGACTCGCGGCCACCCGATGAGCCTCGCGACCGATCACCACGACCTGCTCGACCTCCCAGTCGACCCGATCCGAAGTGAGCGGCACCGACGCCGTCGGCCCGGCCAGACAGCTCGGGAACTTCGTGAAGACGAGCGGCTCGCTCGGAATCGGCAAGCCTGCCTCCTCCGCGTGATCCCGATAGTTGAGGCCAATGGCGAAGACCTGTGCCGGCCGCGGCACGGGCGGGCCGAGCTCCCCGGTCTCGATCGAGGGATCCCTCTCCGTCGGCTGCTGTGCCCGACCCCATTCGAGAAGGGCAGGCCAATCCTGGAAGGCCGCCATCGGATCCGCACCGAAGCGGCCCGCGCTGCGCTGCTCGACGTCGATCGCGCGCCCCTCGACCTCGAGGGCCAGACGACCCGCCCGATTCACGACTCGCACTGCGCCGCCTTCCCTCATTCACGATCCCTCATTCACGATCCCTCAGTCGAATTCCCTCTCGAGATCACTCCCCTCGGCCCGGCTTTCTCTACGCGAGCACGCGGCTTCGGGCTTCTCAGTGAATGTGACCATCGACACATTCCGATCGCCTCCGGCGTCTGGAACCGCGCATCGAATCGGGGCATTCGTTCCGAATCCTACCGGCCTGCCAGGAGCCCGGCCCCCAGGAATACCCCCCTAGGGCCCAAAGCGGCATCCACGCGGGTTCGCGCCAGGCTTCATCCGTTCGCCGGGCTCGATCCTTGGTGTACGATTTGTCGTTCGGAGCTTCGCTCACGGTCGCGCGACGAGCCAGGCACGAGGTGCGGCGTGTGTCGCCGACCCTCTGTCACGATGTCGTGGACATCCTGCAGGCGACGAGTTCGAGAGGCGGATAGGCTTCGCGCAGGGTGTTTTGCTGCCCGGGGGTCAGTTGGGACGTCGAATCATCATCTGCGACGGAGCCGAGAGTGCGCGTCTCTGGAGCCGCATCGGAGCGGATGAGCTCGAGGAGCTCACCTGGGTTCCGCGCGAGGATGACGCTCGTTCACGACCGGCCGGCTTCAAGATCCTTCAGGGCGGCATCAGCGAGGAGTCGATCGCGCGACTCGCTCCCCGTCCCGACGACGAGTATGCGCTCGTCAGCGACGATGGGCCGTGGACCCGGCTCGCCGTCCGCGAGATCCGCAAGCTCGACCTGAATGCTCCGATCCTGGTGCTGTCCGACAGCCTCAGCGCGGACGACCTGCCCGACCACCCCTCCCTGCGTCGCACGGGCTGGAAGACGCTGATCCGCGACGACATCAACGAGGAGTTCGACCACCTGTCGAATCTCGTCCGCGTCGTGCAGATCCGGGAGCTGCTGAACGCTCGGGAGAAGGTGGGCATCCTGGTCCAGCCCGACCCGGATCCCGACGGTCTCGCCAGCGGCTACGCCCTGCGCGCCCTGCTCGGCCGCAAGCGAACGACGGCCCCGCTGATCTCCTTCGGCCACGTCCAGCGCCCGGAGAACCAGGCCCTCTGCCACGCGGTGGGCATCGAGGTCCGCGTGATCACGCCCGAGGAGCTCTCCGAGTTCGACGCCCTCGTCCTGGTCGACGTCCAACCGAACGTCTTCGGCGAAGACCCACCCGAGCGCGTGAAGTCGGTCGACGTCGTGATCGATCATCATCCCGAACGCGCCGGCTATGGGGCGACGATCCGGGACATCCGAACCAACTACGGCGCGACCTCCTCGATTCTTACGGAGTACCTTCGCGCCACCAACACCGAGATCAATCCCAAGCTCGCGACGGCGCTCCTCTACGGCATCAAGAGCGACACCCAGTACCTCGGCCGCGAGACGAGCCCGCGCGACATGCTCTCCTTCGCCTATCTGCATGCCTGCCACAGCCCCGCCCTGCTGCGGCGGATCGAACGCCCGGCGCTGCCCCTCGACGGCATGAAGGCGCTCGGTCGGGCGCTCGCAAAGGCGGAGGTTCGCGACGGCATCCACATCCTCGTGCTCGGGCGCGTGCGAGAGGACGTGATCCCCCAGGTCGCGGACATGGCGCTGCAGGCCGAAGGCGCCGAGTGGGCGATCGCGGTCGGCACCGTCGGAAGCAACATCGTCTTCTCGGTGCGCAACGTCGGCTACGTGCGCGCCGCGGGTGAGGTGGTTCGCGCCGTCGTCGAGGGCCTCGGCGTCGGCGGCGGCCATCGTTCGATGGCCAAGGGCATCATCCCGCTGAAGGCCTTTCGTGAGGTCTACGGCAGCGCCGATCGCACCCAGATCCGCAGTGCCCTCTACGACGCCTTCGTGCGCGCCATCCATCGGGACGACCACTGATGAAGCGTCCGTCTGCGCTCTCCGAGCAGGACGTGACCCGACGACTGTCGGATCTCGAGGGTTGGGCCCTCGCCGACGGCAAGCTCTACCGGGCCTTCCGCTTCGGCAGCTTCGTCGAGGCCTTCGGCTTCATGAGCCGGGTGGCCCTCGTCGCCGAGAAGATGGACCACCACCCGGAGTGGCACAACGTCTACGACAAGGTCGTGGTCGACCTGTCGACCCACGACGTCGGCGGAGTCTCGGACGAGTGCGCCTGGGCCGACTACAGTTAAGGGT
>CAYWGW010000197.1:0-8002 GCA_964457385.1 uncultured Spirochaetaceae bacterium
GCTCGGAACGCCCATTGCAATCCCGCCTCGATCGACCCCGACTCGACTCATGCGAGTCGGACATCACGAGGAGGAGATCTGCATGCGACCGATTCGCTCGCTGCTCTGGATCGGCAGTGGACGCGGGCTCAGCGAGAGCGGCGTCACCGAGGCGCCCGAGCTCGACGTGACCTGGGTGCCCGGGCTCGACGACGCGCTGTCCCTGCCGCGGGTCCACTTCGATGGGCTGTTGCTCGAGTGCAACCGGCCCTCATCTCTCGGCCCGACGATCGCGACGCTCTCGCGGTGGGCGGGCCCGACGCCGATCCTCATCCTGCTCGCGATGCGCCCCGCAGCGGCCTCGCAGCCCGCCTCGACGCCCGCGAGCGGCGTCGGCGGATCGGCCGCGGGCGCGATCGACACCGTCGATGCTGAAGAGGCCGTCGAGAAGGCGTTGGCCGCCGGTGCCGCGGCGGCGCTCTGGATCGAGGGTCCGCCGTCGGGGACGGCAGCGGGCAGCGGTCTGGTCAGCCGGGTGAACGAGATCCTCGACGAGATCCACGAGCGCGAGCGCGCGATGCGCGGCGCTGGCCGCGACGCGCAGGCGGGGAGGAGTCGGATCGGGGGATCCTGCTCTGCGGCGATCGCCGCTCCGGCCCCGACGACGCCTCCCGCAACGCGGTCACCTCATCGTGGCCCCATCGCGCCGACGCAGCCCGCCACGCCGACGCAGCCCGCGCGGCTCGTCACGGCGAGTCCCGCCATGCGCGAGATTCTCGACCTCGTCGACCGCGCCGCCGCCAGCCCGTCGACGGTGCTGCTGACGGGGGAGACCGGAGCCGGCAAGGAAGTGATCGCCCGGGAGCTCCATGCCCGAAGCGATCGTGCCGAGGCGCCCTTCGTCGCGATCAACTGCGCCGCCTTTCCCGAGAGCCTGCTCGAGAGCGAGCTCTTCGGTCATGTGAAGGGCGCCTTCACCGGCGCGGACCGCGCCCGGACGGGGCTCTTCGAGGCGGCGGCGGCGGGTACGCTCTTTCTCGACGAGATCGCCGAGATGGGACTGCCGCTTCAGGCGAAGCTGCTGCGGGTCCTGCAGGAACGCGAGATCCGTCCCGTCGGCGGCACCCGCGTCGTGGCGATCGGCTGCCGGATCCTCGCCGCCACCAACCGCGTCCTCGCCGACGAGGTCCACGCCGGCCATTTTCGCGAAGACCTCTTCTACCGCCTCAACGTCTTCCCGATCCGGATCCCGCCGCTGCGCGAACGCCGCGAAGACATCCTGCCACTGGCGCGTCATTTCATCGCCCGCCATGGTCCACGGGAGGGCAAGCCCGACTGCCATCTCTCCCTGGCCGCCGGGCAGCTCCTCCAGAGCTACGCCTGGCCCGGCAACGTCCGCGAGCTCGAGAACGAGATCCTGCGGGCGCTGATGATGACGACCGCCGGCGAGCTGATCACCCCCAAGACCCTTTCGCCGAAGCTGGTCGAGATCCTCGAGCCGATCGCCCAGGGCGCCCGCCCCGACGAGAGCCTGCGAGACGCCCTCGAGCGGGTCGAGGCCTGGATGATCCGCCGCGCCCTGGGCAACAACGCCGGAAGAAAGGCTCGTACCGCCCGCAAGCTCGGACTCACGCGGGAGGGGCTGTACAAGAAGATGAAGCGGCTGGGCATCGAATAGAGAGCGCCGCGGGGCGGAACATGGTGGGAGGAGAGGACCTGCTGCATACTATACATATGAAACGTACGACTCTTGTGCTTGATGAGCAGGTACTCGAGGAGGCCACGCGGCTCTCCGGCGAGAAGACCTACTCCGCCGCGGTGATGCGCGCGCTCGAGGACTTCGTGCGCCGCGCCAGAGCCAGAAGGATCCTGGATCTGCGCGGGTCCGGGCTCTGGGAGGGTGACCTCTCCGAGATGCGCCGTGATCGCAAGCGGACCAAGCCCGTCTCGTGATCCTCGTGGACACATCGATCTGGATCGAGGTCTTTCGCGCTCGCCGGCCTCTCGACCTCGAGGCCGCGCTCGACTTCGATGAGGTCACGACCTGCCTGCCCGTGATCCAGGAGGTGCTCCAGGGCTTTCGTGACGAGTCGGCCTATCGCCGGGCACGCGAGGCCATGTTCTCACTGCCGACGGTGGAGTCACCGCTCGATCAGGCGGTCTTCTCGCAAGCCATCGACCTCTACCGAAGCGCCCGCCGCCGCGGTCTGACGGTGCGCTCGTCCGTCGACTGCCTGATCGCCACCTGCGCAATCCGTCACGATCTCGAGGTGCTTCACCGCGATCGCGACTACAGCGCGATCGCGCGGGTATCGACCCTGCGTGAGCGAGCGCTGTAAAAGGCAGCGAAGGAGCACGATGAGCGATCTAAAGACGGGCATTGCCGAACGGACTTCCGGGAAAGATGCGAGGGTGGCGAGGGTGCGAGAATGCGGGGTCCGACGGGGCCGTTTTGACATCAAGACATCATATGGATATGCTCTTGACATCAAGGAGGCCGCGATGGGTCGGCACACGCTGACGATCGACGAAGACAACGAACGCCTCCTCAGCGATGAGCAGGAGGCGACGGGCAAGTCGTTCAAGGCCGTCGTCAACGACCTTCTGCGCGAGCTGCGACAGCGCCGGCTCGGCGACCGCAAGCGCAAGCGGCCGCGTCGCTACGAGATCAAGCCGCTGTCGGTCGGTCGGATCCGCCATGAGGTGGTCAGCGTGACCGAAGCGATCGAGCTCGGCGAAGGCGACGGCTTTCGATGATCCTGGTGGATGCGAACCTGCTGCTCTACGCCGGCATCCACGAGTATCCCCAACACGACGCCGCGGCGAGCTGGCTCGAGGACCGGTTGAACGGGACGCAGGCCATCGGTCTTCCCTGGCCGAGCCTGCTGGCGTTCCTTCGCCTGGCGATCAACCCGCGCATCCATGAGTTCCCACCCTCCCTCGCCGAAGCCTGGGGATTGGTGCGAGAGTGGCTCGAGTGCGAGTCCGTCTTCGTTCCGGTGCCCGGCCCACATCACCACGAGATCCTGGAGCGCCTGGTCCTCGCGAGCGGCCAGCAACCCCGCCACGTTCCCGATGCCCACCTCGCCGCGCTGGCGATCGAGCATGGCCTGGTTCTGGCGACGCACGATCGGGGCTTCGCCCGCTTCGAAGGCCTGCGCTGGGAGCGACCGCTCGGCTCCTGACTCGGACCTCGAGCCCGTCTGGTGCGCCCGTCTGGTGCGCCCGTCTGGTGCGCCCGTCTGGTGTGCCCGTCTGGTGTGCCGCCCGGTGCGCTTCCCCCCCGGTGCGCCGCCCGGTTCGCCTCCCCGGCTCAAGGGACGCCTCGCGGCGGCGTCTGCCGAGCGAGCAGGAGGCCCAGGAGCTCAAGGCTGGGCCAGAACGACCGATCTTGGCTAAAATGGCCATTATGCAAGTCGAGCCCATCCGCCGTGTATCCGGTCGGGTCCTCCTGACCGCCCCCAGCCTCGGGGAAGAAGCCACGGAGATCGCACGGGCATTCATCGCCCGCGGTCTGGAGGTCCATGTCATCGCCACCGCCGAGGAGGCCCTGCGGCAGGCCGAAGAAACGCGCTTCGACCTCCTGATCTGCGACCTCAGCCTTCCGGGCGGAAGCGGGCTGGACCTCCTCCGGGCGCTGCGGCGCGACCGCGAGATGGACGGACCGGCGCTGCTGCTCTGCAGCGGTGAGCGCCCCCTGCTCGAGGCGGCCAGGCTCGGCGCCTTCTGCCTGGAGAAGCCGGTGGAGATCGGGGCCCTGCTCGACACGGCGCTACGCCGGATCCGGCGCCACTCGGGATCGAAGCGTGGCGCGACACGCCCCAGCGCCGCCGCTGAGATCACCACGGCCGTGGCGGCCACGGCCGCGAAGAACCAGTTCGGTCGGCTCCTCGGCGCCGCCATGCAGGGCGGGCGCGTCGTCATCACGAAGCGCGATGCGCCGAGCGCCGTGCTGCTCTCCTACGCGGACTACCGGGAGCTCACGAACGAGGACTCGCCGGACCTCGAGGCCCTCCGCGACGAGTTCGACGATCTACTGGAGCGGATGCAGGCACCTGCGGCACGCGACGCGAGCGACGCGCTCTTCGGAGCGTCGCCGGCCGACCTGGCCGACGCTGCGCGCGCCGACGCACGCGGCGATCGGCGCGGCGATGCGCGCGGCGACGGGCCACCGTCCGAGCGTGGCTGAGCCCGAAGCGCCGCGCATCATCACCGTCCTCGCAGGCACGAACGGCGGCGGCAAGACCAGCATCGGCGGCGCCCTGCTCCGCCAGGCGGGCGGCGACTACTTCAATCCGGACGAAGCCGCCCACCGTTTGCGCGAGATGGATCCTTCCCTCAGCCAGCGCGAAGCCAATGGCCGCGCCTGGCACGAGGGAAAGCGGCTGCTGCAGCGGGCCATCGCCGAGCGGAGATCCTTCGTGTTCGAGGCGACCCTGGGCGGTCGCACGATGACCGACCTGCTCGATCGGGCGGCGGAGACCGGCCTCGAGCTGCGGATCTGGTACGTCGGCCTGCAGAGCCCCGACCAACATATCGAGCGCGTACGTATTCGGGTCGCCCACGGTGGCCACGACATCCCCGAAGAGGACATCCGGCGTCGCTTCGTGCGGAGCATCGAGAACCTGGTCCGGCTGCTTCCGAAGCTCAGTGAGCTTCGGGTCTTCGACAACAGTGCCGAAGGCGATCCACAGGCGGGTCACCGGCCGGCACCACGGCTGCTGCTGCACATGAAGCACCGGAAGATCGTCGCCCCGGACCTCTCCGAGCTCCGCCGGACACCGACCTGGGCCAAGGCAATCGTCGCCGCCGCCATCCGCATCCATCAGGACGATTGAGTGACCTGACGACGCGACGTTCGCCCGACGCCCCGCGATCTCGAACGCCATATACAGTTACAGTCTTGACACTGGTACGGGGCCGGCGAGGTTGGTTTCCATGACGGGCAAGCGCAAAATCACTCTGGAGGTGCCGGAGGCCCTGCTCGATCGGGCGCTCGTCGCGTCGGGTGAAGGCCTCACGCAGACCGTGCGTCGGGGACTGGAGCTGGTCGCGGCCGGGCGGGCCTACGACGAGCTGCGCAGCCTGCGTGGCAAGCTGCGGCTCGGCATCGACCTCGAGCGCCTTCGCGAAGACCGGTGAGGGAGAGCCGGTGAGCGAGAACCGGTGATCGCCATCGACACGAGCTCCTGGGTCGCCTTCTTCTCGGATCGCGAGCCCGACGACGACGACACGACACTCGTCGAGAGCGCTCTCGCAGATCATCAGGCCTGCCTGCCGCCCGTCGTTCTGACCGAGCTTCTCAGCGACCCGAAGCTCCCCCGAGCGGTCGCCGCCTTGCTGGCCGAAATTCCCGTCCTCGAGATCGAGCCTGGCTTCTGGGATCGCGCGGGTCGGCTCAGGGCGAAGCTCGTCGCGCGCCGATACCGCCCGCGACTCGCCGACACCCTGATCGCACAGAGCTGCCTCGACCACGGCATTCGCCTCGTGACCCGCGACAGCGATTTCCGCCACTTCGCACGGTTGGCTGACCTTCGAATCGCGATCTGACGCGTCGCCGCGGCGATGTGTAGGCCAGGGGACGACGAACGGTACGCCAGGAGATGCGCCAGGACTGGACGGAGCCTGCGGCCTACTGCCCTTCGAGCTCGACCCCCAGACCGCGGGTGATCCGCTGGATGAAGTTCGCCGTCGCGACCACGAAGGCGATCTCCGTGATCTCCTCGGGGCCGTAGTGCTGCTTCAGCGCCTCGAAGGCCTCGTCGGAGACCTCGACGTCGCGGGTGGCCTCGTAGGCGAAGCGGATCACGGCGCGCTCGCCTGGGTCGAACTCGTCGCTCTCGAAGCCCGACGGATCGAGCTTCTCGATCTGGGCGTCGGAGAGGCCCTCCTTGCGGGCCATCGGCGCGTGATGTCCCTGGCAGTAGCCACAACCGTTATGCCGCGCGACCGTGAGATAGGCCGTCTCCCGCAGCCGCGGCGAGATCCCGAGCTGGTTGAAGTAGACATCCAGCACCGTCCCCATGGCCTGGGTCACCGGCCCTGAGCGTCCCAGGATCTTCACCAGGTTGGGAACCATGCCCATCTGCTTCTCGAGCTGCTCGTAGACGGGCCGGGCTCCCTGGGCTGCGTCTTCCGGCTCGGCGTATGCGATTCTCGGCATTTCGATCTCCTTTCTCGCTCGGGTCCGGATCGTCTCCGAACCGCGCTGGGAACGAGGCGGACTCAGCCCCGTTCCGGTTCTCTCGGACCAGACTACTTCGCGAGTAGTCCCGCAAGCGGCGTGCCGAGGGTCGGCGTATCGGAATCCGGTGGCCGACTCATCGGAGAAGGGACTCGAGGAACGCCTCGTCGCCTGGCCACGGGTGCGAACGCGGTAGCATGTAGAATGATCCCAATGCTTCGAATGCCGAAGCGGATTGGATAGAGTCTCATCGACCCGGCCGGGACTTCCTGTGTGCGCGGCGTGGGGCCTGAAACGCGCGGCCGCCGCCGGTCCCCGCCGCCAGGGTCCATGATGAAATGAATCAATGATGGAAGCAGGAAGCCCGCTTTGACCCCGACCTCATCGAACTCGACGGCCCTCGATGAGACCCGTCTCGCCGAGCTCACGCGCGATCTCGAGGCGTTGGCCGCGCGACTTCGACAGGGGCTCGTGGGCAGCGCCGCGTCGGCCCGGCCGGTGGAGCTGGATCAACCGGCGGTCGGACGCGTCTCACGCATCGACGCGATCCAGCAGCAGAAGATGCTCGAAGCCAACCGCCATGCCCAGCGCGGCCAGCTCCAGCTCGTACAGGCGGCCCTCCGTCGCCTCGAGGAAGGTGCGTACGGAGAGTGTCTCGCCTGCGGCGAGACGATCGCCTGGGCGCGGCTCAAGGCCAGACCCGAGACGCCTTTCTGCCTCGAGTGCCAGTCCGCCCGCGAGCGTTCCTGACTCACGCCTGAGTCACGCCTGAGTCACGCCTGACATACGCCCGACGGCTGCCTGATTCCGTCCGACGCCCGCCCGGTGCCCACCCGCCCACATCTTCGACGAGAGCAGAGCCGGCGGATCAGCCCCGGTCGGCGCGCAACGCGGCGATCCGGGCGTCGAGCGGCGGATGGGTCGAGAAGAGCGCGTTCATGCGGCCCCCGCCGATGCCGAAGGCCTTCATGCTCTCCGGGAGCTCCGCCGTACCGCCCTTGAGTCGCTCGAGCGCCGCGATCATGTTCTCGCGGCCCGCATAGCGTGCCCCGCCGGCGTCGGCGCGGAACTCGCGGTAGCGCGAGAACCAGGCGAGCACCATCGAGGCGAGGATGCCCAGCAGGATCTGGGCCGCGATCGACGCCACGAAATAGCCGATGCCGTGGCCCCGCTCGTTCTTCAGGATCACGCGGTCCACGATATGTCCGATCACCCGCGAGAAGAAGATCACGAAGGTGTTCAACACGCCCTGGATCAGGCTCAGGGTGATCATGTCGCCGTTCGCCACGTGGGCGATCTCGTGGCCCAGCACGGCGTCGACCTCGTTACGGCTCATGGAGCGCAGCAACCCCGTACTGACGGCCACCAGCGCGGCGTTGCGGCGCATGCCGGTGGCGAAGGCGTTGGGCGCGTCCGCGGGAAAGATCGCGACCTCGGGCATCTGGATGCCGCCGGCCTCGGCATGGGCCCGCACCCGGCTGAGCAGCCATTGTTCGTCGGGGTCACGGGTCTCTCCGATCACCCGGGCGCCGGTGGACCGCTTGGCCATCCACTTCGACAGGGCCAGCGAGACGAAGGAGCCGGCGAAGCCGATCACGGCGGAGAAGACGAGCAGCGCGCCGAGATCGAGGTCGACTCCCTGCTCGTCGAGCACGTTGCCGATCCCGAAGATCGAGAAGATGATGGCGATCACCGCGAGCACCGCGATGTTCGTGATCAAGAAGAGGGCGATTCTCATCATCGAGCTGATTCCTGTCTCGTTTGCGCTTCGATCCGGTCGCACCGGCGACGGGATGACCTGGGGTTCCTGAACCGTCGATTTCGTATGACGACTCTATT
>CAYWGW010000198.1:0-5755 GCA_964457385.1 uncultured Spirochaetaceae bacterium
CGGATCCGAAAAAAGCGAGGGCGCGGCGTCTTTCGACGTCGCGCCCTCTTTCGTCTGCCTGCTCTGTCTCGCCGTTGTCTCGTCTTCGTCTCGTCGTCTTTTCGTCGGGGGCGGAGGCTCCACGTATCGGGTGGCGGCTCCGGATGGCGCCCGGGATGCCGCCCGGGCCAGAACGATTCGATTCAGCCCATCCGCCAGGTCGCGGTGATCCCGAGCTTGTCCATCTTCGCGTAGAGCGTGCGGCGGCCGATGCCCAGGAGCCGGGCGGCTGCCGAGCGATTGCCGTTGCACTCGCGGAGGGCCTGGGTGATCCGGTAGGCCTCGGCGAGGTCGAGCCAGGCTTTCAGGGTTTGCGGTCGTTCGTTGCTATGTCCGTTCGAGGCCGCGTCCCGGAGGAAGCGAGCGAACTCATCGACGTGATCGAAGGCGGTGGGGGTGTTGCCGCTGCGGCCGTTGATGTCCATGGGTCGGTTCTCTGCTCTCGAGGTTGAAGGCATCATCAGGGAAGTCCCTCTTCGGGTCGGCTTCGGATCGACTCTCCCGTCCGAGACCGGGTCGAGCCGGGTCGGGTCCATCCAGACCTCTCCGCGATCTGCAGACGAGCCACTCGCGGAACTGAGCTGCTGCACTGCAAAGGCCATTCCGAAGAGCGACTCGACCCGGCGGGTTGAGTCGGATCCCGCGCCGTCGGGCTGTCGCCGCGCCAGGGCCGCTCCCGGAGAGTCCGGGGGCCCGAAGGGCTTCCGCGGCCGCCTCGGGGCTTCGTCCGCGAAGGCCGTGTCTGCATGAATCGACGGCATGGCCTGCCCTCGCCCTGTGCATGAATCAGCCCGCCGGGACAGACGACCGGGTTCGTCGCCGGGTCGGTCGAGGCGAGGGCCGAGGCCAGGGCTCAGGCCGGCAAGCCAGGGCCGAGGCCGGAGCCAGGACCCCAGGGCCGGGGCTTGCTGGCCCGAGGGTGTGGTACGCTGCGCGGGGCCGATGTCTGCACGGAGCCCACCGAGAGCCCTTAGGGAGCAGTCATTCCATGTCCATGAAGAAGATCGAGGCGATCATCAAGCCCTTCAAGCTCGACGAGGTGAAGGCGGCGCTCAGCGGTATCGGCGTGGAGGGGCTGACGGTGACCGAGGTGAAGGGCTTCGGGCGCCAGAAGGGCCATACCGAGCTCTATCGGGGCGCCGAGTACGTCGTCGACTTCATTCCGAAGATCAAGCTCGAGATCGTCGTGACGGACGAGCTGGTGGATCGCGTGATCGAGGCCGTCGTGGGCGCCGCCAACACGGGCAAGATCGGCGACGGGAAGATCTTCGTGCTGCCCCTGGGCGAGGTCGTCCGGATCCGCACCGGCGAGCGGGGCGCCGCCGCGGTCTAGCGGCCGGACCGTCAGGTAGGCAGGTCGTCAGGCGGCCGGGCGGCCGGCTCTCCTGGCACCGGAGTCTGCCTCTGAGGCCGAGCCGGGGCGATCGCGCCCATCCCGCTATCCTCGCATCCGAAATGCCGTTTCCGATCACCGACTTCAAGAGCCTGCTCGAGCTCGAGCCCCATGGCCCCGACGTCTACGTCGGCGTCGGCCCCGCCTATCCCTGGGGCCGCGTCTACGGCGGACAGGTCGTCGCCCAGGCCCTGCGCGCTGCCTCTGCGACGGTCGACGAGGATCACCACGTCCACTCCCTCCACGCCTACTTCATCCGGGGCGGCGACTTCGACGAGCCGATCCGCTTCGAGGTCGATCGCATCCGCAACGGCCGCTCCTTCGTCACGCGCCGGGTCGTCGCGCGCCAGTCGATCGGGCCGATCCTGAACCTCTCGGCCTCCTTCCAGACGCGCGAGGAGCAGGCGGACGTGCAGGAGTGCGCGATGCCCGACGACCTGCCGGCGCCCGAGGATCTGCCTGCGACGGATTGGGGCGAGATCCTGCATCGGCGCATGATCCCGACCCGGGGCAGCCGCTCGACCTACTGGCTACGCGTGGCAGGCCCGCTCGCCGACGACCCGATCACGCAGTCCTGCGCCCTGGCCTACGCCTCCGACGACGTGCCGACCGAGGCGGCGAGTCTGTCGCATCCGCTGCAGGTGAAGGTCAGCGACAGCGTCGGCGCCTACGACGCGACCTTCGTCGGCGCCAGCCTGGATCATGCGATCTGGTTCCATCGCCCCGGCCGTCAGGACGACTGGGTCCTGCACGACTTCCAGAGTCATGGCATCGTGGGGGCCCGCGGTCTCTCGATCGGCCAGCTCTACAGCCGCGACGGCCTTCATCTGGCGACGGTGGCCCAGGAGATCCTGATCCGGGAGCGGACCCGCTGAATCGGACGGGGGCTGATCGGATAAGCAGATCAGAGAGAAACGAAGAAACGATGAACCGAAGGGAGGAATCCAGCATGCGAATCGGAGTCATGGCAGGAGCGACGGGCAACGAAGGCGGACTCGATGCCTTCGTCGCGAAGGCGAAGGGACTCGAGGAGCGGGGCTTCCACTCGATGTGGCTGCCGAACATCTTCGGCCTCGATGCCGTCACGACAGCGGCCATCGTCGGGCGCGAGACGGAGCGGATCGAGCTCGGGACGGCGGTGGTCCCGACCTATCCGCGTCATCCCGCGGCCCTGGCCCAGCAGGCCCTCACGACCCAGGCCGCCTGCAGCGGCCGCTTCGTGCTGGGCATCGGCCTCTCCCATCAGGTCGTGATCGAGGGCATGTACGGCCTCTCCTACGAGCGGCGCGCGAAGCATATGCGCGAGTACATGGCCGTGCTCGGTCCCCTGGCGCGCGGCGAGAAGGCGGAGGTGCAGGGTGAGGAGTACCACGTGAACCTCGCCCTCGACGTGCCCGGTGCGTCGCCCCTGCCCGTCATGATCGCGGCGCTCGGCGATCATATGCTGCACATCGCCGGCGAGCAGTCGGCGGGCACGATCCTCTGGATGACCGGACCCGACACGGTCGAGAGTCATGTCGCGCCGAAGCTGCGCGCGGCCGCCGAGGCCGCAGGCCAGGCGGCACCGCGGGTGGTGGCGGGTCTACCGATCGTGCTGACGAACGACGTCACGGCCGTGCGCGAGAAGATCGGCCGGCAGCTCGTCATCTACGGCCAGCTCCCGAGCTACCGCGCGATGCTCGACAAGGAAGGCGTCTCGGGTCCTGCGGACATCGCGATCGTGGGCGACGAGAAGACCCTCGACGCCGCCCTCGACCGACTGCGCGAGGTGGGGGTGACGGACTTCAATGCAGCGATCATCCCGGCGGAGGAAGGCGCGGAGGAGCGAACGCTCGACTATCTGGCGAGCCGGCTCTGATTGGAATTCGAGGACCCTCGAGGCCGCTCTCATCGATCGATCCGGGTCTTCTCGGCTTCGCGTTCTTCCAGGATGTCGAGCACGTCCCGCACGTCGCGCTTCAAGCGATCCACGCGCCGGTCGCCCAGGCGCTCGCGCAGCCGTGCCTCGACCCCTCCCAGCGCGCGAATTCCCTCGTGAAGACCCGCCAGCCCGCGGCGCGTGAAGCGAACCAGCTTCGCGCGGCCGTCGCTCGGGTCCGCGAGACGCTCGACGACACCGTGGCGTTCGAGGTCGTCGATCAGCTGCCCGACGGCTTGCTTCGTCAGTCCCATCCGTTGAGCGAGGACGGTGATCCGGGTGCCCTCGAGGTCGACGTACGGGAAGAGGGCCGTATGGCTGGCTCGCAGCTCGGGGTAGGTCTCTTGCAGGGAGGCGACGGCCTGCTCGTTGTACAGGCGCGCCGTGCGCAGCAGCGCCTGCCCCAGGCTCTGGCGCTTGACCGTCTCCAACGCGTCGATTTCGCCGGGATCGTGAATGGGCATGGACCCTCTTTTAGTCAAGAAACTTGACGAGCTGGACTGACTCCGCTACCTCGTGGAGAGCGCCATGGAGGAAAGCATGCTCATCGAACGAGCGCCCGGTCTGTGGACCCACGACTTCATCCAGCCCTTCCTGGGGATCGCGTTCCCGACCCGCATGACCCTCGCGCGGCTGCCCGACGGGACCCTGTGGATGCACGCGCCCGGTCCCATCGACGACGCCCTCGCCGCCGAGATCGCGACCCGCGGTGAAGTCGCCCATCTCGTGACACCGAGCAACTTCCACGACTCGCATCTGCACACCGCGGCCGCGAGGTATCCGGAAGCGTCGGTCTCCGCGCCGCCCAAGCTCGAGGGCGGCGCGACGAAGCTCGACTGCGTACTCGGCCGCGACCCCGTGCCCTGGAGCGACGCCATCGCGGCGATCCCCCTCGCCGGCATCGACCGCATGGCCGAGACCGTCTTCCTCCACCGCGCCAGCGACACCCTGGTCTGCACCGACCTGCTGATGCACGGAGGCGACGGAGGCGATGGAGATGATGGAGGCGTTGGAGGCGGCGGGGGGCTGGGCTTCCAGGTCGCCATGCGACTCGAAGGCGCCTGGAAGCGCCTCTCCTGCCCGCGGCTGGTGAAGTACGTCCTGATGACCGACCGCGCCGTCGCCCGGAAGAGCGTCGAGGCCGTGCTCGAATGGGCTCCCGAGCGGATCGTGCTGGCGCACGGCCGCTGCGTCGAGCGGGACGGCGCGGCCGTGCTCGCGCGCGCGATGGACTGGCTGGTGCCGGCGTCATGACCGGCCGCGGCGGGTCGGTGATCGCTCGGGCTCTCTTCGGTCGTTTCGGTCGAGGGGCTCGGGCAAGGCGTTCGACCCCCGCCCTCGATCTTCTCCCTCTTCTCCTGGGCATCGCTCTCCTGGGCCTCCCGCTCGCAGCCGTTGGCGTCGCGGCGGATCAGGATCAGGATCAGGGACAGGGTCAGAAGCAGGGACAGGGACAAGGACAGGAGACTGGCTCCGGGCCCATCGCCAGCGCGCCGGGCCCGGGAGCGCTGCCGCCCTACGAGCCCCGCCCGGGTCGGGACAGACCCGTGATCGCCATCGTGGCGGAGAATCGTTTCACCGAGCTGACCGACTACGTCGTCCCCTACGGCGTGCTGGCTGCTTCGAACGCGGCGGAGGTCCATGCGCTGGCGACGCGTCCCGGCCCCGTCCAACTCTTTCCGGCGTTGCAGCTACAGCCCCAGGCGACCGTCGAGGAGTTCGATGCGCGCTTTCCCGACGGCGCCGACTATGTCGTCGTCCCTGCGGTCCATCACATCGACGATCCCACCCTGCTGGCCTGGGTGCGCGCGCAATCCGACAAGGGCGGAACGGTCGTCGGGGTCTGCGATGGCGTCTGGGTGCTCGGCAAGGCAGGGCTCCTCGCCGGCCGACAGGCAGTAGGCCATTGGTATTCGGTCTCAAAGCTCGGTCGCGAGTTTCCGGATACTCGCTTCCAACCCGACCGGCGCTACCTGGCGGACGGCAACGTCGTCACGACGACGGGCGTCACGGCCTCCATCCCCGTCTCGCTGGCTCTCGTCGAGGCGATCGCCGGCTCCGATCGGGCCGCCGAGGTCGCCAGAGAGATGGGCAGCGTTCGCTGGAGCTCCGAGCACGAGAGCGATGCCTTCCGGCTCCGACCCCGCCACGTGTGGACCGCCGCGGCCAACTGGCTGTCGTTCTGGTCCCGCGAGGAGCTCGTCCTGCCCGTCGCAGACGGTGTCGACGAGATCGCCCTGGCCCTGTTTGCCGACGCCTACTCCCGGACCTACCGGTCCCAGGTGGTGGCATGGACCGCGGACGCGGCCCCGATCCGCTCCCGCCGCGGCCTCGTTTTTCTTCCGGATGCGGGCGCCGCGCGGGAGGCGAAGTCGCGGTCACAGTCGCAGTCGCAGTCGCAGTCG
>CAYWGW010000198.1:5855-7975 GCA_964457385.1 uncultured Spirochaetaceae bacterium
CAGTCGCAGTCGCAGTCGCAGTCGGAGTTGGAATCGGAGGCGGGATCGGCACCCGAGCCCGAGCCCGAGGCGGAGCCGCCGGAACCGACGGTCGAGCTTCCGCGTGGCCTGCGGCCCGTCGAGACCCTGGATGCCGCGCTGGCGGGCGTGGCCGACCGCTATGGCAAGTCGACCTGCGACTTCGTCGCGTTGCAGATGGAGTATCCGGGTGGGGACGGGTCGGGACCCTGTCCGCGGGCGCGATGATGACGACGAAGTTCGCACAAGCGGGCGGCGAGGCGCAGCGTTCCGGCGGGCTCTCGAGTGGACATCGAGCGTGCCTATCCCTGCCACTCACCGTTCTGACTATCGCGGCGGTCGCGGGATGCGTATCGCTGCCCGGTGCCACCACGGTGGGCGCCGGTGCGCATCGACGTTCCGTCGCCTTGCTGGGGGAGGGGGCGCCGGTCGTGGTCTTCGAGTCGGGTCTGGGCAACTCGAAGGAGGTCTGGGAGTCGGTCTTCGTGCCCGTGGCCGGCTTCACGCGAGCCGTCGCCTACGACCGTGCGGGGTACGGCCGCAGCCGGTCGGGCGCTCGCGAGCGCGACGGCGCCACGGTCGTTTCGGAGCTGAGGGCATTGCTGCGAGCGCTCGACCTCCCGCCACCCTATCTGTTGGTTGGCCACTCGCTGGGCGGCCAGTTCGTCGAGCTCTACGCCCGCACCCACCCCGAGGAGGTGGCGGGCGTCGTGCTCGTGGACGCGCGCTCCGTCGACTTCTCGCGGCGCTGTCTGGCCGAGCGGGTGGAGCGCTGCACGCTGCCCTGGCTCTCGCGGATGTTCTTGCCGTCCGGCGCGCGCGCGGAGCTCGGGGTCGCCACCCGGACCGAGGAGCAGATCAGGGCCGCCGGTCCCTTCCCGGCCGTTCCCCTGCGCGTGCTGACCGCGACCCAGCGTCCCGCGGAAATGCCGAACCTCCGCCGGGTCTGGGCCGCTACCCAGGCCGAACTCTCCCTGCTCTCCCCTCTCGGTGAGCAGGAGATCTGCGACCGCTGCGGTCATTTCATCCAACGCGACGCCCCCGAGCGCGTCATCGAAGCCATCCGATCGATCGTCGTATCGACACGCGAGTGAGCCAGGCGTGGCCCGAGCCGTCGTCGCGGCCCACGCGTCCACGTTCCAGCGATTGCCGGGATGCTCGACCCCTGCTTGCGGTTGGCAACGAGCTGTTATACGGTCGACCCGTATTCATATTACGGTATATACGGGTTTTTTATGAAGACGACGATTGAGCTTCCCGACGAGCTGGTCCGGCAAGCCCGGCGATTAGCCCGACGTGAGGGCACGACGCTTCGTGCGTTGGTCGAGGAAGGTCTCCAACGCAGTCTCGAGGCTCGGCGGCAGACGGTGCGACCCCAGCTCGACTTCCCGATCTACGGGGGCAGCGGGCTTTCCGACGAGTTCGAGGGCGCGTCGTGGACGCGAATCCGGGATGAGATCTATCGAGAGCGCGGAGCGTGATCGCCGTCGACACCAACCTCCTCGTCTATGCGCATCGCCCGGCGATGCCCTTCCACCAACGCGCTCGGCAGGTGCTGACCGAGGCCGTCACGGCACCGGAACCGGTGTGCGTTCCCTGGCCCTGCGCCCATGAGTTTCTCGCGGTCGTCTCCAACCCGCGAATCTTCGGGGATCCGACGCCGATGCCCGTGGCCCTCGATGCAGTCAGGCGGCTCCTCGAGAGTCTTTCCGGGGGATTCCTGGCGGAAGGTGAGGGCTATCTGGATGCCTTCGAGCGCATCGCTCGCCCGGCCCTCCTGCAGGGCGCAATCGTTCACGACGCGCGAGTCGCCGCGCTCTGCACGTTTCACGGGGTCCGGGTGCTCTGGTCTGCGGATCGGGATTATTCCCGCTTCCCCCAGCTGACGGTGGTCAATCCGCTGGCCAGCGAATAGGGGCATCTCGCTCCGGTGTAGGCCTTCGGCGAGGCAGCCGAGGCCTGGTTCAGCGCCCTCTCCACCACGTTCCACCACCTTCCGCCACGTTGTACTCGACCGCGAGATGGCTGAGAAAGCCCGCGATCTCGGCCTCCCCCATCTCCCGTGGATGCCGCAGTCCATGAAACCGGATGAATCGCTTCAC
>CAYWGW010000199.1:0-7974 GCA_964457385.1 uncultured Spirochaetaceae bacterium
GATCTCGACCAGGCGCCGTCGGGTCTGCCTGGCCTCGCTCACGAACACGGCCTCGGGGTCGACGACGCGGCCGCGGACGACCAGGTCCGCCTCGGCGATCCGCAGGGGCAGGCTCTTGCTCCCCATGATCACGTGGGCCGAGCCAGGGATCCCCACGCAGAAGAGCATCAGCCCTACGACGATGGAGACCCAGCGTTGGCTCCGGGCCGCGTCGATCCGCGTCACGCTCTGGTCCGCTTCATGCGCCAGCCCCCCGACTCACGCGTCAGCGCCTCGCCCGAGCGTGTCGCGACCGACCGTGTCGCCCGCGATCGTGGAGATCGTCGATCATCGGTGTGATTGCGCCCGAGATCGTGGGGTCGACCTCCTGGCCCACGTTGTTCTGGAAGATCGTGTCGCAGTCGATGTCCGGGAAGAAGGGGCAGAACTCCGGCACGCCGGCCAGGATGAAGGGGCCGCAGGCATGACAGGAGTCGTCCCATTTCTCGGCGGGCAGCTGGTAGCCGATCTCGTCGTTGCCCAGGCCGATGATGAAGCTATGCCGTGCGCCCCGCATCGCCGCGCGATAGATCTCGCCGATCTGCGGGTCGAGCTCGCTCGGCACGACGGCGAAGCTCGCCTCGTTGATCCGGAAGGCGCCGACCTCGGTGCCGAGATCCTCGCCCAGGGCCTGGGGGATGACGTCGAAGGGGGGCGGGAAGGGGAAGCCGACGGATTCGTCCGGCTCGCCGTCGGTGAAGAGGCCCGAGGGCAGCACACCGATCCCGATGAAGAAGCGGAAGAAGGGATTGGCGAGGGGCACGAAGACGCGGGTCGCTTCGGCGATCTCGACCCGGCCGAGCGGTCGCCCGGGTCTCCGCGGGATCGCGCTGGAAACTCGATCGCCGAGCTGCTGACCGTGGACCTCTGCCCAGCGGAAGGTTCGTCGGGGCACCGGCTCGCCGGTCTCCGGATCCTCGACGTCCAGGCGCAGCGGACCCTGCAGCACACCGAGCGCGCCGCTCACCCAGATCGCCGTGCCGCCGCCGTTGGCCTCGATGCGCTCCCGTGCGTAGTGGGGGAAGTCCGAGGTGATGAGCGTGTTGTTGCTGCCGAGGGCCTCGGGATGGCTGGCGAAGTTGACGAGGGTGGCCATCGGGCGGAAGGGATGGCGACGCTCGGTGATCTGCATGATCGAGAGCCGGGGGTCGATGATGCGTCCGTCGGTCTCGGGGGCGAGCGCCTCGTCGCCGGCCAGCACCCGACTGTCCGCGACACCGAAGCCGTCGTCCTCGGGATCGAGCCCCAGGGAGAGCCCCTCTCCGTCGGTCGTCGCGAACTTCACGCGCGCCGGCTCCATGGTCGCCGCCGCCTGGTTGATGCAGTCGGCGACCGACTGGTTCACGAAGTCGAGATAGCCGAAGTCGATGCCGGAAGTCGTCGCGTCGGGGCCCCAGATGCCCAGGGTGTCGGGTCCTTCGTGTTGATGCGTGCTGGAGACGACCACGTAGTCGATGCCGGCCTCCGGGTCCACGAGGGAGCGGATCGTCTCGACCTCGGCGTTGAAGTATCCGATCAGGTCGACCGACACGATCGCGACGCGTCCCTCGGCTCCGTCCACGACGACGCCCCGGGCCCAGAGCGGGTCGTTGTAGCCGGTGGCCTGGCGGTCATTGCCGAAGCCGGCGATGAAAATCGGATCGGTATGATTGACGATGGCAGGCCGGCCGAAGGCCGCCTCGTAGGCGTCGGCCAGGGACGGGCTGATGGGTGTGATGTCGACGGAGCAGACTCCGGCCGACATCGGCGCGACCGGCACACACCGGGATCCGAGCAGCAGGATGCCTCCGAGGGCGAGCAGCAGGACGCGGCTCGCCCTCGGCCGTACTCCGCGAGCGCGCGGAAGAGAGGATCGGATCGCTTGCCTGGGCGTCATGACGGCCCTCCACTTCGAGCAGATGTCGCGAGAGCCGATTTCGGCCTCGGAGTCCACACTACTCTGAATTCGATCGCCGAATCAATCGGGAATCGATGCGATCGATGTGTGGGGGGCGGCGGGGAAGCCGGGGAAATTGGGGTCAATATACCACGATTTCGAGTCGGCCTGCGACCATCTAGGTAGAGACTCGTGACCCGAAGGTGTCGTTCGTCGTCGCCTTCGCCGAGCCCCTCAGTTGCCAGAGCCGAAGACGTTGCCCGGATCGATTGCGCGCTTCAGCTCCGCCCGCCAGCGCAGGGCGGACTCCGAGAGGACGTCGGGCAGGAAGGCCTGGCGGAGCTTGCCCACGCCGTGGTGATGGGACAGCGAGCCGCCCGCGCGCAGGATCTCCTGGCGGGCGGCGCGCTCCATCTCGGCGTAGACCTCGCTCGCCTCGGGCACGCCCTTCATGTAGCAGCCGAAGTAGAAGTAGATGCAGACGCCGGTCTCGTAGAGCTGGGTCACGCGTGCGCAGACGAAGGGCCGGCCGGGCAGGTCGCGCTTGGCGTGCTCCTGCCAGAGACGCTGCTTCACGTCCTCGATCAGGGAGGGGGCCCGACTCCAGGGCACAGCCGTCTCGAAGGACTCGGCCACGACGTGATGGCGCAGCATGAAGTCGCGGATGTAGGCGATGCTGAACGTGAGCGCATAGCCCCGCTCGCCGTTCTCCGCGCCGCCCCGCAGCCCCCGATGGCGGGCGGCCAGAGCGTAGACCGAGCGTTCCTGGGCGCGAACCTCAGCGTCGGCTCCCTCGAAGAGGAGGGTGCAGGCGGCCATGCGATCGACGGAGAAGCCCTTCACGCGGGTGACGAAGAGCCGCTCGAGCCGACCCTTCAAGGCGGGCCAGCCCGTTCGTCGGGGCTTCAGGGCCTGGCCGAACTGGAACTGGAGGTTGTCCATCAGCCGGATGCTGGCGGGCTTGATGCCCGACTCCTCGACGGCGCGCAGGAAGCGCAGGCCGTGCTCGAAGTCCGGGAAGATCACCGAGCCGTAGCGTTGGGATCGAGGTCCCGGGAAGATCTTCACGACGGCGCTCGTCACGATTCCGAGTCGGCCCTCGGAGCCGATCAGCCAACGCGCCGGATCGCCGCCGATGGATTCCCGGGGCGCGGTCATCGGGCGCTCGAGGCGTCCCTGGGCGGTGACGGCCGTGATGTCGAGGACGAGATCTTCGATATTGCCGTAGCGGTTCTTCTTCATGCCGCTGGCGTTGGTGGCGATCCAGCCGCCGAGGGTCGAGAACTCGAAGCTGTCGGGTTCGTGGCCGAGGATGTATCCGTGGCGGCCGAGCTGCTCGGCGATCTCGCGGCCGTTGGCGCCGGCCTGGATCTCCGCCATGCGGTTCTCGGGATCGATCCAGAGCACGCGGTTCAGACGCCGAAGGTCGACCGACACGATACTGCGTCGCTCTTCGTGGGGACAGCGCAGGGCGTCCGTCACGTTGGTCCCGCCGCCGTAGGGCACGAGACAGACATCGTGCAGGAGGGCGAGCTCGACTACCTCGCTGACCTCGGCCTCGCTCGCGGGCTGGACGACCAGGTCCGGGACGCGATCGATCGCGCCGCACTGCAACGCCCACATCTCCTCCTGGGTATGGCCGTGTCCGTGGCGCAGACGGATTTCGGGATCGCGCAGGATCTGCTCCGCCGGCCAGCGGGCCGAGAGGGCAGACTCGAAGGGCCCGTGAGGCCGGCGATCCGGGATCGCGGGCGGGTAGTGGGCGGGGCGGACATCCTCGGGATCGAGCTCGACGCCGAGGATACCCTCGGCCCAGGGCAGGAAGTCGGGCAGGGTCTGTCCGGCGAGGGGGTATCGGTGGCCGGTGAAGGTGAGCTCTCCCGCCTCCGTGAACGCGAAGCCGCTATCCGCGAAGCCCCAGCACGCCCGGGCCTCCGCGCCCGGAGGATCCGGCGTCGGCGGATCGGGAAAGATCCGGTCGCGGCTCTCCAGCTCTCTGTGGGCCATGCGATCTCCCGGATACCCGGCTCCCGACCGACCGGGCTCCGCTGTCGACTTCGCAGCCGCCCGCGCGATCCGCGGACAAGGCGGCTCAACGGATCGGCTGTGACCGCGCGGAGCCTAGCGTTCCCGGCTCCCGCTGCGCAGGTCCCGTCCTGAATGCCGAGTCCGGGTTCGGGTTGGTAGAGATGGCAGAGATGGCAGAGATGGCGATGGCAGAGACGGCTCAGCCGCGATTGCGAAGCTGTGCGATTGCGCCCGTCAGTGCGCCGAGGGGCGCGAGAAGGAGTAGGGGGGAGAGGTGGTGTGTAAAGGTATGGAGGGGGTCGGAAACGCAGGCCAGCTGCATCCAGACCGCCGGAACCAGCCCGGCAGCCAGACCGACGACGGCCCCCGCCAGGGGAGAGGCGATCGGGACACGCCGATCGAGCTGGACGAGGGCGATCGCCAGGGGCGGAAGGGCGAAGAGAAGCGTCTGCATCGGACACAGCAGGCGATGCGGTGCGTTCGACATCTGCTCGAGTGCGCCGCTCCCGTGGCTCCAATCGATCAGCAGCACTCCGAACCAGGCGGTGAGCAGCAGCCCCGGAACCGCCAGCAGCCGACCGGCCGGCGGAGCGCCGGGCACCGCGAGCTCGAGCCCCGCGGCAATGGCGCCGACACTCGTGAGGATCCCGAGGATCACTCCAACCCCGACCAGCGGCTGCTCGATCAGATGCGCGAGCCCGTCCGCATGCAGGGAGCCGGTGGCCAGGATCAGGGTCCCGACGATCCCCCAGGACGCAGCCAGCCAGCCGCCCGTCGCTGATCGCCAGGAGGGGGCGGGGTGGACCGGCTCGAGGTCCCGTACCAGGAGGTCGATGAACTCAGATCTGGCCAAGGAGGCTCCCGTTCACGGGAATCGGCGCGCCCTGGGCGCAGAGGATTCCCGACGTACGACGACCTACGGGAGGGCTTGCGGGTTGGTTACGTGGGGGCCGAGACCCAGCTGCCGGCGTCGACGATGATGGGGCTCGCGAGCACACCGCTGGGGTCGTTCGAAAGGCAAACCATCGCGCGTCTGGATTCCGCCGGACGCTTCGCATCCCAGGACCTGGTGCAGATTCGCCGCTTGGCGTTCAGCGGCATGGCCCCCGCTCGGCGCCGACGGAGGACGATCGCAGGGGGAGGACCGCGGTCGGCACGGCCCTGCTTGTTCTGGCAGGGAAGCTGTCATAACGTTCGACGTTCCAAAACGCCCGAGGGAGAGAATCTCATGGCTCGAGAAGCAGTGATCGTCGACAGCCTCCGCACCGGTCTGACCAAGGCCCACCGCGGTTCCTTCAACATGACCGAGCCCGTGGACTTCACGGCCCACGTGATCCGCGAGGTGGTGGCGTCCCAGCCCAAGCTCGATCCGGCCGAGATCGAGGACGTGATTCTCGGCTGCGGGCATCCCGAGGGCTGTATGGGCATGAACATGGCGCGAATCGCCGCGATGGCCGCCGGGCTTCCCCTGTCGGTGGCGGGTACGACGGTCAATCGCTTCTGCTCGTCGGGCTCCCAGGCGGTCATGATGGCGGCGAATCAGATCGTGCAGGAGGGCGCCGAGGTCGCGATCGGCGGCGGCGTCGAGACGATCACGATGATGCAGGACGGGACCCAGAACACGACCCGCCTGGTCAATCAGACTGCGAAGGAGCGCTTCCCCGGCCTCTACTATCCGATGGGCATCACGGCCGAGGTCGTGGCCGAACGCTACGGGATCTCGCGTGAGGACCAGGACGCCTACGCGCTGCAGAGCCAGCAGCGTTATGCGGCCGCCCAGGAGGCCGGCTACGTCGACGAGGAGATCGCCCCCATGAAGGTCACCCGCAAGGTGACCCCGAAGGAGGGCGAGCCCTACGACGAGGAGTACACGGTCGCGAAGGACGAGTGCAACCGGCCCACGACGACGCTCGAGGGACTCCAGAAGCTGAAGCCGGTCTTCAAGGAAGACGGCACGGTGACGGCGGGCAACGCCTCGCAGCTCTCCGACGGCGCCTCGGCCACGTTGCTGATGTCCTCGGATCGGGCGAAGCAGCTCGGGATCGAGCCGATGGCGATCTACCGCGGCAGTGCGGTCGCTGGCTGCGCCCCCGACGAGATGGGGATCGGGCCCGTCTTCGCGGTGCCGAAGCTGCTGAAGCGGCACGGCCTCACGATGGACGACATCGACATCGTCGAGCTGAACGAGGCCTTCGCCTCCCAGCTGCTCTACTGCCAGCGCGAGCTCGGCATTCCCAACGAGAAGCTGAACCCGTCGGGTGGCTCGATCTCGATCGGACATCCCTTCGGCATGACCGGCTCGCGGATGACCGGTCTGCTGCTGCGCCAGCTGAAGCGCACCGGCGGTCGCTACGGGATCGTGACGATGTGCATCGGCGGCGGCCAGGGATTCGCCTCCCTGTTCGAGGCCTGCTAGCCCGATTCCACCCGACCCCGACCCCGATCGAGGATCGGGATCGAAGAGTCGCTCCGAGGCTCGCTCCGGCGACCCGGGCGCACTATCCTCGGCGCCGCCTCGGCCCGCGGGCTCGTGGCCGCGATCGGATTCTCAGAGGGATCCGATCGCGGTGATGGGTGTGCACCTCCGCGATGACGGCGAGGCGTGGGATGCATGGATGCCTCGTGAAATTCGCCGCCTTCTGATCGCCAATCGCGGAGAGATTGCGATCCGGATCCACCGCGCCTGTGCCGAGCTCGGCATCCGGACGATCGGGATCCATTCCCACGAGGATCGCTACGCGCTCCACCGCTTCAAGGCGGACGAGGCCTACTCCCTTGGCGAGGGCGGCAATCCGGTCGGCGTCTACCTCGACATCCCGCGCATCCTCGAGATCGCCGAGAGCACGGGCGTGGACGCGATCCATCCCGGCTACGGCTTCCTCTCGGAGCGGGCCGACTTCGCCGAGGCCGTCGAGGCTGAGGGCATGATCTTCGTCGGTCCGCCGCCGAGCGTGCTCTCGGGCATCGGCGACAAGGTCCGCGCCCGCGCCGCCGCCGAGGCCGCGGGTCTCCCGATCATTCCAGGGACGCCGCCGATCCAGGACATCGAGGAGGGGCGCCGGATCGCCCGGGAGATCGGCTTCCCCGTGATGGTGAAGGCCTCGGGAGGCGGTGGCGGCCGGGGAATGCGGGTGGTCCAGACGGAAGGCGAGTTCGCCGACGCTTTCGAGTCGGCCCGGCGCGAGGCCGGCAGCGCCTTCGGCAACGACGAGGTCTTCGTCGAAAAGCTCGTCGAGCGGCCGAAGCACATCGAGGTCCAGATTCTCGCCGACGGCCACGGCGACGTCGTCCATCTCTACGAGCGCGACTGCTCGATCCAGCGCCGGCATCAGAAGGTGCTCGAGCTTGCGCCGGCGCCCTCCCTCGATCCGGCGCTGCGGGACGCGCTCTGCGAGTCGGCCGTGCGCTTCTCCCGGGAGGTCGGCTACCGCAACGCCGGTACGGTCGAGTTCCTCGTGTCGGGCGACGACTACTACTTCATCGAGATGAACCCCCGCCTCCAGGTCGAGCATACGGTGACGGAGGAGATCACGGGCGTCGACATCGTGGCGAGTCAGATCCGCGTCGCGATGGGACAGACGCTCGAAGAGATCGGGATCTCCCAGCAAACCGTCCAGCCGCGCGGCTTCGCGATCCAATGCCGCGTGACGACCGAGAACCCCGAGAAGCGTTTCATGCCCGACTACGGTCGGATCATCTCCTATCGCTCGCCCGGCGGCCTCGGCGTACGCCTGGACGCCGGCAACGCCTTTCCGGGCGCCTACATCACGCCCTACTACGACTCGCTGCTGGCGAAGCTCACGACCCGCGGACGGGATCTCGAGGAGGCCTCGACGCGAGCGCTGCGGGCTCTCGGCGAGTTCCGCGTGCGGGGAGTCGAGACGAACGTCGCCTTCCTGAAGAAGGTGATCGCCCATTCGCGTTTCCGGGCAGGCGCCTGCGATACCCATTTCATCGCAGAGACCCCGGAGCTGCTGCAGTTCGAGGGCGAGCGCGGGGTCGGGACCCGGCTGCTGCAGTATCTGGGCGAC
>CAYWGW010000200.1:0-5097 GCA_964457385.1 uncultured Spirochaetaceae bacterium
GCCCGCGAAGGACTCTGGAAGCTCGAAATGCTGCGGCCCTCCAAAAAAGACGATCCCGCCGCCGCGCTCATGACTGCGCTTCAGGAAGAGTCCTCACCGGCACGCCGTGCCTGGGCCGCCTGGCGCCTCGGTGATGATGGACTCCGGCAGGCGACGGAAGCGCTGGCGGAGGCCCTCGCAGATCCGAGCGAACGCGTCGCCCTGGCGGCCGCCGCAGCCCTTCTCCGCTTCGGCTCCGCCAGCGAGCCGGCCCTGCTGAATCGAATCGACCGCCCGGACTCGGCCGGCCGCCTCGCGATCGCGGCGCTCGGGCTCGTGGGAACGGATCGGAGCGCGAGCGCATTGCGGACCCTCGATGACCCCCTCGCCGCCCGTTCCCTGGCGTGGTTGCGCGCAAGGCCCCGCAATCCCCGCAATCGAAGGGGATCAGCGCGCCCGACGGAAGAATCGCGTGGTCGAGAGGGGATCCCCGCCAGCGCTCCGCTTCCATCTCGAGAGACCTGATCGACGGCCCGGATCGGACGGAGACCTCCTGAAGCCCGTCCACCACTCACCAAAGTCGATCCGGACCAGCGGAAGGTCCGGAATTGCGGTTTCTGCATAGCCGCTATAGACCTTCCAGCTAAGGTCGCGGCGAGCCTCGAGCTCCTCTCGAAGAATTCGAGCGACCGACCGTCACATAATGCCTTTTTCGGGTGGGGGACGGACCGCGCAAGAGCCGGATCGACCGGACGCGCGCTCTGGACGGTCGACACGGCCGAAGTCGGAATCGATCTCGCGGCTCCGGTCGTGGAAACGGGCGGTCAGGATAGAGGATTGTTCATGACGCTCGGAACCCGGAGCTCGCTGCGCCGAGTCGCATCGCGTCCTCGATCTCGATCTCGATCTCGATCTCGATCGAAAGTGCTCGCCTGCTTCTGGGCGGGTCTGCTCTGCGTCCCGGTCGCCGAGGCCGGCGGACTCTACGCCAACGAACTCTCGACGACGTCCCAGGCGAACGCCGGTGCCGGGCGTGGAGCGTGGGCGCCCGATGCATCGGCCGCAATCCACAACCCCGCTTCCATGACGCGGCTCGAGGATCATGGGTTCGCGACCGGGCTCTCGATCGCCTTCGGAAAGGTTCGATTCGATCCGGACGCCTCTTCTCCCAGCGGAACCGGGTCGGGCGGAAACCAGCTGGACCCTGGCCTGCTCGGGAGCCTCAGCTACGTGCACCGCGTCTCCGATCGGATCCGATTCGGGCTGAGCGTCTTCTCGATGGCGGGATCTGCTCTGGACCCGAGCAACGGCTGGGCCGGGCGCCGGGAGCTGACGGAGATCTCGCTTCTCACGATCAGCATCGCGCCCACGGTGGCCATCCGTCTGACCGACTGGCTCTCGATCGGCGGGGGGCCGGTCGCGAACTACGGTGTCCTGGACTGGGATATCGGGGTCGAGTTCCCGAGCGGATCGGGAAACCAGCGCAATCTCAGGCTCGATGGCCTCGACGATTGGCAGCCCTCCGGCCGCCTGGGCTTGTTATGGCATCCGCGAGAGGATTTCTCGCTCTCGGTCTTCTACAACTCGAAGACGGACTTCGAGCTCTCAGGCGACGTCGACGGACCTCTCGGACTGGTCCCCCAGCTGGATACGGACCTTCCACTCGCTCAGTTCGTCGAAGTCGGCGCCTACTGGCAGGCGACTGAACGGATCGCCTTGCTCGCAACCTTCGGCTGGGAGGATTGGAGCGAAGCCAACGAGCTCGAGGTGACTCTGCCCGGACGGACGATCACTGCCGCGACGGGATTCCGCGACACCTACAAGGTCGCCGTCGGGGCGACCTATCTCGTCTCCGAGGGTTGGCTGCTCCAGACCGGGCTGGCCTACGACACCTCGGGCCTCTCGAACCGGGATCGGACCACCGCGCTCCCGATCGACGAACAAATCCGATTCGCCGTCGGGGCGCAGCACGAGCTGAGCGATTCACTGACCCTGGGGCTGTCCTTCGTCTACGCGAACCTCGGGCAGGGAGAGATCCGGAACGCCACCGTCCGCGGAGACTACGATCGCAACGACGTGTTCTTCATCGGCATGACGCTCGCCTTCGACCGTCTTCCGTGGAGTGGCAATGGGAGATCATTGGAGCCATGAAGATCAGGACATCTCTTTCGGTTCTCTGTCTGGCGCTCCTCACGACCGCGGGCTGCGCCTCCATCAAGGTGAGTGACCGCGAGGAATACCAGGGCGCGAAGCTTCCCCGACCCGGAAAGATCCTCGTCCACGACTTTGCCGTCACCTCGACGGACCTTCCCGCCTGGTCCGAGGCCCATACCCGATTCACCGGGTTTCGCGCGAGCCAGACGGCCGAGCAGATCGAGCTCGGGCGCCGGCTCGGGGCGCGGATCTCGAAGGAGCTGGTCAAGAAGATCGAGGGGATGGGCCTGTCGGCGGCGGTCCACGTCGCCGGACAGACGGATCCGCGCGACGGCGATCTGGTGCTGGTCGGTTATCTCACCTCGATCGACGAGGGGAGCGCCCTGAAGCGCATCGTCATCGGCTTCGGGTCCGGCTCTGCCGACATCCGTACCCATGTGGAGGGCTATCGGATGACCGAGAGCGGCTTCCAGAAGCTCGGATCCGGCGACACCGATTCGGCCGGCGGCAAGCTGCCCGGTGTCGTCCTCCCGGTGATCGTGACGGTCGCGACTGCGAATCCGATCGGCTTGATCGTCGGGGGCACGGCGAAGGCGACCGGAGAGTTGACGGGTCGGAGCGCAATCGACGGCACAGCGAAGCGCACGGCCGACGAGATCGCCGATGTGCTCCGGGAGAAGTTCAAGGAGCAGGGCTGGCTGGAATAGCAACCTGCGCGCGTGCCGGCCAGGGTCGCCTCGAGCGCGCTCGCGCGAGCGTCTCGGAGGGAACCTCTCCAAAGAGGAATCGATACTCTCCCGCGAAGCGGCCCAGATCGTAGAAGCCGCAGTCGAGCGCGATCCGGGTCACGCCGGCGTTGCTCCACTCCGGGTCCCCCAGCCTTCGCCGAACGAGGTTCATTCGGCGGAGCTTCAGGTATCGCGCCGGGGTGATCCCGACCTGTTCCCGGAAGGCGTACTCGAGGGTCCGCTCGCTGGTACCCGCGATCTGGCAGAGCGTCGGGATCGAGAGCACGATGTCGCCGCTCGCGTCGAGATACTCTTCGATCCGACGGACCACCGCACGCCGCCGCGACGGGTTGTCCAGCTGCTGGACCGGAGGCTCGTCGTCGACGTGATCGAGTCGGATCGCGAGACGGATCAGATCGTTCTCCATCTCGGCCAGGGCAATCCGCTCCAGGCTGGACTGCTCGAGAATGCCGAGCCTCCGTCTGAGGAAGGTCGCGATGGGCTCGGGATCATGCACCCGTACCCGCCGATCCTGGGTCCGGCGCGGGTCCAGGTCGGGGCCGCGCACCGCGGATGCCGCCGCGTCGAGGGCCTTCCGGTCAAGACCGAAGCCGATGAGCTCGAGCAGGGGACCCGTGAACGCCGTCCAGGGCTGGCTGACACGAACCAACATGCCCGGCGCGACCGGGGCTCCATTCCACCGTGCTTCGCCCACGACTCGCGAGATCAGACCGAATGCAACGAAGTCGGTGGCTCGTTCGCACCGAACCCGAACGCCGCACTCCCAGCGCTCCTGCTGGATGGCGGCACTTCCCCACGAAACTTCCCGCAGCTGGCTATGAAAACGGCCGGGGTGGGTCTGGATGGCTGTGCGCCCGCGCTCCGGTTGGAGCGCCGAAAACTCATCGACACAGCTGGCATCGGCGACTGCTCGTCTGAGGGGTAGCGGTTGCGGATTTTCCATGGCGGCCTCGTGCCGAGAAGATAGCCTGCGCCGCACAGATTGGGGGTTCCGATGCCCAAAGCGATCCTGATCAGCGCCATTCTCGGGGCCGGCCTGCTGGCGTTCTGGAGTGTGCACGCTTCGAGCCAGGCGATCGATACGAATGCTTGCGAACGCGCCTGCTACGAGGACCAGACGGCTTGCATCGAAGACTGCGGAGACCACTCCAATCCCGTCGAATGTGAGGCGGAGTGCCACGACGAGCTCCGCGACTGTTTGAGAGAGTGTCGGTGAGAGCCGAGGAACGATGAGTCGTCTCGTTCGTGAACCCTTGCTGCACTTCCTGCTCGTGGGCATCGCGATCTTCGTCGTATACGACCGCGCACCGCGACGCTCCGGGCTCGAAGCCGACGAGATCGTGGTCCCTGCGGCCCGGATCGAGGCCCTCTCGGAGAGATTCGCCCGTACGTGGCAACGGACTCCTGACGAGGCCGAGCTGAACGGTCTGATCGAGGACTTCGTCCGTGAGGAGGTGGCCATCCGGGAAGCGGCGGCGATGGGCATCGATCGGGACGACACCGTGATCCGTCGTCTGCTGCGTCAGCGGGTGGAGTTCGTGGCCGAGGAGATGACGGCTCTGGCGGAACCCACCGAAGCCGAGCTGGACGCCTACCGGCTCGCCCACGCTGCGGACTATCGCCGCGACCCGCGAATCAGCTTCAGTCACGTCTTCTTCGATCCAGAGCGGCGCGGAGACTCGCTGGCGGCAGATGCCGAGCGGCTGCGCGCACGCCTGAACGCCTCCGCCGGCTCGATCCCCGCCACCGAACTTCTCGACCTGGGCGATGCCACGCTGCTCGAGCGACGCTTCACGGACCGCGCCGTCCGTGAGGTCGCGATGATATTTGGCGACCGCTTCACCGAAGCATTGCTCGATCAGCAGCCCGGCCAGTGGTCGGCGCCCATCGAATCGCCCTACGGCCAACATCTGGTCCACATCGGCTCAAAGACCGCCGGGACCGTTCCGCCCCTGTCCGAGATCCGTGGCGCCGTGCGCCGGGATTGGTTCGCGGCCCGACGAACCGCGACGCTCGAAGCGTTCTACTCGGCGCTCTTGCGGCGTTATCGGGTGACGGTGGAGAGGCCCCAGTCGTCGATGGACGAAGGCCAGCTCGCGGACTCGCGCTGATGCCGAGCATCGCACGACATCTCATGCGACCGATCGTTCAACCGACCGCTCAACCCATCGTTCAACCCATCGTTCGCCCCGTCGGATCGACGCGAGTCTTTCGA
>CAYWGW010000200.1:5197-7965 GCA_964457385.1 uncultured Spirochaetaceae bacterium
TCAACCCATCGTTCAACCCATCGTTCGCCCCGTCGGATCGACGCGAGTCTTTCGAACGCTCATGGCCGGTCTGCTGCTGTGTCTGGGATCGGCCGGTTCCGCGAATGCCCATTCACTGCGTCTGGCCTATCTGCAGCTGAGCGAGACCGAGACGGAGACCTACGACGTTCTCTGGAAGGTTCCGGCGCGTGGAGACAGCCTGCGAATGGGGCTGACTGCGCATCTGCCCGCTCGATGCGAGGCCTTGTCGGAGCCATACGCCTCGATCGATGGCGGTTCGCATATCGCAAGATGGCGGATCGGCTGTGTCGGAGGGTTGAGCGGCGGCCGGATCCGGATCGCCGGGCTGACCCGTGCCGCGGCCGATGCCTGGATCCGCATCGAGCATCTGGACGGCAGCGACCAGATCACGCGCCTCGCGGCGGATCAGCCTGAGTTCGTGATCGAACCTCCGCCCGGGAGAATGGCCGTCGCGGCCAGCTATCTCGGGCTCGGCATGGAACACATCCTTGACGGCGTCGACCACCTGCTCTTCGTGCTGACGCTGTTGCTGATCGTCCGCGGGACGCGTCGCCTGGTGGCGACGGTGACGGCCTTCACGCTGGCCCACTCCATCACCCTGGCCGCGACGACCCTGGGTCTGGTGAGCGTTCCCGTCGCACCCATCGAGGTGATGATCGCTTTGAGCATCGTGTTCGTTTCGAGGGAGATCCTGACGATGCAGCGCGGCCAGGCCAGCCTGACGGCGAGTGCGCCGTGGCTGGTCGCCTTTGCCTTCGGCCTGTTGCATGGCTTCGGATTCGCGAGTGCCCTCGGCGAGATCGGCCTGCCGCAGAATCGGATCCCGATCGCGCTGCTCTTCTTCAATCTGGGTGTCGAGGCGGGGCAGCTGCTCTTCGTGGCCGTCGTTCTGCTCTTGCGCCGGACGTTTCGAGACGTTCTCTCGAATGCGCCCGCCTCGGCGGCACGGGTGCCGCCCTACGCCATCGGCAGCCTGGCGATGTTCTGGGTCATCGAGAGAATCACAGCCTTCTGACGAGTTCATGAATCGCAGCCATCGGAGAGTACCGTGCACCTCAATTCCCTCATCCAATCGATCGTCCTCGTCGTCGCCTCATTCGGCCTTTCGATACCCGGGTACGCGGATCCGGCCAGTCCGGGACTGCCTGCACCAGACCAGAAGACGGCCGATCGTGTGCATTCTTCCAGGGCTACGTACTCGCCCTATGCCGGCCGCAACTTCCCGACCCGGCCATTCTTCGGCGACACCCATCTCCACACGTCCTACTCGATGGATGCGGGGGCTTTCGGCGCGCGGCTGGGTCCACGCGAGGCCTACCGGTTCGCCCGCGGCGAGGAGGTCGTGGCCTCCTCGGGCCAACCCGCCAAGCTGTCCCGGCCCCTGGACTTTCTGGTCGTCGCGGACCATTCCGACGGGATGGGCTTCTTTCCGCTGATCCTCAGCGGGACCGCCGAGATCCTGGCCGATCCCCAGGGTCGCAAGTGGAACGAGATGATCCATGACGGGCGGGGTGCCGATGCGGCGATCGACATCATCCAGAACTTCGGTACCGGCACCATCTCCAAGGCGATCATGCCCGTGCCCGGCACCAAGGCCTATCGCAGCGCCTGGCAGGACACCATCGACGCCGCCGAGGAGGCCAACGAGCCCGGCCGGTTCACGGCGTTCATCGGCTACGAATGGACTTCGAATACCGGCGGAAACAACCTCCACCGCAACGTCCTCTTCCGTGATGATGGCGACAAGGCGAGCATCGTCGAGCCCTTCACGACCATGAAGCCTCTGGGGAGCGACAACCCGGTCGACCTCTGGAAATGGATGGCTTCCTATGAGAGCAAGACCGGCGGCAACGTGCTCGCCATCGCACACAACGGAAACCTCTCCAACGGTCGCATGTTCCCGACGGTCGAGGCCTTTGGTCAGCGGATCAAACGGAGCTATGCCGAAGAACGCATGAAGTGGGAGCGGCTCTACGAGGCCACCCAGACCAAGGGGGATGGCGAAACCCACCGATTCCTGTCGCCGAACGACGAGTTCGCCGACTTCGAAACCTGGGACAAGGGTAATCTCGACGGCAGCGAGGTGAAGACGGACGACATGCTGGAGTACGAGTACGCCCGTGCCGCCCTGAAGAACGGCCTCTGGCTGGAGAAGAAGCTCGGCGCGAACCCCTACCAGTTCGGCATGATCGGCAGCAGCGACTCCCATACCGGCCTCGCTGCGATGGAGGAGGAGAACTTCTTCGGCAAGACGACGCCCCAGGAGCCGAGCGCGGAGCGCATGACCCGGACGTTCTTCGATAATGCGAAGACCGGTGTGAAGGTCATGGACTGGGAGGTGTCGTCCTCGGGCTACGCCGCGGTCTGGGCCACGGAGAACACGCGAGAGTCCCTCTTCGACGCCATGGAGCGGCGCGAGACCTACGCCACGACCGGACCGCGGATGGTGGTACGATTCTTCGGCGGCTGGGACTTCACGGCCACGGACGCGCAAAACCGTTTGCCGGCTCGGATCGGCTATGAAAAAGGTGTGCCCATGGGCGGCGTGCTCGACACCGCGCCGAGCGGCAAGGCGCCGAGCTTCCTGGTCGCTGCCCTGAAGGACCCGATCGGTGCAAATCTCGACCGGATCCAGATCGTGAAGGGTTGGCTCGATGCCAGGGGCAAGCTTCACGAACAGGTCTACGACGTGGTCTGGGGTGATGCCGACGAGCGCCAGCCCGATCCGAACGGGAAGCTTCCGCCCG
>CAYWGW010000201.1:0-7925 GCA_964457385.1 uncultured Spirochaetaceae bacterium
CCCCGCGTCGGACGAGCTCGAGTGCCTCGGCGAAGGGCATCGGGACGAGCTCGATGATCTCGTCCGCTTCGAGTCGCTGGACGTGGCGCTCGAGATCCCGGGCCACGAAGAGATGAATCACCTCGTCCGTGAAGCCGGGCGAGGTCCAGATCGAGGAGAGCGCCTCGACGCGCCCTGCCCGGTACCCGGTCTCCTCCTCGAGCTCGCGCACGGCGCAGGTCGCCGGCGCCTCTCCCGGATCGAGCTTGCCGGCCGGCACCTCGAGCAGCTCGCCGCCGGTGGCGAAGCGGTACTGCCGGATCAACAGCACGGTCTCCTCGTCGAGGAAGGGCACGACGGCGGCGGCACCCGGATGACGCAGCAGGTCGAGCTCGGCACGCCGGCCGTTCGGAAGCTCGACGGACTCGGTGACGAGCTCGAACTTCGCGCCGCGTTGGACGCGTCGCGTCGAAGCTCCGGTCTCGCCCTCCTCGTTGCCCGTGCCTCTGCTCGTCATGCCCGACTCCCCTCGCCGACCGGGCCCCGCCGGATCGGGTCTCGCCGATCGGGTCATGCCAATCGGATGATAGGGGCCGATCGACGTCCCATCATGAGCGCGGCCGCAGTCTGGCCCAGAGCGCCGCCCGTCGCCAAGCCTGCATCCTGCTCTGCTCTGTTCTGCTCTGCACGGATCCTGCGTCGGGTTCCGGGGCCTCGCCGAAGAGCAGGCTGCGGCACACCGCGGTAGGCTGGCTGCCATGAGCCCGCGCCCCTTCGAGCGACCCGCCACGATCCGGCTTCCCGACGCGCCGGGGCTCGAGTCGGGGGCCTGCCTCGACGGGCTCTGGCTGCCGGCGCGTGGCGAGGGGGGTGCGCTCGGTGGAGCGGTGGTGGCTCCGCCCCATCCCTTGATGGGGGGCAGCATGGATTCGCCGGTGGCGACGGAGATCGCGCTGGCGGCCAGCGATTCCGGGCGCATCGCCCTGCGCTTCGACTGGCGGGGAGTCGGGGGCAGCGCCGGGACGCCTTCGGGCGATCCCGACGATGCGGATACCGACTACCGCGCTGCGCTGGCGTTCATGGAGGAGAGTGTCGACGGTCCGATCGTCGCCTGCGGCTATTCCTGGGGAGCCGTGGCGGCTGCCCGGGTCGCACGGGCCGCGCGGCGTGTACGAGCGCTGGTGCTGGTTGCACCGCCCGCCGCGATGCTCGACGCCGAGACGCTCGGATCCTTCGATCATCCGCTGCTGGTGGTCGCAGGCGATCGCGACGAGTACGTCCCGCTCGAGTCGCTGCGCGCTCGGCTCGACCCGCTGCCCCGGGCGGAGATCCGGGTGCTCGAGGGTGTGGACCATTTCTTCGTGAGCGGATTGGGCGAGCTGGGCCGTCAGCTTCGAAGCTGGCTCCGCGACGGAGTCTGAAGCGCGCAGCCCGGGAACGCGCCGCTCGGGTAGGCCGGTTTGGCGGGTTGGGAGGCGGGTAGGGAGAGGCATCAGCTCGCGATCTCGAGCTCCACCCGGAAGCAGGCTCCGCCCTCCGGGCCGTCCTCGACCCGGATCGCACCCCCTGCCTCTTCGACGATCCGTTTGCAGATCGCGAGCCCGAGACCGCCGGGCGTCTCGCTGCGCGAGGTCCAGAAGGGCTCGAAGATCCGGGTGCGGAGGCCGGGCTCGATCCCCGGTCCGGCATCCTCGACGCACAGCTCGAGATGGTTCATCGCGTCCCGGCTCCAATCGGCGCGGAGCACGATGCGACCGCCCTCGGGCGTCACCTCCGTCGCATTCAACAGCAGATTCAGCAGCAGCTGCCGCAACGCGTCGTCGGAGATCGCCAGCGGGGGGAGTCTCGGTTCTATGCACGTCTCGATCAAGATGCCCCGCTCGCGGCAGCGGTAGGTCAGGATCTGGATCGTCGTCTCGATGGCGCTCGCGATGTGTGCGCCATCGCCGGGGTCGGCAGTGGAGGTGGGGCGGGCCTGGCGCAGCAGATCCTCGAGCATGCGCTCGAGGCGCCGGACCTCGTCGCTCACGACGAGCCGGAAATCCTGGTGGAAGTCCGGATCCTCGAGGCGCTCCGGCAGCAGCTGGAGGAAGGTCTTCACCGAGACCAGGGGATTGCGGATCTCATGGACGATCTCGGCGACGAGGCTGCCGAGCGCCGCGAGTCGATCCAGGCGCTGGACCACGGCGTCGAGGCGCCCGAGTCGGCCGAGCGCGAGGTGGGTCGACATCGTCTCGGTGAGCTTCCGCGCGACCTCGGAGAGAACGGCGAAGACCCGCGGACGCAGCATCCGCCCGTGGATCTCGGTGAAAAGCAGCAGTACGGCAGCAGGCTCGGGGCCGAGCCCGGCCACTGGCGCGATGGCGCTCACGCCTCGCGCCGCCAGCGCAGAGAGCTCCGGGCTGAGGACTCCGTCGGCCTCGCAGAGCTGACTCGGTTCGGAGACCGTCGAGAGTCCGTGATAGAGCTCGGGCGTCACTTGAATCCGGCTGGCCGAGTGGGCCGGTTGTGCGGCCAGCACGTGGGGCGTCCCCTCGGCATCGACGCCCCAGGCCACCGCGGCGGCGACGCCCTCCTGTCGTTGGAGTCGGGCGAGGGCCTTTACGAGCAGCGCCTGGCTCTCCGCGCCGACGGCCTCGGGGCGGCCTTCCCGGGGCAGCAGGAACGCATCGAGCAGCGCGTCCTCGGCGGCGCGTCGACGATCGTGCGCACGGCGCGCGCGGCTCAGGCCGCGCCCCCCCGAGCTCGAGCCGCCCGCGGCGCGCGTACTGCCTCCCGTGAACTCCCCCATCCCGAGTCGGGGTAACCCATTCGATTCCGTCTTGTCAATCGTCGTCGACGAAGAGCGGTGCGGGAAGAGTGGTGCGGGAAGAGCGGCACGAACGGTGCCTGGAACCGGGAAGCTAGAAGATGTCTTCCCGGGCGGCCCGACGACTGTCGTCGCTCGTCGACTGATCGCTGAAGCTGCGCTCCGGTGCGGTGCCGGCCAGGAAGGGCTGGAAGTAGGCGTCCTGGGTGCTGGCATCGGCGATCAGGCCGGAGCTGCGATCGATGCGCTGGAACTCGATGTTCTCGGGCACTTCGAAGTCGCGCTGCGGGTAGGGGGCCAGTGCGACCTTCATGAAGTCGCCCCAGATGGGGAGTGCCGCACGCGCGCCCGACTCGCCCCAGCCGAGTCGCTGGTTGTCGTCGTGTCCCACCCAGACCCCTGTCGTGAGCTCCGGCGAGAAGCCCATGAACCAGGCGTCCGAGTAGTTGTCGGTCGTCCCGGTCTTGCCCGCGAGCGTGCGACCGAGGCGGCGGAGACGTTGGCCCGTCCCTTCGGTCACGACCGCGCGCAGCAGATCCGACATCAGGTAGGCGTCGGCAGGCGAGATCAGCTGCTGGGTCGGGAGGATCTCCGAGTCCGGGTAGCTCTCTTCCCCGGCCTCGCCCTCCGCGACGAGTGGTCTCAGGACGGGCGGGGGCACGGGACCCAGCGGCGCATCCGTGAGCAGCTCCCGACCGTCGCGATCCAGCACGCGCTCGATGAAGCGCGGGACGACGCGCGTTCCGCCTCGCGGATAGACCGCGTAGGCTCGGGTCAGCTCGAGCAGCGTGACGCTGCTCGAGCCGAGGGCGAGGGAGAGATCGGAGGAGAGCGGTGACTGGATGCCCAGGCGGCGCGCGTAGTCGATCACGTAGCGCACGCCGAGATCCCGGAAGAGATGGACCGTGGCGTTGTTGATCGACTTCTTCAGCGCATCGCGCATGGTCATCGGTCCGTAGAACCGGCGTCCGTAGTTACGGGGCGCCCAGACGAAGCCGCTCACGGGATCGGTGTAGACGACCGGCCGATCGACGACGATCGAGACGGGGGTGAAGCCTCGCGTGAGGGCGGCCCCGTAGATGAAGGGCTTGAAGGCGGAGCCCGGCTGACGCATCGCCTGAATGGCGCGGTCGAACTCGCTGCGGCTGAAGTCGTAGCCGCCGATCAGGGCGAGCACGTCCCCCGACGCGTTGTCGATCGAGAGCAGGGCGCCCTCGGCCAGCGGCTCCTGCCAGAGCTCGACGCGGATGAGGCGGGGCGCTCGCCTCTCCGACGGCTCTTCGGCGGTGTCGTCGGAGGCGCCGTCGGTCGTGTCGCCGCTGGCCCCGTCGAGGTTCCCGTCCAGGGTGGAGACGAGCTGCTGCAGCTCCTGCTCCAGCTCCGGGGTCGGCTCCTGGGGCGGCTCGGCATCGGGGTCGCCGAGCCGCATGAACCGTGCGACGTCGCCGACCCGGAAGACCGACGTGATCTCGCGGACCGGCCGCGGACGCGAATCGAGATCCGCCTTGCGCGCCCACTCGACGTTCTCGAGCGGGATCTCGGCGAAGAGATGGGGAGCGAAGCCGACTCGGGCGATCTGGGCCTCGGAGTCCACGGAGAGCACGACGCCCTCGATCGGCGTCTCGAAGGGAAGGTCTCCGGTGTCCGGGTCCGTCGCTTCGCCGAGTCGGACGAGCTCGGCCCCGAGCTCGTCGGCCGCCACCTGGCGCAGGGGGCCGCGGTAGCCCCGACGGCGATCATGAGCGACGAGCCCGGCGCGGACTGCCTCCCGGGCGGTCTTCTGCAGATCGACGTCGAGGGTCGTCTCGATGCGCAGGCCTCCATTCAGCACGAGCTCCGGGTCGAGGCGCTCGAAGAGATAGCGGCGTACCTCCTCGGTGAAATAGCGGGAGGCCTCGATGTTTTCCTCGTCGGGATGGGTCGCGAGCTCCGGGGGATCGGCGAGCTGGGCCTGGTAGGTCGATTCGTCGATGTAGCCGTCCGCGCGCATGCGACCGAGGACATAGCGGCGCCGGTTCTCCGCGGACTCAGGATTGCGGAGGGGATCGTAGGCGCTCGGCCGCTGGACGAGACCCGCGAGCAGGGCGGCCTCGGAGATGGTGAGGTCCTGGGCGGCCTTGCCGAAGTAGGTACGGGCGGCCTGGCCGATGCCCCAGGCGCCGTGGCCGAAGTAGATCTGGTTGAGATAGAGGAAGAGGATCTCGTCCTTGCTGAACTGCGACTCGATCCGGCGGGCGAGGATCATCTCGCGCATCTTCCGTTTGTAGGTTCGCTCGGGCGACAGCAACAGGCTCTTCACCATCTGCTGGGTGATCGTGCTGGCGCCCTGGGCGATGCCGCCCTGACGGAAGTTGGCGATCGCGGCGCGCACGATCGAGGCGTAGTCGATGCCCTCGTGCTCGAAGAAGGCGCCGTCCTCGGCGGCGACGAAGGAGAGCTGGACGTGGCGGGGGATCTCGTCGATCGGGACGATCCGACGCTTCTGCGTGTAGAACTCGCCCACGAGCCGGCCTTCGCGGTCGAAGACCTCGCTCACGACCGGGGGTCGGTAATCGCCGAGAGTGCGGAAGTCGGGGAGGTCGCGGATCAGCAGTACGTAGATCGCGAGGGCTCCGGCGGCCGCCGCGACGGTGGCCAACGCGAGAAGCGCGACGAGAACGCGAACCACCCAGCCCCGGCCACCCCCCGACCGGATTGAAGCCATGTGATCTCCCAGGAGCGGAAAGCTAGCCGACGCGTCGGGCCATGCGCTACCGATAGGCGTCCCACAGCCCACGTCCCATGGCTGGCTCCCGCGGCCGACCCCATGGGACACCCTTTTCGCGCTCGGAGTTCGAAATGTCCGTGACGCCTCTCACCCTGGCCTTCGTGATGGATCCCGTCGAGGCCGAGCCGGTCCAGGCCTCGACCTCCCTGGTGCTGATGCGCGAGGCCCAGGAGCGCGGCCATCGGGTGCTCTACGTCGATCCCGCCGACCTCGAGATTGCGGGCGGCCGGGTTCGCGCCCGGGCGGTTCCAATCGAGCTGGCCCTCGAGAGCGAGCGGCCCGTGCGGCGGGGGGAGGCCCGGGTCCGCGATTTCGAGACGGAGATCGATGTCGCCTTCCAGCGCAAGGATCCGCCCGTCGACCGCGACTACATCGTCGCCACCCAGATCCTCGACGTCTGCCGGCGGACGCTCGTGCTGAACCGCCCGCGCTCGGTGATCGCCTTCAACGAGAAGCTGCTGGCGCTGCAGTTCGCCGAGCTGATGCCGGCGACCCGGGTGAGCCGCAACATCGCCGATCTGCGGGCGTTCATGGCGGAGCAGGGCGGCGAGATGATCGTGAAGCCGCTCGACGGCAAGGGCGGCGAGGGCATCTTCCACCTCCACGGCTCGGATCGGAACCTGACCTCGATTCTCGAGCAGTCGACGCATTTCGGGCGCCGGGCCGTGATGGCGCAGCAGTACGTGCACGCGATCCGTAAGGGCGACAAGCGGATCCTGCTGCTCGAGGGCGATCCGATCGGCGCCGTCCTGCGGGTGCCGGCGGAGTCCGAGCATCGCGCCAACCTCCACGTCGGCGGCCGCGCCGTGCGCGCCCCCCTCGACGCCGACGACCACCGGATCATCGAGGCGATCGCGCCTTTCCTGCGGGAGCACGGCCTCTTCTTCGTCGGCATCGACGTGATCGGCGGTCTCCTGACCGAGATCAACGTGACGAGCCCGACCGGCATCCAGGAGATCAACCGCCTCGAGCAGACGAAGCTCGAGGCGGTCGTGATGGATCGCGTCGAGAAGGTCGTCGAGGAGGCGGTCGAGAAGCGGGGCGAGAAGGCGTTCGAGGCGCAGGTCGCCGAGCGGCAGCCTCCCGAAGCGGCCTGCTAGGCTTTTCCGGATGGAAGGCATCGAGGGTATAGAGGGCGCGCGCCCGAGCGACGCGTCCCACCGCTACGGCATCCTGATCGTCGACGACGAGGAGGCGATCCTCGAATCGCTGCAGCTCACCCTGGGCAGCGAGTATCGGGTCTACACGGCACGCAGTGGCGAGGCGGCCCTCGAGATCCTGGAGCGCGAGGAGATCGCCCTCGTGATCGCCGACCAGGTCATGCCCGGCATGAGCGGCGTCGAGTTCCTGGAGCTGGTGGTCGAGCGGCGACCGCGGGCGATCCGCATGATGTTGACCGGCTATGCGGACATGGCGTCCCTGATCCGGGCGATCAACGAGGGCCGCATCTACCGCTATCTGCCGAAGCCCTGGGAGCCCGACGAGCTGCGCATCGCCGTCAAGCGCGGCCTCGAGGTCTACGCGCTCGCCAACACGAACGCCGAGCTCGCCGACGCCCTCGCCGAGGCGAACGAGCGGCTGCGCGCCGAGAATCGCTCCCTGCGACGCGAGGTCCAGGAACGCTATTCCTTCGAGGGCATCATCGGCGAGGCGCCGGCGATGCAGAGGGTTTTCGACGTCACCGAGAAGGTCGCCCAGACCGACGCCAGCGTGCTCTTGAGCGGCGAGACCGGCACGGGCAAGGACCTGCTCGCCCGGGCGATCCACTACACGGGGCCGCGCAAGGAGCGGCGCTTCGTGGCCCAGAACTGCGGCGCGCTGCCCGAGACGCTCCTCGAGAGCGAGCTCTTCGGCCACAAGCGGGGCTCCTTCACCGGCGCCCACGCCGACAAGCAGGGCCTCTTCGAGCTGGCGGACGGGGGCACCATCTTCCTCGACGAGATCGGCGAGACCGAGCCGGGCATGCAGGTCCGGCTTCTTCGCGTGCTGCAGGACGGCGAGATCCGGCCGCTCGGCTCCTCCGAGACGCGCAAGGTCGACGTGCGCGTGATCGCGGCGACCAACCGGGATCTGAAGAAGCGGGTGGAGGAGGGCCTGTTTCGCGAGGATCTCTACTACCGCCTGCGGGTCGTCGAGATCGAGCTCCCGCCCCTGCGCGAACGCGCCTCGGACATCCCGACCCTGGCGCATCATTTCCTCGACGCCGTCGCCGAGCGCACGGGCCGCCGCTTCGCCGGCTTCTCGAACGCGGCCATGGACCGCCTCGTCGCCTACCTCTGGCCCGGCAACGTCCGCGAGCTCGCCAACGAGATCGAGCGCGTCGCCGCCCTCGCCGAGCCCGAGGCCCTGATCGGCCTCGACGACCTCTCG
>CAYWGW010000202.1:0-7920 GCA_964457385.1 uncultured Spirochaetaceae bacterium
GACGAAAGAGGGCGCGACGTCGAAAGACGCCGCGCCCTCGCTTTTTTCGGATCCGGTGGCCCGCCCCCTCGTCGTGTCGAGGGGGCGGGCAAGCAGAATCAGAACTCGTAGTACATCTCGAGCAGGCCTACGAGCTGGTCGTCCTCACCGCTGGCGAAGATCGCAATGTCATCTTCGAGGTTGTGATCCCAGCGAAGCTCTCCCCGGACCTTCAGGTGCTCTGTGAGCGCGTGATCGACCGTGCCAGTGAGTGTGATGAACTCGCTGTCGTCGGTGGTGCCACCGAAGGTGTCCTCGAAGAAGAGGTACTCGAACCGGCCCGAGACGCCGGTCCGATCGGTGACGGCCAACCGGGCCGCCGCCGCCGCGCCGAAGGCGTCGCCTTCACCCGCCACGTCGTCACCGAAGTTGCGGACCCAGTCGAAGTTCACCCAGGCCGAGAAGTTGTCGGTCGGATCGATCGAGGCGTAGACGTCGAAGACCGAGGTGTTGCAATCGCCACCGCCTCCACTGACCTCGGTGCAGTTCGCGGCGCCCGGATCCTCACCCACGATGGCACCGACGTTGAGCGCCCAGATATCACCCCCGAACTGGAGCTGACCGTAGTAGGCCTTGTCCCGATCGAAGCTGATGTTGGTGTCGTCGTAGACCTCGTTGGTCACGCCGAAGATCACGCCGAAGCCGTCCGTGACCTGCGTCGAGGCCGAGATACCGACATGGGTGACCGGCTGCAGACCGAAGACCGAGCCCGTGGTGATGTTGAAGTTCTGGTTCGTCTGGATGACCTCGCCACCGAGCGGCGTGGCGAGCTTACCGGCATCGATCTGGATGCCATTCCCGATCGGCGCGAGGTAGCTCGCGTAGCCGGTGTAGAGGAGCCCGGAGTCGACGTTGTTCACGCCGCCCTGGGACTGCGCCGTCTCACCGTAAACGATCTCGGCGTGGAAGCCACCGCGGCTCTCCTCGGTCGGCGCCTTGTCGATCACCATCCAGAGCTGATCGAACTGGAAGGAGTCAGCGTTGGGATGACGGAAGAGCGTGTCGTTCACGGGCGGGCCTCCCGCGTCATTGTCCCCGCTGTCCTCGAAGCGATAGTTGAAGCTCGCAGCCGCCACACCGCTGATGTCGACCAGCTCGAAGAAGGAGCCGACGCCCGATCGAGCGCCGCGATCGCCGCCCTCGAGAAGTCCGGCGCTCGACAGCATGTCCTGCTGCTGATCCACGGTGGCTTTGGCCGTTTCGAGCTTCTGGGAGGTCGACTGCAGCCGATCCTCCATCTCCGCCATCCGCTGCTCCATGAGCCTCAGCTGTTCCTGGACCGAGTCGTCGGCAGCGGCCATCTGCGCCAGGAGCACCGTGCTCGAGGCGACCATGGCTAGGGTCATCAAGTTGGAACGCATTGGGAATCTCTCCTAGTCGGTTGTCGAGGACGCCGCCTGGGATCGATCGGAATCCGAACCCTCGGAAGCCCATCGATCTCGGGCGAGACATGAAGGGCCGAAGCCCCTCACTCGATCACGGTTGGCCAATTCAGGGGAGCCGAGCCGTCATCCAGGACGCCGGAGAGAGCAAGGGCCATGCCCACGACAGGGCAGGCCATTCGAGGCGCGAGAGCGCCCTCTGTGCTGCATGCCGCCTGATTGGGTGGAGTGCTGCCCGACTGCGCGCCAGCGAATGCCGCACTAGCAAGCAGGAGTGCGGATTACGGCACAGCAGGGATCGGCGGGCCGGCAGGGGGTCCTGGCGGAACCGGAGTCGATGGCGGATGTGGGGTGGACGCCCGTTGGCGCGACGATCAGAGCGCTGGGTAGGGGTCCGACGAAAAAGGGCGCGACACCTTGCGATGTCGCGCCCCAGATCGGATCGGATCGATCGCCGGTTGCCCGGCGACACCCGGCGACGGACTAGAACTCGTAGAAGATCTCGGCCAGGCCGGTGACCTGGTCGGTCCGGTCGCTGAACTGGGTGCTTCCACCACCGCTCGCAAAGAGGATCGAGTTGTCCGAGAGGTTTCGGTCCCAGCGGACCTCACCCCGGAGCTTCAGCCCCTCGGCCAGCCGATGGTCGAGCGTCGTCGTCCAGGAGACGATCTGGCTCGTGCCGCCGCCTCCCCCCGGCGAGTTCACCGCACCGAAGGGCCCGACCGGCGCCATCGTCCCCAAGCTATGGGAACGCACGAAGGTCTGATCCGCCCGCACATACTCGACCCGCGTCGCCACCCCCGTATCCTCCGTCAGGGCCAGCCGGCCCGCTCCGGCGATGCCGTGGACGTCGCCGTCGGGGGCGTCGTTTCCATGGGTCCTGGCCCAGGTGTAGTCGAGCCAGAGCTGGATCGCGTCCGTCGGGTAGGCGCGCGCGACCACGTCGAAGACCGAGGTGAAGCAATCGTCGCCCGAGTCGCAGGCCAGACCCGTGGTGTCGTTCACGGCCGTATCGTCCTTCCCCCAGATCGCCCCGACGTCGACGCCGAAGCGATCCTGCACGAAGGAGACCTTGCCGTAGTAGGCCTTGTCCCGGCTGGTATCGACGTTGGAGGCTAGGAAGACGTCGTTGACGGCGCCGCCCGTCAGCACCAGACCGTCGCCCACCTCGGTCGAGACCTGCACGCCGGTGGTCGCGTTCGGCTGGAGCTGGAAGAGCAGGCCCTGGCTGATGTTGAAGTTCTGGTTGGTCTGCATGCTCTCGGCGCCGAGAACCTTGGGCAGCCGCCCGGCGTCGACCTGGACACCGTTGCCCACCGGCGCGAGATAGCTCACGTAGGCCGTGTAGATCAGCCCGGAATCGCGGCTGCCGCCCTGGACCTCCGCCGTCTCACCCCAGATGTAGTCGACGTGGAAGCCGCCCCGGCTCTCCTCGGTCGGCGTCTTGTCCAGCGTGATCCAGGCCTGGTCGATCTGGAAGGTATCGGCGTTCGGATGCCGGAAGGAGCCGAAGACGTTCCGGTTGTTGTCGCCCGGATCGAGGAAGCGATAGTTGAAGCTCGAGGCGAAGACACCGCTCACCTCGACCAGGTCGACGAAGTTTCCTACGCCCGAGCGCACCCCGCGCTCTTCGAGCTCGACGAGCCCGGCCTCCGAGAGCCTCTCCTGCTGCTCATCGACCTGGGACCTGGCCGCTTCGAGCGCGGCGCTGGTCGCCTGCAGCCGATCCTCCATCTCGGTCATCCGCTGCTCCATCAACCGGAGCTGCTTTTCCACGTCCGACCCATCCGAGTCGTTGGCCGACCCGGTGGCCGTCGCGGCCTGCGCCACGAGTGCACTGATCACGGAGGCCGCGATCAGCGCGGCTCCTCTCGACGAAGCGAAACGCATGGCAGATCCCCCCTACATGCATGCTTGCGTTGCGTTGGCCCGAAGGCTTCGACCGTTTGCTCTGCGCCCTGACCGCGATGCACACCCATCGGCGATGCACACTCACGATGCCCGACGAAAGGGGCGACGGGACTCCACGGACCCACGCCCCGGCGACGGGCTGTGCGGTCAGGGGCACGTGCCATTCATAGCACAGCAATCGGCGGCAGCGACGCCAGGAACCCGACCGTACGGGGACAGAGCTCCTCGATCTCCGATGGGGAACGCCCTCGCAGCCAGGCGTCCAGATGGGGCAGGTCCGCGACCGTGTCGAGGTCGAAGCCCGGTCGCGTCTGTCCCGCTCGCAGTCCTAACGAGGCCGCGCGAGCGAGCGTCTCCTCGATCACCGAGGTCGTGGACATCTCGATCTGGAAGAGCCTGGACTCGGGCAGGCGCAGACCAATCGTGGCATAACCCCCGTCCTGATCCGGTGTAAGCACGACGTCGTCTCCGGCGTCCAGCCGAGCCAGCGCCTCCTCGAAGCACCCTCGTTCCAAGGTCGGGCTATCGCTGCCCCGGATCAGGATCCGGTCCACCCCGGCTGCCGCCGCCTCGCGCGCGGCGTGGGCCATGCGTGCGCCCAGATCGGAGCCGCATTGGGCATGGAGCCGGAAGCCGGGCGGCGTCCGATGGACGAGCTCCCGCGCTGCGTCGGGGGGGTGGAAGGCCAGCACCGGGTCGAAATCGAGATCCCGGGCGAAGCGACCGCTCGCCGCGAGCACGTCCGCCAGCATCTCCCCGTAGAGATCCGCTGCCTGCTCGAGCGAAAGGGGCGGGCTCATGCGCGTCTTCACGAGCCCCGGCCGCGGAGCCTTCGCGAAGACGATCAGCCAGCCGCGACTCATGCGGCGCCCGCAGGCGGCGTGCCCGGCGCAGGCCGCGCGCCCGGCCCAGGCAACCCAGGCGGCGCCGGTGGCCCGGTCAGCCGGACGAAGGGCAGGGCGGCCACCCGGGCGCTGCCCCCTTCATAGTCGACCCGGGTCTCCGGCTCCGCATGTTCGCGCCGGACGTAGCCGAGGGCGATCGGCCCTTCGGAGGGCGAGACCACCGCGCTGGTGATCTCCCCGGTTCGGCGCCCCCCGGCCTGGAGCCGCGTCCCGACCGCCGGCAGCCCGTCGGACTCGATCCGCAGGCCGATCAGCAGATGGTTCACCTGACCTCGGGAGCGCAGCCTCGCCACGATTTCCTGCCGACATAGCATCCCTTGCCCGTCGAGACCGCCCGCTCCAGACGCGCCTCGGGCGGCAGCACCTCGTCGTCGAGCTCGGCGCCGAGCAGCGGAATCCCCGCCTCGACCCGCAGCACCTCGAGCGCCGCCGCGTCGCCGCGCCGGAGCCCGGCGTCCAGACCGACCTCCCGGGCCGCTGCGTCGAGGGCCGCGAGCACCGTCTCGACGGCCGGCGGCGGCATCCGGAGCTGGAAGGCCGACTCGCCCGTGAAGCCGAAAGCGGCGATCCGGACGGGCTCTCCAGCGATCTCGCGCTCGGTCCAGGCCTCTTCGGCAAGCCGCTGCGGATCACCCGTCGCCGCCTCGAGGATCGCTTCGGCCAGCGGCCCTTCGAGCCCCCATGCCACGCTCTCCCCGCTCAGATCGCGCAGCGTCACGTCGTCCGCGATGATGTAGCGCTCGAGCGTCTGCTGGATCCGCGGCATCGCCTCGCGTGTGCTCTCGAGCAGGAACGCCTCGCCCAGCAGCCCGACGTGCAGATCGGCCACGATCGCACCGCGATTCGTCAGCAACGTGGCATAACATCCAGATCCCGGCCCCGCCGCCACCAGCGCCGCGACGTCGCCCGAGATCATGCCGTCCAGCCAGCGGACGCGATCCTCGCCCCGCACCTCGAGCAGCCCCCGCCCCTCCATCGGAAACAGGACGGCCCCGCGCCGCGTGGTCGCGACGATTTCATCCGTCGTCGACGTCGTCTCACTCATCCCGACTCCCTACTCATCTGGAATTCCCACTCATCCCGACTCCTCGGAAGATCGCGCCGACGCCTCCGGAATCGCCGGGGGCAGCGGGCCGTAGAGCGCCTCGGCGCGCTCGCGCTGAGCAGCCATCCACTCCGCATAACGTGCCTGCACGGCGTCGTACTCCTCTTCCGTATCGACGTCGAGGGCGCAGCCGCCGCCCTCGGTGATCGCGAACCGGAACCGCGTATCGAGGATCTTCTCGATCGTCGCACGGTTCAGCTCGAGGGTGACACGGCGAGCCAGCAGCCGGGCGAGTCGCCGGTATCCCTTGCGATCGGCGACCCCCGCGCAGTGCATCATTGCAAAGAGCAGTGCGATCTTGAGACCGCCGACACGGTCCCACAGCAGCCGCAGCGCCAGCATGAACATGTTCCAGAAGCGGCGCTGATGGCGCAGCTCGTACATCTCTTCGATCCGGTCGCGGCGGCCGATGCGCGCCGGCCGCGCGTAGTGGAGGTTGCTCTGTCGATAGCGGCCGTCCCGGACGTTGAAGTAGGCCACCGTGATGCCCGGCTCGCCCGGCTTCTCCGGCCGGAAGACCTCGAGCGATTCCGCGGGACAGAGCCCGAGCACGTAGTCGACGCCCGCGGCCTGGGCCTGCTGGACGAAGGACGAGATCTCCTGGGGTGTGGCGATCGGCAGGTCCCCCGAGAGATAGAGCACCTCCCGATCGAGGTCCTCCGGCCCCGGGTCCCGCCCCTGGCGCGGATCCCCGCTCAGGATGCGGCGATAGGTCTCCCAGCAGTTGGAGACCAGATCGCGCTGCTGGGGCACGATGTGGAGCGGCTTCCGCAGGCTCTCCCGGAGCGCCTCCGAGCCGAGCGCCGCCTCGAGGCGACCGGTATCGCCCACCACCCAGACGGCGTCGATCTCGGGACAATCCTGCAGCGCACGCACGACATGCGCCACCAGCGGCAATCCGTCGATCTCCAGATAGACCTTGCTCTTGCCGTAGACGGCCTTGGCCGCACGGCTGTCGCCGGCCGTGACGATCGCCGGAACCCCCACGCTAGGCGCCTTTCCCGTCGTCTTCGTCGAGCAGGAAGATCACTTGCAGCGTCACGAGGTACTCGACGATCTCGCCCTCCTCGACCCGCGCCTTCTCCTCGATCACCTTCATGCCGGTGATCCCTCGAAGCGTCTTCTTCGCCCGGGCGAGCCCGAGCTCCGCGGCCTCCTGCCAGCCGTGAGGGGATGCCGAGGTGATCGTCGAGACGGAGGCGATGGCCATGTTAGGAAGAATCCTCGCTGCCGGATCGGGAGCGAGTGACGTCGCCGATCCGGGCTGCATCGGTCAAGAGTGCGGCTCGATCTCCGGCGCAATGTCGAAGATCAGGCGGAGACGGACGCGATACTCCCGGATCGCCTCCTCCTCGACCTTCAGGCGTTTCTCGATCACCTCGATCCCGGTGATCCCGAGCAGCGTCCGGTTGGCGCGGGCGATCACCGAGCGGGCCGCGTCCTCGAAGCTCGTCGGGCTCGAGCCGATGATCTCGCTGACCTTGCTGACCCACATCCCGTCGCCCCACCCCGGCTCTCGCGCCGGCCCTTGCCTCGGCCCGCGTCTCAGCCCGCGCCCGTCCATGCCTTGCCCGGCGCCGCTCTGACGAACGTAGCGCGAGGCCGGAAAGGTCGCCGATCCGACGCGACGTCGATGGCCCGAAGCGCTTCTGTCATACTGCCAGCCCGCCGCGAAAGCGACTCGAAATGCCCCCTTTCATTCCCCGATCCCAGCCCTTGCCGCGATCCCAGCCGTTCTCCGGTCGTTGCCGCGGCCCCCGCCGCGGAGATCCGCGCCGATCCGGGTCCATACCGCCGGCGCAGCCGCGGGCGCAGGCCGGAATCGGAAGCCGATGACGCGTTGGCCGGGGACGGCGCGGCTCCTCGACGGGCTGGCGTTCTCGAGCCTGCTGGCGTCGGCGATTGGGGCCGGGCTCTCGCTCGTCGCGAGCCGCGCGCTGCTCGCACCGGACGTCGGGCGCTCGGCGCTCCTCGCCGGCAGTGGCGCCTTCCTGATCTACACCCTCGACCGGCTCCGGGACGCCGAGCGTGACCGGACGACCGCCCCGGACCGCACCGCCTTCGTCCAGCGTCATCGGCCGATCCTGCTGCTGGCCCTCGTGGTCGCCGGGCTGCTCTTCGGGACGGCCTGGCTCACGGCGAGGCCGGCGATCCAGGGATTGTGCGCGGGAATCGGCGTGGTCGGGCTGCTGCACCGGCGGCTCAAGACCCATCCCGTCCTCAAGACCGGCTACGTCTCGTTGGCGTGGGTGGCAGGCTGTGTGGGAATCCCCTGGATTGCGGCGGATCGGCCTGGCGAGGGGCTCTGGCTGGCGGGCTCGCTGCTCGCCGTGCTGGTCGCCAACCTGATCGCCTCGAATCTCCGGGATGCCGAGACCCATCCGCTTCCGGCCCGGCCGGAGACGATCCTCTCGATGGCCTTCAGCGCGACCGCCATCAGCATGACGGTGGCCCTGCTCGCCCCGGGCACGGCGGTCGTGGCGGGCTGGATCGCGCTGCTCGAATGCCTCGCGCTGGCGGGCTTCCGGGCCGACGAGCGCTACGGGCTGATCGTCATCGACGGCGCGCTGCTGGTCGG
>CAYWGW010000203.1:0-7867 GCA_964457385.1 uncultured Spirochaetaceae bacterium
CTCCCCCCGTCCGGATCGGAATCGGACCTGGACTCGGTGTCGCGTCGGGCATCCGGATCGCCATCGGCCGTCCCGTCGCCGTCCTGTTCGAGCTCGGGCTCGGGCTCCGACTCGGCCTCCGGCTCCGTATCAGCCTCGAGGTCGACCCCTTCCGCGGCGAGCACCAGCGCGGTGAGCGGCAGGCCCTCGAGAAGATCCTCGATCGCACCGCCCTGACGCAGCACCGGACCCTGCGGTCGTAGTCCGAATGGCAGCAGCACCGCGGCCGAGTCGCCCGACATCCGTATGATGCTGTCGGAATCGGCGGCATCGACGATCACGGGATCCGCACTGATCCGGATCTCGTCGAGCATCTCGCGGGCCTCGGCGATCACGGGCTCCTCGCCCCGCCGCCCCGCCGAGACGAGCAGGCGAATCCCGGCATCCAGCCAGGGCTCGTTGCGCGTCATCAGGTACGCCAGCATGAGCATGAGATGACCCGTCGGGTCGTCCTGGTACCAGACGTCGATCACCCGCTCGTCGGGCGCCAGCGCCTCGATCCGCGCGAGCTGGGCGTCCGTGGCGACGAGCATGACGACGTTGCAACGATGGAGCAACGCGGTTCGCAGGTTGCGGCCATAACGCATCCGTCGGAGCCGATCCTTCGCGTCGGTTGGCTCGGCCGATGCGGCGGACCCGGCAGACGCGGGCGACTGGGGCTGATCGAACCAGTTGAGCATCACGGTATTGGGCCGGATCCGTCCGAGGCCGTGGCTCTGAAACAACACCGGCAGGGCGTCGCGGGTATCGGGGGCCACGATCACCCGGGCGAAGGCGTCGAGCTTCTGCTCGCGGATCTCTTCCAAGAGCCGCTGCTCGCGCATCTCCGCCTCGCGCAGGGCCTGGCGATCGCGGCCCTCGACGAGGGTGACCAGCGTCGTGAAGCCGGCCCGGCCTTCGAGCCACCAGGCGAAGTCCAGCAGACGCTTGCGACGCTCGGCGTCGTCGCTGAAGGCCAGAACGACGGGCCGCCAGTCCCGCGGCCGGGTCTTCTCGGCGGATAGGGCGTGGAGCTCGTTGCGAACGCGCTGCAATCGATGGGCGGTATCCGAGGCGGCGAAGCGGCCCGGATCGTCGGCGACTCGTGCCCCGAGATACTGATGGATCGTGAAGAGCAGCGCGACGGCCACTCCCCCGGCGAGCGGGTGGATCGCGAGCATGGCGCCGAGACAGGCCAACGCCCCGGCCAGACTCAGCCAGGCGTTGAAGTAGCGGAAGCGCGGCCGGAAGTAGGGGCTGTTGCCGCGGGCCTCGGCATAGGTCGCGTAGTTGAGAAGACCATAGGAGACGAGAAAAAACATCGTGACGACGGCCGCCACGAGGTTCAGGTTGCCGAGCGCGACCACGATCGCCGCGATCACGAGCGTCGCGATCACGCCGCGCCGCGGGTTGTTCGACTCCCCATGACCGGCCGCGAAGGGATCGAGAAAACCGAAGATCCGATCCGCCGCCAGCGCCTGCAGGATCCTCGGAGCGCCCAGGAAGGAGGCGAGCGCCGAGGAGAGCGTGGCGGCCACGATGCCGGCATCGATCAGCCACGGGAAGGGTGCGATCCGGCGCATGGCCTGGGGATCGCCGACCAGCTCCGAGGCCGGGAGCGTCCCCGCGAAGACGAACGCGGCGCCGACATAGACGAGGAGCGAGACCCCGACGGCGAGGAAGGTTCCGAGTGGGAGGCTTCGGCCCGGATCCTCGAGATCGCCGGACATGCTGACGCCCTGCGTGAAGCCCGTGACGGCCGGGAAGAAGATCGCGAAGAGCGGCCAGAATCCGAGCTCGGAGGCGGGCTGTATGCTCTCCCCGAGCCGTCCGACGTCGAAGCGCGCGACCCCGCCCACGAAGAACGCGACCAGGGCGACGAGGAGAACCCCCATCACGACGTACTGGAAACGCGTGGCCCAGTCGGAACCGAGCCAGGCGGGGATCGCGAGCAGGCCGATCGCACTCCAGGCGATCAGGCGGACCGCCACCCCGCCGTCCGCGCCGTCGGCGCCGCCCACGCCGAGCAACACGGACACGATCTCCGCGAAGCCGATCGTGTAGAAGGCGACCGACACGGCCTGCGCGAAGAACAGCACGATGCCCAGGGCGCCGCCGAACTCGACCCCGAGCGTCCGGGAAATGAGGTAGTAGTCGCCGCCTCCCCGCACCCGCAGATTCGTCGCGATCGCCGAGAGCGAGATGCTCGTCAGGATGGAGATCACGTTGGCAGCGAGCAGGATCAGCAATGCCCCGGGCAGCCCCGCCCCCCCGACGACGAAGCCGGTTCGCAGGAAGAGTACGAGCCCGAGGATCGTGAGGATGCTGGGCGTGAAGACGCCCGCGAAGGTGCCCAGACCCTGACCCTGACCTTGACCCTGCGCAGTCGGATTCTTCGAGCCCAGCGAGAAGCCCTCCGTCGACGTGAGGCCGGCGAGTGTGGAGGACCCGTGACCCGACCGCCATCCGCTTCAGCGGGATTCATCGCCCAGCCGGACGGGTCGGTATGGGATGGGATGGGACGGGACGGGACGGGACGGGATCACGATGTGTGGCACGGCCTTCACGAGAAGACGGCGGCTGCGTAGACTTTCGAGTCTCGAGCCGCGGCTCCGGGGGAGGTCTCGGAGAGGTGGCGCCGCGGAAGACACGCCTCGGGGACGTGGCACAGACGTGGCGAAATGGGGTTGGCGAGGTTAGGGGAGCACGTCCGAATGGATCTCGTCGGGATCGAGAAGCCCGCCGGCGGCGTGCGCATCCCGCTGCTACTCCGCGTCCCCGATGTCGGCGGGGATGCGGCGCGGTCCCCGGGCGTCGCCCGCGCTTCGTGCGCTTCGGCTTCGAGCCGCGGATCGGGACGCTCGACCTCGCGTGCGCAGCCGTCCGATCGGCCCGGGATGCCCTGCGTGCAGGCGCTCTTCGCCTCGATCGTTCTCGATCGCGGCGGCGTGGTCTTCATCGAGGCAGCACCAGACGGATCCGGACCCGAGAACGGATTCGGCGGGAGCCCTCGCCTCGCCGCCCCGCCGTGCGCGGAGGCCCTCGACCGCGAGCTCGACGATCTGGTCGCGCGTTTCGGGCGTTGTCTCGTCATCGAGCTCTCCTCGACCGCGACCCCGACGGCTCCCCCGACGCCCGGTCCGACGCCCGGTCCGACGCCCGGCGAGCCGCAACCCGGATCCGGTCCACCAGTCTTCCTTCTGAGAACCGATCCCGCTCGCACGCCCGAGTCCCTCGTCGTTGCGCTCTCGATGCGAGCCGGATGCGAGATCGCGGAGATCGCCATCCATCGGCGATCGGATCGCAGCCTGCAAGCCGACCGGGCCACCGGCGATCGCGGGATTGCCGACCGCCATCGGTCCGACCGCCATCCGCTCCCTGCCCTTCGACGAGATCCACGACCCGCCTCGATTGCAATCAAGGTCGATGGCGCGCCCGGGACGACCGACGGCGACGACGCGGGCGCCCTGGCCGAGCTGCGTCACGCAATCGGTCGCGTGGTCGATACCGCAATGCTCTTCGAAGCCTTTCGCCATACCGACTTCATCGCGGAGACGCCCGCCGGACGCCTTTGTCTGCGAGTCGGTGAGCGCTGTCCCGAGCTCGATGCGCTTCTCGTTCGCGAGGGCCGCGAGACATGGGCCTACGTGACGGCCTACAACCCACACGGCCGGCCCGCCCCCGATGCCGATAATCGAAGGGCGCAGGCTCGACTCCTGGACGAGGTTCGGGTGCGGGAGTGGCCGGCCTACCCGGGCGCGGGACAGGCGGACCTCGACGATTGGCCGCCCGAACCGAGCGTGTTGATCGTCGGGATCTCCCAGGAAGAGGCAGTCGCCCTGGCCGCCCGCTTTCGACAGGCGGCGCTGCTCTTCGGACGTCGGGGCGGCATCGCTCGTCTCTACCCGACCGACGTGATCGATCCGACATGAAAGAAACGAAGCGGACAGATCCCAGCCGGGAGCCGGCGGATCCGGTCGGTAGACGGCTATCTTTTCAGGTTCCCTGGAAACGCCAACGACACTCCGTGTCACCGTGGTGGACGCAGCTCTCGACGGCCGTCTGGACGGACTCGACGCCGATCAGGCGGAAGACTTCGGCCATGTAGGACTCGATCACGAGACACATGTTGGGTCCGGGATTCGCGTAGTCGCGCAGCACGACCCGACCCGAGCTGTCGTCCTCGACCCGGATGAGAAGCTGGCCGGTATCGTGAAGGCTCTTCCAGAGGGCCTCGGCGCGGATCGGAAGGGCCCGCAGATGCATGTCCTTCAGCAGATGGCGATAGCTGCCACGAATGTGGTTGTGGGCGTTGAGCACGCCGACCTCGCGGTAGAGGTCGGGACCCGAGATAGGGAGCAGCTCTTCGAGGGTCTGCATCAGCTCGTACATGTCCCGCTCGGGATACCAGTCCGTGATGACGATCTGCGTCTCGAGATAGTCGTGCAGCCGCGCCGGAAGCGCTTCGCGAGCGCGCTCCTTCTGCTTGCGCAGGTACTTCACCATGTCGATCAGGTTCGTACCCTTGGTCATCGCCATCGTGCGTTCGCCGCCTCGCTGATCGCCGCCGCCGGTGCCCCCCTTCATCGAGCGCGCGGCGACAGCGCTTGAGCGGAGCAATCCGACTGGCCGAGCTACTTCGTCGACGGGGATTTCGTTCGGGTCTCAAAGCTCTGGCGCCGGTCGCGGACCGCAGGCCCAACCGGATTCCCATGCGTTACGCTCTCTGGATCCCATGCGCGGAGGCAGACGGACCATGGCCAACATCCACCCGATTCCCGCTTCGACCGATCCTTCGACCCTCGACTTCATCACCCCCGAGAAGTACGAGCGCGACGGCTATCCCCATCCCGAATGGACCTGGCTGCGCCACAACGATCCAGTCCACTGGACGGACAACGAATACTGCGATCCGTTCTGGGCCGTCACGAAGCACGCGGACATCGTGGCGATCGGCAAGAATCCCCGGGACTGGATCATCGAGCCCCGGATCGCGGTCTTCACCCGGGAAGCCCCCGAAGAGCCGACGACCCGCCATCTGCTCACGATGGATCCGCCCGATCACGGCCGCTACCGGAACCTCATCGCCAAGGCCTTCACGCCGCGCACCGTGCGGGTCTGGGAGCCCAAGGTCGAGGACGTCACGCGAAAGATCCTCGATCAGGCCCGGGAGAAGGGCGAGATCGACTTCGTGGCGGACGTCTCGGCGCCGATCACGATCGCGGTGATCGCGCTGATGCTCGGCGTGCCCGAGGACGACTGGCCCCTGCTCTTTCGCTGGACCAACGAGATCATCGCGCCCGAGGATCCGGATTTCGCTCGCGGTCGCGGACCGGTGGAGACCTCGGAGTCGGCGCGCATCGAGCTCTTCACCTACTTCAAGAAGCTCTCCGAGGAACGCCGGGCCCGTCCGACTGACGACATCCTCTCGGCACTCGCCGGGAGCCGGATCGACGAGAAGCCGCTCGACGACTTCGAGCTGCTCTCCTACTACTTTCTGCTCGTCGTCGCCGGGAACGAGACGACCCGCAACGCCATGACCGGCGGCCTCCAATGCTTCCTCGACAACCCCGACCAATGGCAGAAGATGGTCGATGACCCGGGGCTGGTGGAAGGCGCCATCGAGGAGACGGTCCGCTGGACCACACCGGTGATCCAGTTCTGCCGCACCGCCACCCGGGACATGGTGCTCCGCGACAAGACGATCCGCGAGGGCGAATCGGTCTGCCTCTTCTACGCTTCGGGGAACCGCGACGAGGAGATCTTCGAGGCCCCCTTCCAGTTCCGGATCGACCGCAAGCCCAACGACCACGTCGGCTTCGGCCGCGGCGAGCACGTCTGTCTCGGGGCCCATCTCGCCCGGCTCGAGATCCGGACCATGTACCAGCAGCTACGCGAGCGCCTCGTCTCGATGGAACGAACCGGGCCGGCCGTCCGCGTCCGCTCGAGCTTCGTCGGCGGCATCAAGCGCGCCCCCATGGCCTGGAAGCTCATATGAAGTCGTTTCGCGAGACGCTCACGATGCAGGTCCCGGGTCGGCGCGGCTTCGTGAACCTCACGCCGCAGATCGAGGAGGCGGTGCGCGAGAGCGGCGTCCGGGAGGGCCTCTGCCTCGTCAACGCCATGCACATCACGGCCAGCGTCTTCATCAACGACGACGAGCCGGGACTGCTGGCCGACTACGAGCGCTGGCTCGAGGCGCTCGCACCCTTCGATCCGAGCCCGGAGCGATACCATCACAACCGCACGGGCGAGGACAACGCCGACGCCCATCACAAGCGTCAGGTGATGGGCCGCGAGGTGGTCGTGGCGATCACCGAAGGGCGGCTCGACTTCGGCCCCTGGGAGCAGGTCTTCTACGGCGAGTTCGACGGCGGCCGCCCGAAGCGGGTCCTGATCAAGATCATCGGGGATTGAGCGGGAAAGCGGCCGTCACGCGTCGCAGTGGATCGGCGTCGCCCCTCCCCTCCACATCTGTCTCCGCGTCCATCTTCGCCTCCATCCGCGCGAACCCTGCCTGCTGGGTCGCCACCTTCGCCAGATAGCGACCCACGTCATGGGCACCGCAGCGCTGGCCCGGCTCCGGTCGCAGCCCCCGCCGCGCATGGGCCCGCCCGGCGCCGGCGCCGCAGAGATGGATCAAGGCCGCCAGCTCCTGCCGCTGGCGCAGACTCGCGCCGGGGACGGGATGGCGGCGCAAAGCCTGCTCGACCTGCCGATCGAGATAGGCGGCCGTCAGCTCGATGGCGTGGGAGGGAATCACCCGCGTGTAGAGCGCCGTCCACCAGCAGCTCCGCCAGTCGTGCCACGGGCCCTCCTCGACCACCCGATGGTCGTGGATGCAGAGCCGACGGGCCTCGGCGAAGGTCCCGTCGGTGATCTGGAACATCCCGACCGCGCTCGACGCCGGACGGTAGACGGAGAACGGATCGAGCCCGGCCGACCAGCGCCAGTAGGTCCGGACCAGCGGATTGCCCGAGCCCTCCACCTGCGCCAACGCGGCCAGCAGATCCGGGGTGACGACGTCGGTCGCATGACGTCGGAAGAGCGGCGCGTAGGCCTCCCAGGTCTGGCTGGGGGTCTTGTAGAGGGTGCCACTGATCGGGAAGAAGAGCTCGGTCGGCTTGCGCACGACCTGATAGGTCCCGTTGACGGCGAGCCAGAGCACCATCAGGGAGGCCACCGCCAGGGGCCATCGTACGAGGCCCGGCAGCCGCCGCCAGCCCCGCTGCACGCTCCGCCAGGCCCGTCGGCGGGCGCTGCGGCTCGGCATTCGCTTACGAAGGTTTCTGAGCCAGCGCGCGGTCCGTCCCCGGCGATTCCGGCCCCGCCCCTTCCCGCGACGAGATCTCGCTCGCGGTCGCCGCCAAGGGTGGCGCCCCCACTGCGACCAGTGTGTGCGCTCACGCGCGGGGCTCCGGCGGGCAGATCGGCGCGGCATCGCGACAATCTACCAGAGCCGACGCCGCCCGCCGCTGTCGTCCGCCGCGACGCCGCCTCTCAGAAGCGATACTGAAGGCCGGCGCTCACCGAGAGGTAGTAGAGATTGTCGATCGCGCCTTCGTCGGGCGTATCGAAGTCGTCGGTCGTCAGCAGGACCGTCGCCTCCGTCGAGAGGACGAGGTTGCGGCTCAGGTAGAGGTCGAGACCGAGGCCGCCTCGACCGGCAAAGCCACTCTGGCCTCCGTCGCCGATGTCGATGTCCTCATCCAGGGCCTCCACCGCTCCCGCCAGCACGCCACGATTCACATCGTAGAACGAGTAGCCCGCCCCCAGCAGAAGGTAGGGCTGAACGCGCCAGAACGGCACGATCCACTTCGTATTGAGCGTCAGCGTATGACCGCCGATG
>CAYWGW010000204.1:0-7701 GCA_964457385.1 uncultured Spirochaetaceae bacterium
GGCGCTGCGCCCGTCGCCGCCGCTTTCCCGTTCCCTGCATCAGGCGTTCGGCCTCTTGCGAGGTCCAGCGTTCGTCGAGGGTATCGACCGGAATGCCTGTCGAGGTGTGCAGGGCCTGTGCGAAGGAGAGGGCTTTCTCGGCTTCCGGTCCGCGCCGCCCGTCCATGTGGATCGGGAGCCCGACGACCGCCCGCGCGATGCCGCGATCTTCGATCAGCGTACGGAGCGCGGCAATGTCGCGTCGCCGTCCGCGACATTCGAGGACGCCGGCCGGAAACGCGATGGCCCCCAGCTCGTCGGAGATCGCGAGGCCGATCCGTTTGCTGCCGAGGTCGATCCCGAGCACCCGCATGGCGCCAGTGTAGCGACTCGGATCCGGGCTGAGGGTCCGCTCAGGATCTCACGTCCAGCATCTCCAGGCGCGCGGCAGCCCGGGCACGGACCGGACCGGGTGCATGAAGTGCGGCCTGCTCGAGACTTCGGCGGGCGTCCTTCGTCTGGAGCCTCGCGAGGGCATCGACCGTCGCGAGCTGGATGGCATGCCAGTGGGCACGTCGAAGGAGCGGGCGGCGTTCCAGGATGGCCGCGAGTCGCGGGACGGCACGCTCGTCGCCGATTCGTCCCAGTGCCTCGATCAGGCGGCGACTGACCTGCGGGCGCGAAGCATGGAGGCTCGCGTCGAGCACATCGAGCAGTGCGGGAATGGCTTCGGCGCCGTCGCGGCTCGCGAGCGCCTCGGTCGCGGCCACGACGATCTCGTCGAGATCGCTCGCGAGCGCAGTCTCGAGCGCCTGCCTCGATTCCGCGCCGGGCAGCAGCCCCAACGCCCGGATCGTCTCGAGCCGTCGTCCCGGGTCAGGGCCGCGCATGGCGCGTAGAAGTGCAGGCAGCACGCTCGGACTCTGGACCTCGCCGGCCAGCCGGATGGCCAGTCGTGCGCGGCTGTCGTCGGCGCTCTCGATCACTGCGGTGAGACTCGGCAACGAAGCCTCGCCCAGCATCAGGACGAGCGAGCGGAGCGCGGTGATCTCGGCATCGTCGTTGGAGGTACAGATCCGTTCGAAGAGCGCCGGGACGGCACGCCCACCCTGTTGGAGCAGGAGCTGGGCTGCACGCACGCCGGCGTTCGGGACGTGGCCGGTGGCCCGATCGATCAGATGATGGAGCCGCTCACCGCTGGCCAGCTTCGAGAAGCACGTCGCGGCCGTGCGGGCCTGGGACTCCGAGCGCCCTCCGAATCCCACCGCGTGGTCGGCCAGCACGAGAAGCGCTCGGTAGCAATCATCCCAGAGACCTTCGCTCCAGAGATCTTCGGCCCAGAGCACGATCTCCCCGGCGAGTCTTCGATAGGCCTCGTCGTCGATCGAGCGGTCGAGCTCGATCAAACGGGCCCGCATGCGCTCCCCCCGATCACAGGAGGCGGGAGCCTCCAGTGGGCGGGTCTCGAGCGATCCGCTCCCGTCCCCCTGCGCCGACTCGCAGGCGGTTTCGAAGATGGGCTCTGGCTGGGATCGGGGGGCTGACGTGAGCAGCACCGAGCCGAGCGATGCCGAGGCGTGGGGCGGTGTGGCGACCAGACTGCGGGGATGTTCGTCGTCGGGGACGTCGAGATCGTTCAGACGAATGCCCGTGATGTCGCGAGCCGCGAGGGTGCGTACGAACTGCTCCGCCGATTCCAGCCGGGCGGTGGGCTGGGAGAGCAGCTCGAGCAGCCCGTCGAGCGCCGTCGGCGTCAGCGTCGGATCAAAGCGGATTCGCGAGAGCTGGTGGCGCCTCAGCGTTTCGGCGATGTCGTGCAGAGCACCTGAGGCCTGAATGGATTCCGTCAGCCCCGCGAGGCGGAAGCCCTCCGGCTCCAGTCGGATATCGATGGCCCCGGCCCTCGATAGCTCGCTCTCGAGGGCGCGGAAGGCCCGCTCGAGCAGGGGCATCCGGCGCGCGTCGGTCTGGTCGTAGAAGGCGAGCCCGCGGATTGCGCGCGCCAGCTCGAGCAGCAGACTGCTCAGATCGGCCCCTGTTCTGGAGGACCAGCCCGCTTCTGCCGGACGATCCGCGCGCTGGCCGTCCTCTGTGGGCTCGATGTTGGATGAGTGCATTGCTGCCCCGTCCATCGGTCGCGAGAGGACGCGGCTGTACCCGGGGCTCAGGTCGGTCGATTCTCACGATTTCGTCGAATTTTCGCCTTTTTGATTGACGCTCTTGGAAGCCCGTCGCTACTTTCGCGAGGAAGTCCAGCGGTTGGGGCTGCGACGGGCTTGCGATCCTCCCGCCTGCGCCCCGCGGGTCATTGCTTGGAGGGGTTCTGAGAGATGACGTTTTGACATGAGGTGCCGCCACCGAGCCAGTCTCGGGCTCGTCGAGCCCAGGATCCGATCCGCCGAGGGCCGCCGCCTGAGAGCCCGACTCCGGGATCTCCTCAGCCGCTGGATCGCTGTGGCCGGGGGACTCGGCTACGCCCCGATCGCGCCCGGCACGGCGGGCTCCGCCGGAGCCCTGATCGTTTTTCTGGGGGGGCTGGCGTGGTCCAGCTCCGCCGGACTCGGCAGGCCCGAAGGACTCTCCCGTTCCGAGTTCATGTCCCTTTATGCAGGACTCGTGGGTGGGCTGTTCGCGCTCGGTGTCTGGGCCGCAGGCTGGGCCGAGGAGGGCTTCGGGCGCTCGGATGATGGCCGAATCGTAATCGACGAGGTCGTCGGGCAGCTCGTGACCTTGAGTCCGGTCGCCTGGGTCGCGGGCGAGCTCGATTTTTTTTCCCTGGGCCTGGGCGTCGTGACCGGATTCGTCCTGTTCAGGGTGTTCGATGTCTGGAAGCCTGGCTTGATCGGATGGGCAGAGCATCGGCTTGCAGGAGGTCTGGGGGTCATGATGGATGACGCCTTGGCGGGGGTGTACGGCGCGGCGGGATTGCTCGTTCTCGGCTGGCTGTGGAGCGGCCGGCCGGTCGGGTGGGGGCCGCTGTGAACGTCGAGATCATCACGGTGGGGGATGAGCTGCTGCGGGGCGAGATCATCGACTCGAACAAGGCCCGAATCGCCCAGCGGCTGCTCCTGCTGGACCTCGACTGCCGTCATCAAGTCTCGGTGCTCGACGATCCGGAGGACATGCAGGACGCGTTCTTGCGAGCCGCCGCTCGAAGTGATCTCGTGCTGGTTTCGGGCGGACTCGGACCGACACGCGATGACCTGACGACGGAGGTGCTGGCTCGGACCTTCGATCGGGCGCTGGTTCCCGACGAGCCTTCGCTCGAGGCGATCAAGGGCTTCTTCGCACGGATCGGCCGCGAGATGGCCGAGGTGAATCGGAAGCAGGCTCTCTTTCCGTCGGGAGCGGAGGTGTTGCCGAATCCGATCGGCACGGCGCCGGGCTTCATGCTGCGAGCAGGTCAGGCGGTCTTCTTCTCGATGCCCGGCGTGCCTCGGGAACTCGACCGGATGATGGACGAGCAGGTCGTGCCCCGGATCGAGGCTCTGCTCGACAGCCCGGATTTCCGGGTCGGGAGTGAGGGAAGGTCGGTCGTGCGGGCGGCGCTACTGCGGACGTTCGGACTCGGCGAGTCGACGCTCGAGGCGGAGCTCGTGGATCTGGCGCGGAGCGGGGAGGTCGATCTCGGCTTTCGCACGAGCTTCCCGGACAACATCCTGCGCCCCGTCGCTCGTGCGAAGACTGCTGAGGAGGCAGATTCACGCATCGCCGAGGTGGTGTCCGCAATTCGTGAGCGGCTCGGAGCCATCGTCTACGGTGACGATCGGGACTCGATGGAGAGCGTCGTGGGACAGCTGCTCGCCGGGAGCGGCTCGACGGTGGCGACGGCCGAGTCGTGCACGGGCGGCCTGATCGCCGAGCGGATCACCGACGTGCCCGGCTCCTCGGCGTATTTCCGAGGAGGCATCGTGGCGTACTCGAACGAGGCCAAGGCTTCGCTCCTGGGCGTCCCGATGGATCTGATCGAAGCCCATGGCGCGGTCTCCGAGCCGGTCGTCCGGGCCATGGCTGAGGCGGCGCTCCAACGCTTCGAGAGTGATTTCGCGGTCGCGACCTCGGGCATCTCCGGCCCGGAGGGCGGGACGACACAGAAGCCGGTCGGCCTCGTCTGGATCGCCCTGGCGCGTCGAGCCGGCGCGACCCGATCGGCGGAGGGCCCGGGCATTCCAGGCTACGCCGTCCCTGACGCGGTCATCCACGCCGATTCCTTCGTTTTCGCGGTTGATCGCTCGCGTCACCGCATGCTCACGGCGCAGGTCGCCCTCGATTGGATTCGGAGGAGCCTGCTGGGAGTGGAGCTGGTGGGGCCGAACCTGCTGCGACGTGGAGGCGGGTCAGCCCCGGGGTCGGCCTAGCAGTCGAAGACAAGATGGGCGATCGGAGCTCGAAGATTCGGGAGATCGAGAGCCGAACGCGAAAGAGCCGGACGCGAAGAGGGCATCGAGCAAGAAGCAGGATCAGAAACAGGGTCAGAAGCAAGATCAGAAGCAAGATCAACTGGAGGATCGGGACATGGCAGCACGAGGAAAAGTCACGGCAACGCCCAAGTCGCGCGTCGAGCGCGGGGGGATCGCAGACGAGGGCAAGGTGAAAGCGATCGAGCTCGCCGTCTCGAGCATCGAGAAGCAGTTCGGAAAGGGTGCGATCACGCGGATGACTGCGGACGCGATCGATCGGGAGGTGCCCTATTTCTCCAGCGGCGGACCGAGTCTCGACATTGCCCTGGGAATCGGCGGCTATCCGCGCGGGCGGGTGGTGGAGATCTACGGGCCGGAGTCCAGCGGCAAGACGACGCTCACGTTGCATGCGATCGCCGAGATCCAGAAGACGGGCGGGGTCGCGGCCTTCATCGATGCCGAGCACGCCCTCGATCTGAACTATGCCCGGCGTCTCGGCGTGAGGGTGGACGAGTTGCTGGTCTCGCAGCCGGATACCGGGGAGGAGGCGCTCGAGATCGCGGATGTCCTGCTGCGCTCCGGAGCCATCGACCTCGTCGTCGTCGACTCGGTGGCCGCCCTGGTTCCGCGGGCGGAGATCGAGGGCGAGATGGGAGATACCCATGTCGGGCTGCAGGCGCGACTGATGAGCCAGGCATTGCGCAAGCTCACGGGAACTGTGTCGAAGTCGGGTGCGACGGTGATCTTCATCAACCAGATCCGGATGAAGATCGGGGTCATGTTCGGGAGTCCCGAGACGACGACCGGCGGTAATGCGCTCAAATTCTACTCCTCGGTTCGGATCGACGTTCGTCGGATAGCGGCGATCAAGGAGGGGGACGAGGTCGTCGGCAACCGTACGCGCGTGAAGGTCGTGAAGAACAAGGTGGCACCTCCCTTCCGACAGGCGGAGTTCGACATCATCTACAACGAGGGGATCTCGCGGGAGGGGGACCTGATCGATCTCGGGGTTGAAGCAGGCATCGTCGAGAAAAGCGGGTCCTGGTACTCCTACGGAAGCGAGCGAATCGGTCAGGGACGAGAGAAGGCAAGAGCCTTTCTCAAGGAGAATCCCGACGTTTGCAATCAGCTGGCCGAGGAGGTCTTCCTCGCGAAGGGACTGAAGCTGGCGGCGCGCGTGACTCCGGAAGGAGTGGACGAGGCGATCGAGGCTGGCTCCTCGGCGGTCGAGGCTGCGGAGGCATTCGAGGGTGAGTGAGGTCGGCGACTGAGCCCGATGGTCGCGGCCCTCGGCGGGAGTCTTCTGTCGTGCGTCGTGTCGTCGTGTCGAAATGAGGGGCCGGGCAGGGGACAGGCGTCCTCGCCCGGCTCTTCCTGCATCGAGGCGCCTACGGGAAATTCCAAGGCGATGCAAGCCCTTTGTGATCCATCTTGCGTATCGCAGCAGGTGGATCGGGATGTCTGGAGACTCGGAAACGAGCATTCGCTGTCGCTCAAGAGAGCGTTTCAACGGGACGAAGGAGAGAGGGAGAGCCGCAGCAGCGCGAGAGCCGAAAACGAAGCGGAGACGGGGACTTTCGGGGCATACGATGGAACTGAACGAGATCTTGAAAGTCGCCATCAAGGGAGGGGCGTCCGACATTCATCTGAAGTCGGGCCTGCCGCCGATGTTCCGTGTGGATGGCGCGCTGGTACCGCTCAAGAACGGGGAACGGGTCCTTCCTGACGAACTTCAGAAGATCGCCTTCTCGATGATGAATCCCGTCCAGAAGGCCAAGTTCGACGAGTATCGCGAGGCGGACCTCGCCTACGGCATTCCGGGCCTCGGTCGCTTTCGCGTGAACGTGTTCCAGCAGCGCGGCACAGTCGGAATCGTCTTCCGGGTGATTCCCTTCGGCGTCAAGACGATCGAGCAGCTCTTTCTGCCGAAGGTAATCGAGAAGATCGCATCGGAGCATCGAGGCCTGGTGCTCGTGACCGGAACGACCGGCTCCGGCAAGTCGACGACCCTCGCGGCGATGATCGAGCACATCAACTCACAGCGCACCAGCCACATCATGACGATCGAAGACCCGATCGAGTTTCTGGTCCGTGATCGCAGGTCGATCGTGAATCAACGAGAGATCGGTGTCGATACCCAATCTTTCGCGGCAGCGCTGCGAGCGGCGCTTCGTCAGGATCCGGACGTGATCCTCGTCGGCGAGATGCGCGATTTCGAGACGATCGAGACGGCGCTCACGGCGGCCGAGACCGGCCATCTCGTGATGAGTACGCTGCATACCCTCGACGCCACCGAGACCATCAATCGGATCATCTCGGTCTTTCCGCCCTATCAGCAGAAGCAGGTCCGGCTTCAGCTCTCGACGATTCTCAAAGCGGTGATCAGTCAGCGGCTCGTGCCGCGGGCGGATGGAAAGGGGCGCGTTCCGGCCCTCGAGGTGCTGATCTCGACCGGCTTCACTCGCGAGCTGATCGGTGACAAGGATCGTACGAAGGAGCTGCCCGAAGCGATCGCGAAGGGACACACGACCTACGGCATGCAGACCTTCGATCAGTCCCTGATGAGCCACGTGAAGGCCGGGCTCGTCGCCTACGAAGAGGCTCTCAAGCACGTTTCCAATCCGGACGACTTCGCACTTCGCTTCCGCGGGATCGCTTCGACCTCTGATTCCGAGTGGAGCGACTTCGCCGGTGAGAACGAGGGAGCGGGATCCGGAGCGGGCGGCGACAAGCCCGACGACGCCAGCGACTCGCTGCTCGAGGACGACTTCAACATCGATCGATTCTGAAGCGATCGTGGCGGGCGTGCGAGCCCTCCCCCTCTCGATCGGCCCCCCTTCCCGTGGATCCGGACCTCGACCTGGACCGTGACCGGCGGCATGCTCTGATTCCAGGGCAAGAGGCTCTCCGCCCGGCATCAGTGTGTCGAGGGAACCGGTTGGGATCGTCGCCCGAGTCGGAAGCAAGGGGATCTGCGCATGGGAAGAGCGGAGAGCGGTATGACAGGGGTGGCGGTCGATCCGGATCGGCTGAAGGAGTACAGCCTCCGTCTCTTCGGCTACATGAATGGCGCGACGATCTCCATGATGGTGTGCCTCGGCGACCGCCTGGGTCTCTACGCCGCGCTCGCCGAGCTCGGCCAGGTCTCGAGCGACGAGCTGGCAAGGCATACGGGGCTCGCCGAGCGGTGGGTCCGTGAGTGGCTCTACGCTCAGGGAGCGAGCGGGCTGCTCGAGACAGATGAAGGAGAACACTTCTCGCTGTCACCCGAAGCCGTGGCGGTGCTCGTCGACGAGTCGCATCCGGCCAATGGCATCGGCAT
>CAYWGW010000205.1:0-7645 GCA_964457385.1 uncultured Spirochaetaceae bacterium
ATTGATCGGGCTGCTCGGCCTCGCCCCGGCATGGGCAACCGCCCAGTCCGGGTCGCCTGTCGCCGGCGTAATCTCGACCTCGCCCGACATCACGATCGATCTCGGCAGCGGGCTCGTCGCCGCCGACCAGGAAGCGGTCGTCGACGATCAGCTCGGTCTCGTCGTCCTCGAGGATCTCGGGACGATTCCGCTCGAAGCGGATGTGATCGCGCTGGGGCTGGAGGCGAACGGCGATCGGCTCCTCGCCGTCGATATCACGACGGAGCTGCCGGGAGGCGTCGTCGTTCGTCCCGGCGATGTCGTTCGAACCGACGGCAGCGGCTACGCGATCGCCTTCGACGGCGAAGCGGCAGGACTGCCGCGGGGCGTGGCGGTGGACGCGGCGTCCCTATCCGCGACGGGCAGTGACCTGCTGCTCTCCTTCGACGGGACGGTGGATCTCGGGGGTGGGCTCGTGGCTGCGGACGAGGACGTCGTCGTCTGGGATGGCGGAGTCTTCACGGCGAAGGCCTTCGACGGGGCCGCCGCAGGACTCGATCCGGCGTTGGACGTCGATGCCGCCCATGATCCCGGCGACGGCACGCTGCTGCTCTCCTTCGACACCGGGGGCATGATCGGTGGCGTGGCGTTCCGCGACGAGGATGTCCTGCGCTTCGACGGCAGCGGATGGAGTCTCGCCTTCGAAGGACTGGCGGCGAGCCCCGAATGGGGCCCGGCGGATCTCGACGCTCTGGCCGTGCCCGTACCCGAGCCCGGGTCGATCGCAACGCTCGCGGTCGGCGTTCTCGCCTTGACGGGCGGGGCGCGGATCCGCCGCCGGAATCGGCGATCGTTTCGCGCGGCCCTGATCGTCTAGGGACACGCCGGCGAACAGAGATTTCCGCCGACCTGCGATCCGCCCCGCGCCGAGCCGCCGCCGTTCTGCGAGAAGCTGTTCTCGGCGTAAGCTGGTTGGTTCGCGGGAATCCCGGATAGAATTTCGGAGAACAGCCCCCAGCCCCCGTTCTGGGCGAACACGTTGCCCCGCATGATGCCGATCGTTCCCGGGGCTCTCACCCCATCGAGTCCGTTCTGGCTGACATCGCTATCCCGAAGCACGAAGTCGCCGAGCAGGCTCAGGAACGAGATCCCGATCCCACCGTTCCGGCGAACGACCACATTGGCAATGCGGCCCGAATTGAAGCCGATTCCGTTTCCCGAGCACTCCCTCACGATCATGTCCTCGACGACGGCCATCTGGGTGAAGGCAAGACTCAGTCCGTCGGCGAATCCCGAGACCGTGCCACCCCGGATCCGGGCCGTCACCCCGAAGCCGAGCCCCAGAGGCACGGATACGCCAGTCCCCGCGTTGCCACTGCAGCTCAGATTCGTGCCCGAGGATCCGGAGCAGCTTCCCGGTCCGCGGATCGAGAAGCCCGAGAGATCGAGGCTGATCGAGGGGGCCGCGAGAGCGATCCCATCCGCCCCCGCTGGCACCAGGTCGCTGGTCAGGCGGTAGCTGCCCGAGACGTCGAGCGTGACCGGGAAGCCCGGCGCATCCCCGGGCAGACAGCCCGTCACGACTGCGCAGGTCTGATTGATCTCGTAGATGCCCTCTCCGGCCGAGGCTGCGCGGGGCGGGGCGATGATGCAGAGGAGCGAGAAGCAGAAGAGCGCGAGGACGAGGATCGGGGAAGGGGAGACGGAAGAGACGACGGGGGCCCGCAACGGCGGCGGCCCGGACTGGCATGTGAGCGTGAGCGTGAGAGCGTGCATGTTGAACTCCTGATCCAGCCCAGCATTCTGATCCGGGCTCTTTGTCCCTCAGGGGAAGCGCGGGTTCAACCGGGCCCGTTCCGTTGACCTGCAGGCTTCAAATACTACTGGATTCGAATAATTCAAGATAGAGCGGGTGCACCCGAATGGAGGCCCGAGAACCTCGCTGCGCGGCCTCTGCGATGGGATCCGGCGGGGATCGCGACGACGCCGGAACCCGGACGGGCGTCTCTCGATCGTCGACGACGGACGGGAGTCTGCCTTCCCCGCCTCCCCCGACCGTCGCCCCCGCCGTCGGCGCCACGATAAGAACGAGGGGACTAATACGGCCGGCGGCGGGACACACGGATCCCGCGCTCGACGAAGCGAGCCACCGGAGCCGACGGATGAGGTGGTTCGATGGCGCCCGCCAGGGGCGTGTGCTTCTCTCCGCGCGATGCTGGATCCGCGGACCCTCCACGAACGTCGGGACGAGATCGTCGAGAGCTGTCGGGTGCGGCATGTCCGGGCCGACGTCGACGGCGCGGTCGCTCTGCACGAGCGGACGCTGGCGCTCCGCCACGAGCTGAACGAGGCCAACCGGCTCCGCAACGAGCATCAGAAGGTGGGCAAGAAGAAGCTCGACGAGCCGGCGCGCGAGGCGCACGCGGTGGAGGGGCGCCGGTTGAAGGAGGAGGTCTCGGCGCTCGAGGAGCGGCTGCGGGAGGCCGAGACCGAGCTCGAGAGCGCCCTGCGCGGGCTTCCGAACTTCCTGCATCCCGAGACGCCGCGGGGCGAGGAGGCGGACTTTCGCGTCCTGGCGACCTCGGGCGAGCCCCGGCGCTTCGACTTCACGCCGAAGGACCATCTCGCTCTCGCCGCCGACCTCGATCTCGTCGACTTCGAGCGCGCGGCCCGGGTCTCAGGCCAGAAGTTCTACTACCTGAAGCGCGAGGCGGCGCTGCTCGAGCTCGCCCTCCAGCGCTTCGCCCTCGATCAGCTCGAGCCCGAGGGCTTCGTCCCCATCGTCACCCCCGACCTCGCCCGCCCCGACGTCGTCGAGGGTCTCGGGTTCAGCCCCCGCGGCGAGGAGAGCCAGATCTACTCGGTCACCGGCCACGACCTCTGCCTGATCGGCACCTCGGAGATTACGTTAGGCGGCATGTACGCCGATTCGATCCTGGCCGAGAGCGAGCTGCCCCTGCGGCTGGCCGGGCTCTCCCATTGTTTCCGGACGGAGGCGGGGGCACACGGACGCGAGAGCCGCGGCCTCTACCGGGTGCATCAGTTCACGAAGGTCGAGATGTTCGTCTTCTGCCGACCCGAGGAATCCGAGGCCCAGCACGCCGAGCTACTCCGCCTGGAGCAACGGATCTTCGATGCGCTCGAGATTCCCTACCGCGTAATCGACATCGCCAGCGCCGACCTGGGCGCCCCCGCCTATCGAAAATTCGATCTCGAGGCCTGGATGCCCGGCCGCGGCGAGGCGGGCGAGTGGGGCGAGATCACGAGCACCTCGAACTGCACCGACTTCCAGGCCCGACGGCTCAAGATCCGCTTCCGGCGCGAGGGACCGGACGGGAAGGCCCAGAAGAAAAACGAGCTGGTCCATACGCTGAACGGGACGGCGATCTCCAACGCCCGAGCGATCGTCGCGATCCTCGAGAATCATCAGCAGGCGGACGGCAGCATCCGGATCCCCGCGGCACTCGTGCCCTACCTGGGCCGCGACCGGATCGGGCCGCGCTGAGCGCCTGCCCATGGCCGCCGACCCGCGCGAACGCGAACGCGACGCCGCGACACCGGCGGGGACCGCCGGGGCCTCCGGCCCCGATCTCGTACTCGGCACCGCCGGCCATATCGACCACGGCAAGACCGCGCTGATCCGGGCGCTCACGGGGCTCGACCTCGACCGCCTGCCCGAGGAGAAGGCGCGAGGCATCACGATCGAGCTCGGCTTCGCACCGCTCTCGTTAGGCGAAGGCCTGGACGTCGCGGTCGTGGACGTGCCGGGCCACGAGCGATTCGTCCGCACGATGGTGGCGGGGGCCAGCGGGCTCGATCTCGTGATGCTGGTCGTGGCGGCGGACGAGGGCGTGATGCCCCAGACGCGGGAGCATTGGGCGGTCTGCGAGCTGCTCGGTGTGGAGCGGGGGCTCGTCGTGCTCACGAAGTCGGACCTGGTCGACGAGGAGATGCTGGCGCTGGCGGAGGAGGAGGTGCGCGACCTGCTGGCGGACGGGCCGCTGGCGGAGGCGCCGATCGTCGCGGCGAGTGCGAAGACCGGCGCCGGGCTCGAGGCGGTCCGGGAGACGCTGCGCGAGCTCGTCGCGAACGCTCCGGTGCGCCGCGACGACCATCGCCCGGCGCGGCTCTTCGTCGATCGCTGCTTCGTGCAGCGCGGCTTCGGGGCCATCGTCACCGGCACCTGGTCCGGGCGCCCACGCCAGACCGGCGACGCGATGGTGCTCGTGCCGGGCGCGCGCAAGGCCCGCATTCGCGGGCTCCAGCGACACGGAAAAGCGACGGCCGTCGCCGTCCCGGGCGCGCGCATCGCCGTGAACCTCCAGGGCCCCGGCCACGAGGAGATCCATCGCGGCGATCTGCTGACCGAGCCCGACGCCCTCGCCCCGACCCACACCTTCGACGCGCGGATCCGCTGGCTGGCCCGGCGAGCGAGCCTCGACGCGCCGACCTCGGTCGAGCTGCTGACGGGCACGACCGAGCGCCGCGCGCGGGTTGCGCCGATCGGCGCGGATCCGATCGAGCCCGGCGAGCGCGGCTTCGCGCGCGTGCATGTCGTCGACGGCCCCGCGCTGGCGCTGCTGCCCGGCGATCGCTTCGTGCTGCGCGGCTTCGCCCGGGACGCGGGCATCGGCGCGACTCTCGGCGGCGGCATCGTGCTCGACGTCGCCCCGCCCCATCGCCGCCGCCGCGACCCCGCGCTGCACCGCGAGCTCGAGCGGCTCGAGCAGGCGGGACCCGCCGACCCCGCCGAGGCCATCGCGCTGCGGATCGAGCGCGCGGGGCTCGAAGGGATGAGAACGACCACGCTGGCGCGCGAGACCGGCTACGACGAGGCCACCCTCGAAGCCGCGCTCACCGTGCTTTCCGCGGGCGGCGCGGCCATCGCCAGCGGCAGGATCCTTCGCCTCGACGCCGCGCTCGCGCTCTCCACGGCGTCGGCCGAGCGGCTGATGAAGCAGCTCGTCGAGGCGGTCGAGCGTTTCCACGCGGGCCAGCCCTTGCAGGTCGGCATGCCGCGGGCCGCGCTCGCCGGCACGCTGCCCGAGAACGTGGCACCCGAGGCCGCCGCCGCGCTGATCGCGCTGCTCGCCGAACGCGGTGCGCTCACGATCCGAGGCGAGAGCGTTGCGCGCCCGGGCTTCGAGCCGATCCTCGACCCGGAGCAGACACGTCTCGCCGAGCGCCTCGCCGCACGCCTGGCCCGCGACGGCCTCGAGCCACCGACGCTGCGTGCGCTGGCCGAGGAGCTGGCCCGAGAGCCGGCCGAGGAGCAAGCGCGGGAGTCCGCTCCGGATTCCCCCCGGCTGCGCGAGCTCGCCCATCATCTCGAGCGCCAGGGTGTGCTCGTCGCTGCCCCGGACGACTTCTTCTTCGATCGCGCCGCGGTGGAGGCCCTGATCGAGCGGGTCGTCGCCCACTTCGACGACCACGCCGAGCTCGACACCCAGACCCTGAAGGCCCTGATCGGAACGACCCGGCGCACGGCCATGCCGCTGATGGCGCTGCTCGACGATCTCCAGGTCACCCGCCGCGACGGCAGCCTGCGCCGGCTGCTCAGCCGGTCGCCGCGCTGGCCGGGCGGGACGGCCGGCAATGGGGGTCGCGAGTAGGCATTCGCCCGCTTGCCGCGCGCGGACGCGATCGTAGACTTCCCGGCCTTACGGCGACGCAGCCGCAACCACATCCACAGCCCGACGCACACCCGACGCACTCTCGAAGAAGGAGCTCTCCGATGGCGATCGAAGAAGGCAAGGCGGCCCCCGCCTTCACACTCAAGAACCAGGACGGCGAGAAGGTCGCTCTCAAGGACTACAAGGGCCAGGACGTGATCGTCTACTTCTATCCGCGCGACGATACGCCCGGCTGTACGAAAGAGGCCCAGGGATTCCAGGCCCTCGCCAAGGACTTCAAGAAGCAGGGCGCCGTCGTACTCGGCATCTCCCCCGACGGCGAGCAAGCCCATCAGAAGTTCATCCAGAAGTACGGCCTCGGATTCAATTTGCTATGCGACCCCGACAAGAAGGTGATGACGAAGTACGGCGCCTTCGGCGAGAAGATGATGTACGGCAAGAAGACCCAGGGCGTCATCCGCTCCACTGTCTGGGTCGGCCCCGACGGCAAGGTCAAGAAGCATTGGGCGCGGGTCGCCAAGGCCGAGGACCATCCGAAGAAGGTGCTCGAGGCGCTGACGGCGGCGAAGACCTGAAGCCGAAGGCCTCGAGCAGCGGCAGATAATCAGGCGGGGCATTCGCGCCCGGCTGCAGCAGGCCCCAACAGGTCCCGATCCATCGGCTGTGCGAGCTCGCAGCGCGGCGCTCAACGCCGACCAGATCACGAGATACGGTTGCCGCGTCTCCAACCGACGACGAGCATCGCGGCGATGAGCATCGCCAGCGGCAGGGGCTGCATCGAGGGGACCGGTGCCGCAATCGGGGTCGTGCCTTCGAGCACGATCGTGCCGTCGGTGATGAGGTCGACGGTGATCCCGCTCTCGGTCGTCGTCGTCGTGTCCTGGACGGGGACCGTGATCGTGACGTCGAGGAAGCCGCCGTTCTCGACGGTCTCGACCTGCACCTCGCCCATGAGGTCGAGGAAGGTATTCGCGAGCGGTATGCCGGGCGGCTCGAGCACGACGACCTCGCCGGCGGTGTACTCGAGCTCGAGGGGGAGTAGATCGAAGTCGGCGGTATTGATCGCGACCGGTGTACCCGGCGACAGCACGTCCGACGAGAATCGAGCCTGGGCTCCCTCGATCGAGATCGCGATCGGGATCACGACGAAGAGGTCGAAGCTCGTGTCGGCAATCGCGAGGTCACTCAGGCTGATCTGCAGCGAGGTCGCGACGCGACCGAAGGTCGGGTCGACGGTCGTCGCGAAGCTCGCCTCGGCCGTCCCCGTGACGGCGGCTGGCTTCGGGCCATCGGAGTCGTTGCCCAGGGCCGAAGTCACGACGACGGTCGTCGAGATGCTGCTCAGCGGCGACACCGTGAGGGAGACGGTCTCGGCGGCGGCACCCGTGGCGTGGCCCGTGACGAGGACGAGGACGAGGACGGACAGGAACCCGGTTGCAAGTCCGCTGCAGAAAGCCCAGGATCGACGAGCCTGCGATGCCACGTTCATGCCACCTTCGAGTTGCGACTTTCCGCTTGGTCTCCCGCTCATCATACCCGATGCGCCCCCTTCCTCATAGATTCTTCTTCCCCATTCTTCCTTAAGCTCCATTCCCTTTTTCCAGCATTCCTTACCCTCCTCCCCATCCCCTATTGACTCTCCACCGGCGCGTCGCGCAGCAACTTCCCCCAATGCCCGTTCATGAGATGGATCAGCGCCCGCATCAAGCGGGGGCGGATGAGACCCCGACTCTGGCTGACGACCATCCGGAGGGGCATCTGATCCACGATCGCCTCGGCCAGGCGCCGCTGGACCTCGCCCCCATGGCCCCTCTGAGCCCCATCGCCCCCGCCCCCATCGCCCAGGGTCTTTCGTACGCCGACGAGAATCCCCCGCCGAAGCAGCCGCCCCAGTCGTGAGTCCTGGAGCTCGAGCAGCGTCGAGTTGAGCTGATAGGGCCGGCGCGGGAGGGGCTCTGGAATCGGATGCCCGAGGAGCGCCGCAAAGGCCCGGTCGTCGAAGGCGCGGGCGCCGGGCTCGAAGTAGGCCGAGA
>CAYWGW010000206.1:0-7624 GCA_964457385.1 uncultured Spirochaetaceae bacterium
TGGCGCACATCTGGTTCCTGAAGTCGCTGCCGTCGCGGATCGGCAACATCCTCGAAATAACCCTTCGCGATCTCGAAAAGGTGCTCTACTTCGAAGCGCACGTCGTTCTCGATCCGAAGGACACGGAGCTCGAGAAGAGCGAGCTCGTGACGGACGAGCGGCTGATGGAGCTTCGGGAACAATACGGTCGCGACGCCTTCGAGGTCGGGATCGGCGCGGAGGCCGTTCGTCGGCTGCTCGAGGAACTCGACGTGGAGGGCGAGTGCGTCCGGCTGCGGGAGGAGATGCGAGAGGCGACGAGTGAGGCGAAACGGAAGAAGATCGCCAAGCGGCTCAAGGTGCTCGATGCCTTCCGCGAATCGGAGATCAACCGGCCCGAGCACATGGTGCTCGAGGTGGTGCCCGTGATCCCGCCGGACCTGCGGCCGCTCGTACCCCTCGATGGCGGACGCTTCGCCACCAGCGATCTGAACGATCTCTATCGTCGGGTGATCAACCGGAACAATCGCCTGAAGCGGCTTCAGGAGCTGAATGCGCCCGAGGTCATCATCCGCAACGAGAAGCGGATGCTCCAGGAGGCGGTCGACGCGCTCTTCGACAACGGACGTCGGGGTCGGGTCATCACGGGTCCGAGCAAGCGCCCGCTGAAGAGTCTCTCGGACATGCTGAAAGGCAAGTCGGGCCGCTTCAGACAGAATCTGCTCGGCAAGCGCGTCGACTACTCTGGTCGTTCGGTAATCGTGGTCGGGCCGGAGCTCCGGCTGCATCAATGTGGTCTGCCGAACCGGATGGCGCTCGAGCTCTTCAAGCCCTTCATCTACTCGAAGCTCGAGCAGCAGGGCTTCGTTACGACGATCAAGGCCGCCCGCAAGATGGTCGAGCACGAGCGTCCCGAGGTCTGGGACATCCTGGCGGAGGTGATCAAGGAGCATCCGATCCTGCTGAATCGGGCGCCCACCCTGCATCGACTCGGCCTGCAGGCCTTCGAGCCGATGCTGATCGAGGGCAAGGCGATCCAGCTCCATCCCCTCGTCTGCGCGGCCTTCAACGCCGACTTCGACGGGGACCAGATGGCAGTCCATGTGCCGCTCTCGGTCGAGGCCCAGCTCGAGGCGCGCGTGCTGATGATGTCGACGAACAACATCCTCAGCCCCGCCACCGGTCGGCCGATCATCGGACCCACGCAGGACATCGTTCTCGGCGCCTACTACATGACACGCGAGCGCCCGGGCGTGCAGGGCGACGGTATGCAGTTCGCGAGCGAGGAGGAGGTGATCGTCGCCTACGATGCCGGCGTGGTCGACATTCACGCGCCGATCGGGGTCCGGATGGGCCAGGATCTGGTGCAGACGACGACCGGTCGGATCCTGCTGCGGGAGATCGTACCTGCCGACATTCCCTTCGAATTCATCAATCAGGTGATGGACAAGAAGGCGCTCGGAGAGCTGATCGACCAGTGCTATCGCCGCATGGGCAACAAGGCGACGGTCATTCTGGCCGATCGGTTGCGCACGCTGGGCTATCAGAACGCCACTCGGGCCGGGATCTCGATCTGCATCGACGACATGCGGATCCCGCCGGACAAGGAGCGGTTCCTGGCCGATGCGACCGCCGAGGTGACGCAGATCCAGGACCAGTACCAGGAGGGCCTGATCACCGACGGCGAGCGTTACAACAAGGTCGTGGATATCTGGGCCCAGGCGACGGAACAGATCACGCAGCAGCTTCTCGACGGAATCGCGACCGATACGATCGTCGACGCCGAGGGGAACGAGCGCCAGGTTTCGAGCTTCAACAACGTGTACATGATGGCCGACTCGGGAGCGCGGGGGTCCGCGCAGCAGATGAGGCAGCTTGCCGGGATGCGGGGACTGATGGCAAAGCCCTCGGGTGCGATCATCGAGACGCCGATCACCTCGAACTTTCGCGAAGGGCTCTCGGTCCTCCAGTACTTCATCTCGACCCATGGTGCTCGGAAGGGTCTCGCAGACACGGCGTTGAAGACGGCGAACTCGGGCTATCTGACGCGCCGACTGGTGGACGTGTCTCAGGACGTGATCATCCGTGAGGAGGATTGCGGGACCGAGGACGCGCTGGAGACTGGTGCGCTCGTCGAGGCCGGAGAGATCGTCGAGGCCCTCGGCGAGAGGATCCTGGGCCGCGTCTCGTCGGAGGATGTCGTCGATCCGATCAGCGGGGAGCTGATCGTGCCGGCGGGTGTGGAGATCGACGAGGACCGCGTTCGCGCCGTCGAGGATGCGGGCATCGAGACGGTTCGGATCCGTTCCGTGTTGACGTGTGCGAGCCGCTTCGGGGTCTGTGTCAAATGCTACGGGCGGGATCTCTCGCGAGGCACGATGGTGAACCTCGGAGAGTGCGTCGGTGTGATCGCGGCGCAGTCGATCGGCGAGCCGGGGACCCAGCTCACGATGCGGACCTTCCACATCGGTGGTGCGGCCACGCGGCGAGCCGAGCAATCCCATGCCGAGGCGGCAAGCGAGGGTAGGGTCCGGCTCCATAACATCCGGACGCTCGTCGACAACGAGGGCCGGCAGGTGGTGATGACCCGCCACGGCGAGGTGGGGATCGTGGATCCGAGCGGTCGCGAGAAGGAGCGACATCCGGTCGTGTATGGCGCCTCCCTCCGCGTAGAGGAGGGCCAGATGGTCCGTCCGGGCGACGTCCTGCTCGATTGGGATCCCTTTGCGAGTCCCATCCTCTCCGAGATGCGCGGAACCGTGCAGTTCCGGGACATCATCGAGGGCGCGACGATGCAGGAGAAGGTGGACGAGTTCACCGGAGTGTCGTCGAAGGTGATCATCGAATCGAGGGATCCGGAGCTGCGCCCGCAGATCTCGATCATCGAGGTGGAGGGAGAGACGGAGTCGAAGAGTCTTCTGCCGGTGGGTGCCTATCTCTCGGTCAACGAGGGAGAGAGCGTGACGGCCGGACAGGTCGTCGCGAAGATCCCGCGCGAGGCCAGTAAGACGAAGGACATCACCGGGGGTCTGCCGCGAGTCGCGGAGCTCTTCGAGGCCCGCAAGCCGAAGGAATGTGCCGTGGTCTCGGAGATCGACGGAGTCGTATCCTTCGGTCCCGACTCCCGAGGCAAGCGCCGCGTGATCGTCACGCCGGAGGAGGGAGAGCCCGAGGAGTACCTGATTCCGAAGGGCAAGCACGTGAGCGTCCACGAGGGAGATCGCGTCCGGGCTGGGGAGGCGCTCATGGACGGCTCCTCCAATCCCCACGACATCCTCAAGATCAAGGGTGAGAAGGAGCTCGCCAAGTATCTGGTGGACGAGGTACAGGAGGTCTACCGCCTGCAGGGCGTGAAGATCAACGACAAGCACATCGAGACGATCGTGCGCCAGATGGTCCGGAAGGTTCGGATCATCGACCCCGGGGACTCGGACTGGCTGATCGGGGAGCAGGTGGAGAAGAGCGCCTTCCGCAGCCTGGTCGAGCAGTTCGAGTTGGAGGGCAAAGCCCCGCCGACGGCGGAGACGCAGCTGCTGGGCATCACGAAGGCTTCGCTCTCGACCGAGTCGTTCATCTCGGCGGCCTCGTTCCAGGAGACCACGAAGGTGCTCACCGAGGCTGCGATCTGGGGCAAGGTGGATCATCTCCGGGGCTTGAAGGAGAACGTGATCATGGGGCGTCTGATTCCGGCGGGAACCGGGATCCAGGCCGAAGGCCAGTCCGGGATCCAGGTCGAGCTGCCCGAAGGATTCGAGTTCGAGGCCGCGGAGCCTGAGGAGATCCCGCGCGATCTCCACGGGGCCGGATTCTCAGGTGCCGGTGCGGATGCCGATGAGATCGGTGGAGGCGCTGCCGGAACGACCTCTCGTGAGACGGGTCTGTTTCCCGACGCGCTGGGAAGCTCTTCCGATGGGGGAGCTTTCGGGAGCTGAAGCCTGGTCGGATGGGGGCGGCGTCACCACCCCCATCCGCCGGCCCGTTGACAGGGCCCCGCAGGTCGCTAATCTGCGCGCCGCCTACAGAGCCAGGGCTTTCCAACCCCGCGGTTCGTTTCCAGAATTCGGAGAGAGCGCCCGAGTCCGACTCCGGTCTCTTCGTAGCTGAGAAGCGCGACTCCGGGGTCGTACTGTCTCTGAAACAGGATCATGAGGAAACAGGATAGCGAGATCCATTTCCCGATCTCGAGTGGTATTCATAGGAGAATCGTCGAGGCCCATGCCGACCATCCAGCAACTGATTCGCAAGCGTCGCCAGCCCAAGGCCTCTCGGTCGAAGTCGCCCGATCTCGCGAGCTGTCCGCAGCGTCGGGGCGTCTGTCTCCGGGTCTTTACGGCGACGCCGAAGAAGCCGAACTCCGCCCTGCGGAAGGTGGCTCGTGTCCGTCTCACGAACGGCAACGAGGTCAATGCCTATATCGGCGGCGAAGGCCATTCCTTGCAGGAACATTCGGTCGTGTTGGTTCGAGGCGGCCGGGTCAAGGATCTTCCGGGCGTCCGGTACCACATCGTTCGTGGTTCGCTCGATTCGACCGGAGTCGACGGCCGGAACCAGGGACGATCGAAGTACGGCTCGAAGCGACCCAAATGAGCCCACCCGCCAGAAGCGGGTGATGACGGACGACGACCGACGAGAGCGCGAGAGCGCAAGAAGAGAAGAAAGAGGAAGACTGCATGCCCCGACGGCGCGAAGTGCCGAAGCGACAGACGATCCCGGATCCCAAGCACGGGGATCAGATGGTCAGTCGCTTCATCAACATCATCATGCGGGACGGCAAGAAGAGCACGGCCGAGAGCATCGTCTACGGGGCCTTCGACGAGATCGAGAACAAGATGCGCAGCGAGCCGCTGGGCATGTTCCGACGGGCCCTCGAGAACATCCGGCCGCGTGTCGAGGTGAAGTCGCGTCGCGTGGGTGGTGCGACCTATCAGGTCCCGATCGAGGTCTCTCCGAACCGGGCGACGTCGTTGGCGATGCGATGGCTCGTGGGCTACTCGCGATCGCGGCCGGGCAAGAGCATGCGGGAGAAGCTCGCGAACGAGATCATCGATGCGGCGAATGAGCGGGGCGAGAGCGTGAAGAAGCGCGAGGATACGCATCGGATGGCGGAGGCCAACAAGGCGTTCGCCCACTATCGATGGTGACGGTCGCGGGTAACGGGGTCGGTCGCTGGCAACGGTGCCGATGGTAACGGTATCGATGGTGGCGGATCGCGAGCTGGGCGGAATCGGGCTCTTCTGGGCCCCCAGGAAGGGTTGAAGAGCGGGCGGACAGGCAGAAGCAGGAGCGGGATCGGTGGGCGCTTCGGGTGCGGTGGGCCGCGCTGGCGATCCGTCAACAGGAAGTTCGATGTCTCGCAGCGTACAGCTCTCACGGATCAGGAACATCGGCATCATGGCGCACATCGATGCCGGCAAAACGACGACGACCGAGCGGATCCTCTTCTACACGGGCGTCAACTACAAGATCGGGGAGGTTCACGACGGGGCAGCCACGATGGACTGGATGCAGCAGGAGCAGGAGCGCGGGATAACGATCACCTCCGCCGCGACGACCTGCAGCTGGAAGGACCATCGAATCAACATCATCGACACGCCGGGTCATGTGGATTTCACCGTCGAGGTGGAACGCTCGCTGCGGGTGTTGGACGGTGTGATCGCCGTCTTCTGTGGTGTCGGTGGAGTCGAGCCCCAATCGGAAACGGTCTGGCGACAAGCGGACAAGTACAAAGTCCCGCGAGTCGCCTTCGTGAATAAAATGGATCGCATGGGTGCCAATTTTCACAACGTGGTCACGATGATCGAAGACCGTCTGGGAGCCCGGCCGTTGCCTTTGCAGCTACCGATCGGCTCCGAGGATTCCTTCGTCGGCGTGGTGGATCTGCTGGCGCGCAAGGCGCTCTACTGGGATGACGAATCGCTCGGGACGTCCTTCCGGATGGACGAGATTCCCGCCCCTCTCGCCGATGATGCGGAGCTGGCCCGTGACCAGATCGTGGAGCGTCTGGCGGATTTCGACGACGAGATCATGGCGCAGTACCTCGAAGGTACCGAGGTGCCCGTAGAGACCCTGCGGGCCGGGATTCGACGCGGCACGCTCTCGCAGGATCTGGTTCCGGTTCTCTGCGGCAGCGCCTTCAAGAACAAGGGCGTACAGCCGCTGCTCGACGCGGTGGTGGATTTCCTGCCTTCGCCCGCGGACGTGCCGGCCGTAGAGGGGGTCCGGTTGAAGGACGGAGCCGTCGTTCCGCGCAAGGCCGACGACGACGAGCCCTTCGCGGCGCTGGTCTTCAAGATCCAGTCGGACAAGCACGCCGGTTCGCTTTCCTACCTGCGCGTCTACTCGGGGACGGCGAGGGCGGGGGAGCAGCTCGTGAACGTTTCCACGGGAAAGAAGGAACGCATCAGCCGCTTCGTGCGGATGCACGCGAACAAGCGACAGGAGATCGACGAGATCTACGCCGGAGACATCGTTGCGGCAGTCGGTCTCAAGAACGTGGTCACTGGCCATACATTGTGTGCCGTGAACGCCCCGGTCCTGCTGGAGTCGCTCGAGTTCCCGGAGCCGGTCATCTCGATCGCGATCGAGCCGAAGACGACGGCGGACATGGACAAGCTCGCCCAGGCGCTCGATCGGCTGGCGGTGGAAGACCCGTCCTTCAAGGTGTCGACGGATGTCGAGACGGGCCAGATGATCATCTCCGGGATGGGCGAGCTCCATCTGGAGATCATCGTCGATCGGTTGCTCCGGGAATTCGGAGTGGATGCGAACGTGGGGCGGCCCCAGGTCGCCTACAAGGAGACGATCTCAGCCCGGGCGACGGGGCGCGCCGAGTACATCAAGCAGACGGGTGGATCCGGGGAGTTCGCGATCGTGGAGGTGGAGGTCGAGCCCGCGGAAATGGGCGCCGGATTCCTCTTCGAGAACGCTCTTCGGGGCGGAGCGATTCCGGCCGAGTTCGTGGCGTCGGTCGAAAGAGGCTGTCGCGAGGCGATGGAGAGCGGGCATCTCGGGGGCTATCCCGTAGTCGACGTGAAGGTCCGGCTGGTCGGGGGTGCGGCGCACGAGTCGGATTCCTCCGAGCGCGCGTTTCTCATCGCCGGCTCGATGGCGATGAACGAGGCGCTTCGTCAGGCGTCGCCCGTCCTGCTCGAGCCGATCATGGACGTCGAGGTTGTGACGCCCGAGGAATTCCGCGGCGCCGTGCAGGGCGATCTCAACGGTCGGCGGGGACAGATCACGGGGATCGAGATGAGAGCCGTGGCGCAGGTCGTGCAGGCCGAGGTGCCGCTCTCGGAGATGTTTGGCTACGTCAGCAGCGTGCGCTCGATGACCCAGGGCCGCGCGAGCTATACGATGCAGTTTTCTCATTATGCCCGAGTTCCGGAAGCAGTGATGAAGGGGATCATCGCTTCGTATCATTGAGTCGACGATTTTCCTTCGGCACGCCGGAGAGGCTCGAGCGGTTCCGCCACGGTGGCGCTCGTGACCGGGTCGGGGAATTGGTTCAGGGATCGGTTTCGAGTCATTCCGGATGCGATGTCCGGGCGAGAAGATCAGACAAGAAGACGAAGAGAAGAGAGGAAGAGCCGCGATGGCGAAGGAAAAGTTCGAGCGGACGAAGCCCCATGTGAACGTGGGGACGATC
>CAYWGW010000207.1:0-7500 GCA_964457385.1 uncultured Spirochaetaceae bacterium
CGCCTCCCTCGTGCAGCTGATGAAAGCGCACCGTGTCGCACCATTGGCGGTCCCGGTAGAGCCCCACCGCCGCTACGAGATCGGTCCCTTCGAGGTCCGCTTCGTGCCGAGCCGACACTCCCGGCTGGCACTCGGGCTGTGGACGCCGTCCGACGGCGAACTCACCTGTGAGCACACCGATGCGCTGACGCCGCGGGCCTACCGCTGCGGCCAGGTCTGGGGTCTCGACATCCGCGTCGCCGGCGTGCGTTTCTATCACCAGGGTTCCTGCGATCTCGTCGACGACGAGATCCGTGACGGCGGCGTCGACTATCTGCTCGCCGGCATCGCCGGTCGCCGCTTCACCGCGCGCTACTGGCAGCGTCTGCTCGGCCGGCTGGAGCCGCGGGTCATCGTTCCGCACCACTTCGATGACTTCTTCCGGCCGCTCGACGCGCCGTCCGGCTACTCGCTCAATGTGAATCTCGGCGCACTGCCCGACGAGATTGCCAGGGTCTCGCGAGACTTCGAGCTGCGCACAGTCGAGGTCGGAGAGTGCGTCCGCGCTGCTGCCGCCAGGACCGGTGCTACCCCGTGACGATCTGCCGCCGAGAGATCGACGACGAGGTCGATGTCGTGGGCGCCCCGAGGCTCGCCGTAGAGGGTGGCGGCCACGCTGCCCGTCACGATGTAGCGCGCTCCGATCGCAGCGAGACGGGCGACGAGGAGCTCGAGCAGATCGGCTTCCAGCGTGGAGGAAGATCGGGCCAGGCCTCGAGACGAGCGTCGTCCTAGTCGGGATGGAGGCTTCGCAGGAATGATGCTCTCCACGCTCGCCCTCATCGGCGCCCAGGCCGCCTTCCCGATCCTGATGATCGGCGACGGCGGCGGTCTAGTCGCCTTCATTCCCGGCATGATCCGACCGGTGTCCCCATGGTCCTGATCGCCACTTGGCCGATCTGGCCCCCGCACCGACGCCTCGCCGACGTGCGCCGTTCGCTGCTCGACGACCTGAACCGGCGTATCGCGAACGCGCCGCCGCCGGATCCCGGCCATCCCGAGACCCTGGTGCGGCTCGCGCCGCTTCTCACCGATCGACGGGAGATCCTGGACGTCTCCGAATGGCCGTTCCATCTCGGGACCATGACGCGGCTCGGTCTGTACTCGAGTTCGCCGCCGCGAGAGGCGGATCCTCGCGATCTGGAACTGGTGGAAGCGGAACGCCGAAATCCGTGTCCCCGACGTTCTTGCGAACTCGGACTTCGAGAGACGGCATCTGGAGCATGCCGTCCGATTCCTGAACAAACGGGGTTTCGGCCACTAATTCTGAGACCAGAAGACCGACACGATCCAGGACGCGTACCTGCGGTCCGCGGTCCTGCACGTCGACGAGTGCGACGCCTGCGGAGCCGCCGTCCCGCTCGACATCCCGATTCCGTCTCGGGAAGTCCTCCGCTGACCCTATTGCCACGATCCCATTTCGTTCGACGGGCTCCGGGAACGCAGGCGAGAAGCGATCGCGACGCTGCGCGCCGAGCATCGTCCGGCGTCTCGATCGAGCACCGAGCGACCCGAATCCGTACCGACGTTCTCCGTCGCTCTCTTCCTCCTTCTGCTCTTCGCCTTCTGGCCGGCGGCGCTCGTCAACGCGTGGTGTAAGTGGCAAGGCCGCTTCTCGCGAGCCGGTGATCCCCCTCCGTAATTTCTGTCGCCGCGAAGCCTCGAGTCGCATATGCTTGGCGGCCGCGGGGACGGGGAAGGGGAACCATGCGAGAATCAAGCGTTTACCGGATGGTCTGTGCATTCCTCGTGGTGAGCCTGGCGCTGATCGGGTGCTATTCGGAGACGGCAAGATCTCGCGTCGGCGCTCGGAACGGCAGCATCTGCACACAGGGGACCTCCGATGTCTTCCTCGAGGCCGTGGTGCAGAGCGCGAGCGTCGAGGTCGACTCGAGCGATCCGGGCGTCTCCACGGGACTCCGCGTGAAGTTCCTCATCCCGATGGGCATCCGGGAGGCACAGGAGGTGGTCATTACAGCGCCTTCCGAGTTCGGCTTCCTCGGCTTCGACGCGCTCGGTCCCGGCGCGCAGATCGGTAGCTGGGAGTTCGACTTCGCCAACCCGGATGGAGTCTTCGACACCGCCAACGTCATGGCCCGGGTCGTCGCCATGGCGAGGCAGGATCCGGCGCTGCTGGCCGGCGCGCACGTCACCCGGGACGCCGAAGGCAAGCAGACGCTGCTCGACATCCGCAACGAGCTCGGCGACGACCCTTTCAGTGCCATCGTCGCCTCCGAGCAACTCGTCGGCGTGGTCGAGCAGCTACTCGGCGAGCGGGCCATGCACTACCACCACAAGCTGATGCTCAAGGAGTGAACCGCCCCGCGTGTCGGTGGCGCGTGGGAATGGCACCAGGACTACGGGTACTGGTACCACCAAGGTTGCCTCTACCCGCGCATGCTCAGCTGCTTCGTCGCCCTGGCTTCCTCGACGCGGGCGAACGGCTGCCTGCAGGTGCTCGCCGGATCGCACCACCTCGGGCGCATCGACCACGGCGTCGTCGGCGAGGGGCAGAGGGGGGCGGACCCGGCGCGCATCGCCGCGGCCATCGACCGCCAAGACATCGTCCACGTCGAGAGCGCTCCTGGCGATGCCCTGTTCTTCGACTGCAACTTGCTCCATCGATCCGACGCCAACGGGAGCGACGAGTCCCGCTGGACGCTCGTGGGAGCGTACACCGCCGAGTCCAACTGGCTCTTCGAGCCCGGCGAGCACCCGGTGACACCGATCGATGTCATCCCTGCCGCCCGCCTGCACGCCGAGATCGAGGCGCGAATGCAGGCCACCGGCCAGCCCCGCTGAAGCCGCGATCACCGGAGCGCCCGCGTGTGACTTGCTGATCCGAGGCAGGATGGTTTTCGACGGCGCCGGCGGAGACGGTGTCATCGCTGACGTCCTCGTCCGCGACGGCCGAGTGGCGGGCCTCGGGATCGACCTCACCGCACCACCTTGCGCTGAGATGCTCGATGCAGCGGGCCTCTGGGTCACGCCCGGCTTCATCGACTGCCAGACCCTCAACGACGCCGAGGTGGCCGCCGCCGGCGGCCAGGATGCCCTCGACCGAGGGAATCTCCGCCGCAGGGCCGGCGATCCGATGGTGGGGAAGGGGGTCCAGGTCTGACAGCGGAGCATCCGGCATGTGAACCGGCGGGGCACCTGCGGCAGCGTGCGACGGACGCGCAAGCCGATCTGGGCGATGATTCCTCCCGAACGGGACGGGAGCGATCCGACGGATCGCATCCACCCCCTGTCTTCGGATCGCCTGCCGGACCGCCGCTGCGCGGCGAGCGGAGCGGGTCGGACGGGCCGGTGGCGTGAACATGGCCAGGGAGATCACGATGCAGCGAATGAACGAGCTGGGCTTCTACACGCTGGCCGGCGCGCCGAAGACCCCGCGTGAGCTGATCGCCGAGGTCCAGCAGGGAGAGGCGATGGGGCTCGGCTCGGTGTTCATCTCCGAGCGGTTCAACATCAAGGAAGCCGCGACGCTGTCCGGAGCGGCCGGGGCCGTGTCGAGCGAGATCGGCATCGCGACCGCGGCGACCAACCACAACACGCGTCATCCCATGGTGACCGCCGCCTATGCGATGACGATGCACCAGTTGACCGGCGGGCGGTTCTCGCTGGGTCTCGGACGTGGTATCGCACCGCTCTTCGACGCGTTCGGTCTGCCGCGCATCAAGACCGCCCAGATCGAGGACTTCGTCGGGCTGATGCGCCGCATCTGGCGGGGCGAAGTCGTGGTCGGCCACGACGGCCCGGCGGGCAGGTATCCGCTGCTCACCATGGGACCGAGCTACCACGCTCACATCCCGATGACCTTTACGGCGTTCGGCCCGAACTCGCTGGCCCTCGGCGGGCGGGTGTTCGACGCCGTGGTGCTCCACACCTTCTTCACCGATGCGACGACGGCGCGCTGCGTCTCCGCCGTCAAGCGGGCCGCCGAAGAAGCGGGGCGGGATCCCGCCTCGGTCCGCGTGTGGTCGTGTTTCGCGACGATCGGAGACCACCTGCCCGCGGATCTCCGGCTCGCGAAGACGGTGGGCCGGATGGCGACCTATCTCCAGGGCTATGGGGATCTGATGGTCGAAACCAACGACTGGGATCCCGCCGTCTTGAAGCGCTTCCGCGGGGACCCGCTGGTCGCGGGCTTCCGCGGAGCGCTGGATCAACTCGCCACCACCGAAGAGCTCGAACACGTGGCCAAGATCATTCCGGAACACTGGTTGGCGGCGGCCGCGACCGGCAGCCCCGAGCAGTGCGTGGCGAAGATCCAGGGCCAGTTCGACCTCGGCTGCGACGGCGTGATCCTCCACGGGGCGAGCCCGGAGCAGCTCGAACCGATCGTCACGGCATATCGCCGGCTACGCCCCGTCAACCGCTTCGATGCGCTCGTCGCGAATCCGGCGGGGCAGTAGCGTGGGCGACGTCATTCCGAGGCCCGATCAGGTCACCGCGACCTTCCTTACGGAGCGGCTGCGTGCCGCGGGATTCGCCGGCGTCGAGGTGAGGCGCTTCGGTGCCGAACCGATCGGCACCGGTCAGATCGGTCAGTGCATCCGATACACGCTCGAGCTGTCCGGTGGCGACGGCAGCGCACCCACCCGGCTCGTCGGCAAGTTTCCGTCCGACGATCCGACGAGCCGACAGACCGGCGTCCAGCTGCGCAGCTATCTGAAGGAGGTCGCCTTCTACCGGGACTTCGGCTCTCGGGTCACGATCCGCACGCCGCGTTGCTACTACGCGGCGATCGAGGGCGAGGGTCCGGAGTTCGTGCTGCTGCTCGAGGATCTGGCCCCCGCCCGACAGGGCGATCAGATGCGCGGCTGCACGCCGGAGGTCGCCCGGGCCGCCGTTCTCGAACTGGTCGGTCTGCACGCGCCAAACTGGTGCGACGCACGTCTTCGCGGCATCGAGTGGCTCGGGGAACCGAACGCCCTGATGGTGCAGATCGGGAGGGCCCTCTACGGTGCGCAGATCGGCCCCTTCATGGCGCGCTATGGCGAGCGGCTCGCCGCCGACGAGGTCGGCATCCTGCGCGCGGTCGCCGATTCCAAGGGCCCCCCCTTCGAGTCGCTCGGCGAGGTCTTTGCGCCCGTGCACGTCGACTACCGGCTCGACAATCTGATGATCGACGAGCGCGGCGCTGTGCCCCGCGTGGCGGTCGTCGACTGGCAGACCATCACTCTCGGCAATCCCATGAGCGACGTCGCCTACTTCCTGGGCGCCGGGCTGCTGCCGGAGGTACGCCGCGAGGTCGAACAGGGCATCGTGCGCGACTACCACGCGGCGCTCACCTCGGCCGGGGTGTCGGACTACTCGTGGGAGCGATGCTTCGGCGACTATCGCCGCGGTGTCTTCGCGGGGTTCGCCGTCACGGTCATCGCGTCGATGATCGTGGCGCAGACCGCGCGCGGCGACGAGATGTTCACCGCCATGGCGCGGCGCCACGCCCGCCATGCCCTCGATCTCGGTGCCGAGGAGTTCCTGGCGGGATGACGTCCCCGGTCTGCACGGCCCGAGGCGGAAGATCCACTGCGCGAGGTGAGCTGCGTGCTCGTCACCGGCAATGGGCCGTCCAGGACACGAACCTGGCGACTGGATACGCTCACGGGATGATCCCCTTGCCCCAGCACGGCGGATGCATCTGCGGGGACGTCCGCTTCACCCTGCAGGACGACCCGGTGACCGTCTATGCGTGTCACTGTACGGACTGCCAGACGGAGACCGGCTCGACCTGCGTGATCGCAGTGGTGGTCCACTCGGCCGCCGTCACGTACACGGGTGCAACGCCGGAGCAGCACGGCGTCGTGCTGGCCGACGGCCGCCCCAAGGGCGGCGCCCGTTGCCCGCGCTGCAAGGGCGCCGTCGGCGGAGCTTCCCGAGGCGAGGCGCTGATGATGCTGGAGGGCGGCACCTTCGACGATACGTCCTGGCTGGTGCCGGCCGGGCACATCTGGACCCGCAGCGCGCAGCCATGGGTACTGCTCCCCGACGACGTGCTGGCTTTCCGCGGACAGCCCGCCGACGCGGACTGGCTGGCCATGACCGTCGCCTGGAAGCAGCGGCCTGCGAGCGATTGAGGAGCACCGGACGGTGAGCCCGCCGCTGGACTTCGTCGAGTTCCACTTCGATTCCGGAAGCCCGAACGCCTACCTCAGCCATCGCGTGATCCCCGCCATCGAGCGGCGCACCGCCGTCCCGTTCCGCTCCGTGCTCATCCTGCTGGGCGGCGTCTTCAAGGCCACGGGCAACGTCGCGCGAGCATAGGGGATCAAGGCTGCATTCTGCGTCGAGGTCCGGGTCGGCGCATCGTCGCAAGTCCCGAGGGACCTCCCGCAGCCGGCCCGCCGCGGGCTCGGCGTCGCGGCTCCTGCTTCACCCGCGCGGCCACGCCGTCGCCGTTCCGACGATCCGCGAAGAGATGGAGGCGGCGGGCGACCGGCAGAGGCCTCGCACGACTTCCTGCCGGCACACTCGTTCGAGGTATTCGCGCTGTCGCCGCCGTGACGGCCCCTACATCCGGACCGAATACTCGGTGCCGCTGCCCAGGAACAGCGTCACCGAGCGGAAGCCGTTGGCGGGATCCTGCACGTGCTCGACGTAGGGGCGCAGCGCCTTCCGGAACATCAGGATGTTGTCGGCGAGTACGACGCTGCCGGTGTGTAGCCGCGGCGCCAGCATCTGGAGCACGTCGAGATAGAGCTGCTTGGCGCCGTCGAGCAGCACCATGTCCACGGGTCCACCGGGATCCGCGAGCGTCTCGCGCGCGTCGCCTTCGCGGACCTCGGCCACGTCGGACAGACCTGCCTCCTCCAGATGCGCCGGCGCGCGCGCGAGCTTGGTCGGCTGCATCTCGCTTCCAATGACAGTCCCGCCCCCGTTGTCTCGCACTGCGGCCGACAGGTAGATCGTCGAGATCCCGAACGACGTGCCGAACTCCACGATGCGCTTCGCCCCGATCGAACGCGCGATCATGTACGCGAGCGTCCCCTGCTTCGGCGACAGCGCGACGAACAGCTCCTTGATCCGGTCCGACTCCTCCTGGACCGTGTCCTCCTTGCCGCGCACGAGATCCGGCAGCCACGCGAGCCCCATCCGCAGCAGCTGGCCCCACTGCGTTCCTCTGCATGCAGCCGTTCGAGTGCGGCGCGAACCCGGGGGTCGTCGAGGGAGCAACGGGGCGGGCCGGTGGGATCCATGTCTTCCTCCTCAGCAATGCTCGCCCGAGCCAACGCCCTCGAGCTCGAGCATCCGCCAGACCGTGGCCATCGATCTCTCGGTCTTCGCACTGCGAAGCAGCGCCCTGCGCTCCTGATCGAGCTCTCGGATCCGGGCACTCTGCAGCTAGTAGTCCCTGCGTAGCGGAGGAGCCGTGTCTGCAGGAACTGCGGGAGAGGATCCCCGTTCCAGAGCCGAAGTCGCCGGATCTGCCCGTTCATGTCCTTGCGTCCATCGAGC
>CAYWGW010000208.1:0-7469 GCA_964457385.1 uncultured Spirochaetaceae bacterium
CCGTGCCCGACACCGAGACGATCAGCCCGGTGGTCGGGTCGATCTCGTACAGCAGGTTCTGGTTGTCGATGACGAACAGGCCCTGCTGGCCGGCGACGGCGCCCTCGCCCGGCGAGAAGGCCATCGCGTTGATGTGCGTGATGCGCGTCGGCGCGATGGTGCCCACGCGGCTCCGGACGCGAGGAACGGGCGGGCGACGGGTCGGGCGAGGACGGCGGTCGCGGGGACGGTGGCCGAAGGTCCCGAGGACGCTTCGAGGAGGTGTCGTTGATGGACCTCGACGACGGTCCAGGGGACTCGGGAGAGGCCAGCTCCGCGCGGGAGGATCGGGACGGGGACGGAGACGGCTCCCGTCGTCGTCGCCGAAGGCGCGGTCGACGCGGTGGGGCGTCCGCAGGAGACGATCGTGATGAGCAGCCTCCTCGAACCGAGACGGCCGACGACCGCGATGGTTCGCAGACCCATGGCGAGGGCCGGATCGGGGAGGACGACCTCGTCGACAGCGACGACCTCGAGGAGATCCTCGCACGCCTCGCCGGCGACGTGCAGGAGTTCGAGGCACCGGAGGGCGAGGAGCTCAGCTACGAGGACGAGGAGGACGAGATCGGCGATGACGCCGCCCACGAAAAGCGACGCGACCTCGAGAAGCGCCGCCGTGCGCGCCAGGGTGGGCCGGATGCGGATCGCGAAGCCGATCGACCGGCGCCCCGACGGCGCTCGGTGGTGGTGGTCCATGCGGATCGTGATTCACTCTTCGCCGCGATCCTGCTGGCCCGGGACATCCGGCAGCTCGACGGGCTCTGGGTCTATCCACAGTCGGAGCTGATGACCTTCTTCCGGAGCGTCGCGACGGATCTGCGCGACGATACGCCGATCTTCGTGGTCGGCTTCCAACCCTCACCGGCCCGCGACGTGATCCAGGCCTCGTCGCTCTACCGCGGACGGCTGACCTGGTTCGATCGGCGGGCCTGGCCGCCCGAGGACCTGATGGCGCTGCGCCAGTCGCTGGGGCGAGAGGCGGTGCTTGGGGGCGAGGACATCGACAGCGTGCTGCCCCTGGTCCTCGAGACCTGCACCCGACGCAGCCGGTTCTCCGACAAGCTGGTGGACCTCGCCACCGGACGCTTCACGCAACACGACTTCGAGCGTTGGGGTCGGCTGTGGTGGTGGCGGCTGGGTGAGATCGCGAAGAAGGCGGGGGACATCCGGGCCGATGTCGCATCCCTGCTGACGGGTCGTCCGAGCGATCTGACGAAGGAGGCGGCGCGCCTCGAGGTGCCGCCGCCGCCGGAGGAGGTGGCCTACGTGGCGGAGCGCGATTTCCGGCTCGTGCACTTCGGCGGCTACGTGCTGGTGGTGGTGCCGGTCGAGGGGGAGGCCGACGTGCATCTGGTCGCCCGGATCGCCCGCGAACGCTATGCCGCCGCCCTCTCGCTGGCCTATCGCGTGGGCGAGGAGACGCTCAGCTTCTGCGGCGACGAGCAGAGTGGTCGGCGCACGCTGGACTATCTCGCCGTCGCGGCCCACCTCGTCGACAAGCTCGAGTGGGTGGACATGCGTCCGGATGCAGATCACGTCGCTCGCTTCCGGATCCGGGATCTCGAACGCCACCCCGAACGTCTCGAGGAGCTGATCGGTGAAATCGCCATGGGGCGTTCGCTGCTCGAGCGCTGAGTCGGGCCCGGACGACCGGACGGGGGAATCGATGACGGACGTCGGCTCGACGCCTGCCTCGTTGATCGAGATCTTCGCGTCCGTCCAGGGAGAAGGGCCGGAGGTCGGACGCAAGACGGTCTTCGTCCGCTTCGGGGGCTGCGATCTCCGTTGTGTCTGGTGTGATTCTCCGGGCACCTGGAGGACGAGCGCCGCCTGTCGCATCGAAGAGCCGGGCCGAGACGGCGGATTCGTCGAGTGTTCGAATCCGCTCACGGTCGAGCAGATCGCGGAGCAGGTCGAGCGGCTCGACCCGCGACCCTCCACCTGGGTGAGCCTCACCGGGGGCGAGCCCCTGCTTCAGCCGGATGCGGTCGCGGCCCTCGCCGATCGACTCGCGGCCAGGGAGCGTCGGGTCTACCTCGAGACCCATGGGCTGCACGCTGAGGCCCTGGCCCGGGTGGCCGAGCGGATCGACCTGGTCTCGATGGATTGGAAGCTGGCTTCGGACGTGCGTTGGGGTCCGGGTCGGACGCCCTTGCCGGGCGCGGACTTCCACGACGCCCACGAACGCTTTCTCACGGTCGCGTTGCGGGCGCGAGCGGTCTACGTGAAGGTCGTGCTCACTCCGTCGACCCGGGACGAGGAGCTCGACGCGATGCTCGACCGCATCGAGCGGGTGTCGCCGACGGTGTCCCTGGTCCTGCAGCCCGTGACGCCTGCGGGCGGCATCAAGGAAATGCCCTCCCCCGATCGGCTCCTCGCCTGGCTCGCGCGCGCCGAGCAGCGACTCTCAGACGTGCGACTGATTCCGCAGACCCATCCGATCTACGGCGTTCGCTAGGTCCTCGAGGGCCTCGTCGAGGTTCTCCGCAGGACGCGACCCGAAGCGCTCGGCGAGGTAGCTCTCGGTGATCCGATCGAAGGCGCGGGCGGCTGCGGGCGGCAGGGCGCCGTGCAGTGAACGAGCGAAGTCCCGGGCCGAGACGCTCTCCGCCCGGACCCAGCCGCGCCGGGCGAGCAGACGTTGCGCCCGTCGGTAGGCCGCGGGGACCCGGACGACGCTCCGGGCGCGCGTCCAGCGGATCCACGCGAGCCATCCCCCCAGCCCGATCGCTGCGGCGAGGAAGAGGGCCGGATGCGGCAGCCCGCGCAACGGCGATGGCCGCGGGCGCTCGCCGACGTTCGAAGAAGCACTCGGAGCCTCCTCCACCCCACTCCGGGCCCCGCTCCGCCAGCGCATCCAGAGCCCGCGCAGCACGCCGATCTGATCCGCGCTGTCGAAATCGACGACGCGCTGGAACCACCAGAGCTCGACCGCGCTGCCGAGCTGCAGCGCGCGGTCCCATAGCGAGAGGTCGCCAGCCGAGCGCAGCCGCAGGCTCGGCGGCGTGGGATCGAATCGAACCCAGCCGGCCCGCTCGAAGTGGATCTCGACCCAGGCGTGGGCGTCCGCACGGGTCACCTCGAGAAAGTCCCCGACCGGGTTGGAGACCCCGCCCGCAAAGCCGTTGACGAGGCGGCTGGGCAGCCCCTGCGTGCGTGCGAGCAGCACCATCGCACTGGCAAAGTACTCGCAATGCCCCTCGAGATCCCCGAGGATGAACGCCTCCACCGGCGAGCGAAGCCCCTCCCCGGGGACGACCCGAGGTGAGTCCGTGTAGCGACCCTGACGACGCAGGGTCTGCTCGATCTGTCGGGCGCGATCGAAGTCGCTCTTGGCGCCCGCGATCATCTCGGCGGCGCGGGTCTCGATCCGTGGATCGAGGGGCGGCAGCGCCAGGTAGCGCTCGGCGGGTCGCGTGCCCCCGGCCCGCAGCTCGACAGGCGGTCGCGCCCGATCGCTTTGGAGCGCGACCGGATCGGCTTCGGAGCTCGTGGACCAGACCGTGTACCGTACGCGTTCGTCGCTTCGACCCGGCAGGTAGAGACCGCCGTTGCGATCGGTCTCGAGGCTTTGGAAGGGACCCTCGATTCGCTGGACCTGTCCCGGCGCGAAGACGACGCCCGAGTCGACGGGCTCTCGCAGGATCCTCTGGGCCTGACGCGGGGCGTCCGATCCCCGGGAGAGCTCGATGCCGAAGCGGCCGACCCCGCTGATTGGGCGACGCGCGGCGATCCGCTCCGAGCTCGAGATCGACCACTGTCGGCCATCGAAGGCGTCGAAAGCGAGACCCCGCCAATAGGCTTCGGCCGGGACGGGTAGCTCCCGGTCGACGCTCTCGACCCGGAGCACCACCGTGGGATCGCTGCGGATGCGTCCGACGTCGCCCAGGGAGACCCGGTCCGAGAAGCCGGAGAGGGCGACGCCGCCTCGAGCGCCGCCCTCGATCATGTGGCTGCGGAAGCGGGGCAGCAGCACGAAGAGCAGCAGCGCCAGCACCAGACAGGCGCTCGTTGCCACGACCGTCATGCGACGCAGCTCGGGCGCATGGAGCTCCGCCGCCGCACGCGCGTCGCCGGACTCCGCCGCCTCCATCCGCAGCGTATGGATCATCAGCGTCCAGGTGACGCTCGCCAGGAAGACCAGCAGCAGTGGGGGGAAGAGGACGCTGTCGGTCAGGTTCGAGGCCAGCACGACCTGGAAGAGCCCGAGCGCCACCAGCACGAACTCGGAGTGGCGCGGGCGGGCGTCGAGCAGCTGCAGACCCTGGGCGAGGGCGGTGAAGTAGGCGAGTGAGACCGTCGCGGGGTTGCCCGCGAGCGCCGAGCGGATCGTGACGCTCGTGACGCCGATCATGCCGATGTTCAGCCAGATCGGGCTGCGCCGGAAGCCGGGCGGATCGAGACGCGTGGCATAGCTCGTCGCGAAGGCGACCAGCTGGATCGCGATGATCCAGAGTGGAAGCTGCTCGGTGATCCAGAGCGTGGACGTGGCGACCGCCGACATCAGCCAGGCGGATGCGGGGCGCGGCCCGGCGATGCGACTCCGGAACTCGCGTCGGCTCATCGCTGCGCTCCGGCTCGTGCCGGGTCGGGGCCCGTCGGTCGTGCCGTGGCTGGACGTCGATCGATCGGCGGCGCCTGCGTCGGCAGCATGGGGGCCAGGGAGCCCTCGGGTGTCGGCTGTCGCGAGGTCTGGGGCACGTCGAGGCGCGCGAGGTGGGAGAGCAGGGCGCGGCGATGGCGACTTCCGGCCCCCGCTGCGAACTGCTCGAGCGGCGTGCGGAGTCCCACGCGCAGGCCTCTCTCGAAATGGCGTACGATTTCTCCGGCGGCGCGGGAGATGCGTTCCTCGATCCGGGACTCGGAGTCCCCCGGGCGAAGCCGCAATCGGACCTCGACCTCGGAGGCCGTTTCGTCCTCTCGTTCGCCGACGAGCCATTGCTGGGCGCGCAGGCTTCGGGGCCAGTGGATGCGCCCGGGTGCGTCGCCCGTCGCGAGCTCTCTCAGACCGACGATCTGCTCGCCGGCCCGCGAGAGGCGGGGCATCGCGCCCTCGTCCCGCCCGCCCGCCGTCCAGGGCGGAATGGTCCCGGGCCGCTCGATCCACGGGTAGACCAGACCGGCGGCCGGGCAGTCGATCTCGGTGGACTTCACGAACAGGCCGAAGGGAAAGCGGGTCGAGACGCGCACGCCCAGCCAGGCGAGCTCCCCGCGTCCCGACGGCTCGAAGAGGTAGCTCCGCTCGAAGCGGGTCTGCGGCGGAATCCGGAGGGCGAAGATCCGGCCCGCTGCCTCGGGACCGTCCGGGCCCAGGATGCGGTCCTCGACGGAGATCGCAAAGGTCGCCACCCGTCGCTGGGGATTGTGGATGCGCAGCACGATCCGGTTCGGGGTCCGCGCGAAGAGCTCCCGGGGCAGCCGCCGCTCGATGCCGAGGCCACGCAGGGAGGTCTCCGAGAGCAGCCCCGAGAGCACGAGAAAGGCCAGCATCAGCGCCAGCACCAGGTAGAGCAGATTGTTGCCGGTATTGAGCGCGGCGAATCCCACGCCGAAGACGATCACGATGAAGCACCAGCCCGCACGGGTCGCTCGCAGCGCCCGGGAGGGTCGCGGCCAGACGCGTCGAGGCATTTCGGCTCGGCGGCTCAAAGCGGGATCGGAATCCGTTCGACGATCTCCCTCAGGATCCAGCAGGCCTCCTCCGCCTCGGACGGGCCAGCGCCCTGGACCTGCACCGAGACCCGATGGGCCAGCACGTCGACGGCGAGATCGCGGAGATCCTCCGGGATGCAGTAGTCGCGTCCGTCGAGCAGCGCCCGGGCCTGGGCGACGCGGCGCAGGGTGAGGGCGCCCCGGGTGGAGGCGCCCAGCGCGAGACCGTCGTGGGCGCGCGTCGCCTCGACCAGATCGAGCAGATAGGCGATCAGGCTCTCGTCGACCTTGATCGTATCGGCGGTCCGCTGCAACGCCCGGAGATCGCCGGTCGTGAGCACCGTCTCCAGCTGCGGCAGGGCATGCGCACCGGGGTCCTCGGCCAGCACGCGCGCCTCGTGCTGACGATCCGGGTAGCCCACCGACAGCCGCATGGTGAAACGATCGAGCTGGCTCTCGGGCAGGGGGTGGGTGCCGTGATGCTCCATCGGGTTCTGGGTCGCGATCACGAAGAAGGGGTCGGGCAGCAGATGGCTCGTGCCGTCGACGCTCACAGTGCGCTCGCTCATCGCCTCGAGCAGAGCCGACTGGGTCTTCGGACTGGCTCGGTTCACCTCGTCGGCCAGGATCAGATGGCCGAAGAGCGGGCCGGGCTGGAAGTGGAAGGTCGGTGCCAGACCCGGCTCGCCACGCTCGGGGATCGAAAGTCCCGTGAGATCCCCGGGCAGCAGATCGCTGGTGAACTGGATGCGGCGGAAGTCCGCATCGATGGTGCGGGCGAGGGCGTGGGCCAGGGTGGTCTTGCCGACCCCCGGCACGTCCTCGAGCAGCAGATGGCCTCGCGAGACGAGACAGACGATCGTCTTCGAGACGACCTCGGGCTTGCCGTGCATGGCGCGCTCGATCTGCGCCTGCCAGCGACCGCCGAGCTCGGCAGCCTCCCTGGCGGTCCAGACGCGGGGCTCGGAGGGAGGTGCGGACATCGATGGCTCTTTCCTGTCTCTTGGGCTCTGGGATCTGAGATCGTCGGACCCCGAGACGCTGCGTCGCATCGAAGGGTTCCGTCGCGGATTCCGGGCTCGGGCTTGCGCCAGTCGTTTCGGCCCCGAAAACCCGTGTCCTGAGGCCTCTCGGACGCGCCGGCCGAAGCACCCGGTGAAGCGGCCGCAGTCCGGCGGCAGCCCCTCGGCAGTCCATCCGCAGCCGAGGCGATCCGATCCGGACGCCCGGGACTCAGAAGCTGTACTTCAGCTCCGCGTAGAGTCGATCGTTCGAATCGAAGGCGCCGAGTCCCTTGTCCGGTCCGCCGAGGAAGATCAGGATCCCCCCGTCGATCTTCCAGGCGTCGGTGAGCTCCCAGTCGGCCGAGAGCCGCACGAGTCCGCCATCCTGGAAGCGCTCGCCGAAGGCCACGCCCAGCGCGGTCACCTCCATCCGCTCGCGGAAGAAGGAGCGCGAAACGCGCAGGTTCGTCGCGAAGACACTCTGCTCGGTCAGCTGCTCTGGATTGCCGACACCCCGCTCGAAATCCAGCAGATGTTGGTTCAGGATCTCGAGGGCGATCGCGAGATTGTTCGAGCCGAAGTACTCCACGCCGATCAGGCTGTCGATCCGGTCCTTGTCGTCGCTGAATAGGAAGGGCGGATCGGCTCGCGCCCGCAGGACGCGGATCCCCGTCTTCCAGGCGCTCTCGACCTTGAATAGCCATGGCCCTCGCGTGAAGTTCCCCGCCAACCCCGCCATCCCGAAGCGATTGGCCTCTCGGGTCAGCCCGCTCG
>CAYWGW010000209.1:0-7388 GCA_964457385.1 uncultured Spirochaetaceae bacterium
GATGAAGGGCTGCGAGATGGTCTGTCCGACCTCGATCGGCAGCGCCGTATCGGCGTAGGCGAATTCGCGCAGCGACTCCGGTAGGAATCGCTCCCGCTGCACTCGCCGGAGCGCCTCGAGAACGGCCTCGTCCCGAATGCCCCGAGCCTCGATCTGCTCGGCCACCATGCGTTCCCGCTCGTCATGAAGCCTGCTCATCGGACGAGCACGACGGCATCGACGCCGGGATGATCTTCGATGTGTAGATCGTAGAAACCCGAGCGCGTGAAGGTGAATGGCCAGCGTTCGCCGGGCTCGAGCTGGGGGCTCCGGGCGAGTCCCTCGATGACGATCCGAATCGGCCGCATGCTGTCCACGAGGGATTCGGTCTCGGCGACCTCGAAGGTCACCTCCGAACCCGCCTCGATCTCGACCGAATCCGGTGTCACGCGATAGCGGTCGACGACCACCACCGCGCCATCGGCGTGTCCAGGGGCCGTAGACAGCAGCATCAGAACGAGCCCCTGCAGCAGAGCGATGAGCGCCCGCGGTCTCGAGGGCCACTTCCCCATGTCGTCGATCCTCTCTCGTGCGCGAACGGCGCTCGAACGAGCGCCCGCGAGTCGATGCGTGCTCCTGGAAGGTCATGCAAGCTGGTTGCCAGGTTCCCGTGTTACTCGCGAAAGACGTGGGCGACGGCGTCGTCTCTTTGGGGTATCCACTTCCAGGCGCGGCCGAACGGGGGATCGCCGCGATCGACGCCGAGGGCATGGCCGCTCGGGCTCGACTCGAGGAGAGCGGATGAGCGCAACGACCCACGAACGCGATCGCGCCCGCAGGCGATTCATCCTCGGGCTGCTCCTCCTCGTGGGCATCGTCTTCCTGGGGATGATCCGGGACTTCCTGGTGGCGCTGCTGCTGGCCAGCGTCTTCGCCGGACTGCTCTACCCGATCCAGCGTAGGGTCTGCCGGTGGCTCGGAGGGCGCGCGACTCCGGCCGCCGTCGCGACGTTGATCGCCAGCCTCTTCGCGATCGGCCTTCCGCTGACGGGACTCGTGATGCTCGTGACGGCCGAGGCGGTTCAGGTGAGCGACCAGATCGTGCCGCGGATGCGAGAGCTGATGACGAGCGAGAACGGATTGGCGATCGGCCTTCCCGACTGGCTGCCCTACTCGGAAGCGATCGCGGCGACCTTCGAGAGCCATCGGGAGAGCGCGCTGCAGAACCTGGCCGACGCCGCCCGGGCTTCGGGCCGTTGGCTGGTGGCGGGTGTCTCGGGCCTGACCCAGAGCACGCTGCGCTTCGCTCTCAGCTTCTTCGTGATGCTCTATGCGATGTTCTTCTTTCTCCGAGACGGTCCGTCGTTGTTGGAGGAGCTGGGCTCCTTCCTTCCCCTGGACGAGTCCGATCGCGCTCTCGTGCTCGATCGCGGACTCTCGGTGACCCGGGCGACCTTCAAGAGCATCCTCGTGATCGGCGCGCTCCAGGGGGCTCTGGTCGGCCTCGGACTCTGGGCCTGTGGTCTCTCGGGGGCGGCCTTCTGGGCGACGATCACGCTCGTGCTCTCCGCCGTACCCGGACTCGGCGCACCGCTGGTCTGGGCCCCGGCCTCGGTCTACCTGATGCTCACGGATCAGCTCGTCTGGGGCATCGCCCTCGCGGCCTGGGGCGCGATCGTCATCGGCTCCGTGGACAACCTGCTGCGTCCGATGCTCGTGGGTCGGGACACGAAGCTGCCGGATCTCGTCGTGCTCGTCTCCGTGCTCGGGGGCATCGGGGCCTTTGGCGCGGTGGGCATCCTGCTCGGTCCGCTGCTCGCCGGTCTGCTCGATACGGCCCTCGAGATCTACCGGCGCGTCTTCACGGGCTCGCTGGCGCCCGATCCGGTGGACTCCGGGCAACCGACCGATGAGACGACGAGCCAGCGCCCTCCGCGTTGATCGACGTGAGGCGATCGGGTGGTCGATCCGGGCTCAGGGAGTCCGGGAGCCGCCCCGCCCTCGCGCGACGGCTCCTGGATCGAGTTCAGGGCCGCTCGTCAACGAGGCATTTGGTTCTCGATGCTGTTCAGAGTCCAGTCGTATTCGATCCATTCGATCTCCGGGCGGCCGGGCTCGTTCAATCGATCCCGGAGCTCCGGTGAATGACGAGCCGCGTACTCGAGCACGCTCCCGGCGACCTGCACGAAGTCTCCGTCGTACCAATCGTAGTATCGGGTGAGCCGGATCCGGTCCCGGGATTCCAGCATATCGAGCCAGCTATCGTGGGCATGTACGAACTTCGTCTGGTCCTCGAGCTGATCTTCCAGTCGATCGGCCTGATAGGCCTCACGTCGAAGTGGCGGACAGCTCACCGCTGCGCAGACGAGGGCGAAGTGGATCCGCGGCTCCACGAACTTCGGGCGGATCTGCTGATGCTCGATCTGATCCAGGCTCCAGGTATGCGAGCCGATCTGCCAGCGTTCCGCCTTCCAGCGATTGCCCGAAGGAATGTCGCGGATCGAAGCGGGTCGCCCATGATCGAGGATCAGCTCGAGCGTGAACGCGTTGTAGGCGTTCATCAACAACGCGAGCTTCTGATTGCGACCCAGCTCCTCGAATGGAGCTGCCGCCAGCACCTCGCGGTAGGCGTCGAGGCGCGAGCGATCCCGCGCGAAACCCTCGTAGTCCACCCACCCGCCTTCCCGGACGTGATTCGAGAGCAGCTCGTCGTAGATCGAATGATCGACGGACGGGCCATCCGGGCGGGCAGGGTAGGCCTCCTTCATCTCGACCTCCGGCGGATGAAAGAGCTCCTTCACCAGGCCGACGAGCGGATTGGCAAGCGACAGCCCGCTCCAGGACGCGCAGATCAGCACTGCGACCGCGGCGGTAGCGAGGCTGCCGAGGCGAGCCACGACCCGAGGCCTCAATCTCCCCAAGCCCCGCCGGGCCGATCCCGACGCGTTCCAATGGGCCATCATGCTCTCCTCGATCTTCGCTTCTCGGGCTCCGCACAGTTCAGTCGGGCCGTACGCCCGCCTCCTCCTCGGCGGAACGCAGCTTGCGGCGAGCGACGAATCCGATGCCGACGAGGGCTCCGAGGAGCGCGACGAGGAAGACGATCATCCCCCACGGAATGCGACCTGCGGCCACCGCCTGGACGACCGTATCCGCTCCCGCCACGTAGAGCAGCGTGCCGGGCAACATGCAAAGCCACGAGAAGCCGACGTAGGTCCAGAAGCGAACGCGGGTCAGACCGAACCCGTAGTTCAACAGGTTGAAGGGGAACACCGGGACGAGTCGTGTGATCGCCACGATCCAGCCGCCGTGGGTCTCCGTCAGGCGGTCGAGTTTCTGGAAACGATCCTGCCCCTCGAGCCAGTCGGATACGGCGCCGCGGGCCATGTAGCGAGCGATCAGGAAACAGAGGGTTGCCCCCGTCGTCGAGGCGATGCTCACGTAGATGGTGCCCCAGAGCGAGCCGAAGAGGCCTCCGGCGATCACGGTCGGACCGCTTCCCGGAATCATCGCCACCGTCGCGAGGATGTAGATCGCGATGAAGGCCAGTGGCCCCCACACGCCCAGGCCGTCGATCCAGGCGCGCAGCTCCGTGAGCCGCTCGCCCAGATCGAAGTAGCGCGCCGCGACGAAGAGAGCGAGGAGGACGGCGATGAGCAGCAGCGGTCGCCAAAGGTTGCTGCCCGAGTCCCGCTTGCCGGGATCGCCCGGTTCCTGCGCCGGCTTTCGATTCATTGATCAACCAGAGTACGCAACTGGGTCACTCCACCTGAAACGGGATCTCGATCTCCCCGAAGACTTCCCTGGAGTCCGCATCAACGAGCGTAAAGTGGAGATCGACCTGCCCCTCGGCGGGCTCCTCCACCTTTTCGAAATACAGGAAGCCGGCCACTCGACCTTCATCTTGTTCGACTTCATCTTGTTCGACCTGGAGCTCGTCTCGATCGTCATCATGGTCTCTTCTCCCGTTCTGCTCTCTTGCCGACCCATCGCGCCGCAGGCCGAGCGGGTGCGGCGGAGATGTTCGGTCCGGTGATCAGCGCGGGGCACATCCCTCCACGCTCTGTCGCCGTCCGGGTGCGTCCGATGGCACGCTCAACAGGACGAGCAGGCCCAGCGCAAAGAAGACGAGCACCACCGCCATCCCGACGCGCTGGCTCTGCGCCAAGGCGGTGACGCTGGCGACGAGTGCCGGTCCCAGGAAGGAGGTCACCTTGCCCGCCAGTGCGTAGAGGCCGAACATCTCGTTGCGAAGCGCGTCGGGCGCCATGCGCGCCATGTACGAGCGGCTCGCCGACTGGACCGGGCCGACGAAGGCGCCGACGAAGAGGGCCGCGCCCCAGAAGACCGCGCGGCTGCCCGCGAGCACCGTGACGATTCCGCCGAGCAGCAGCGCCGTCAGGGCCAGCGCCGCGCTGCGCTTGCCGCCGAGACGATCGTCGATGCCCGAGAAGATCCACGCCCCCGCCGCGGCCGAGAGCGAGAGCGCGATTCCGAACTGCAGGACCTCCGCCTCGCTCATGCCGAAGGTCCCCGCCGCATAGACGCCACCGAAGGCGAAGAGCGTGGCCAGGCCGTCTGCATAGAGCAGCCTCGCCAGCAGGAAGCGGGCGATCCCGGCATGACGGGTGATATCCCGAAGCGTTCGGCTGAGGCGCTGGAGTCCGCTCGGCACGGCCTGCCGGATCGGCAATCCGGCGTCGGGCGTGTCGATCCGCAGACTCAGGAGAGGCACTGCGAAGATGGCGACCCAGCCGGCCGCCAGCAGGCAGGTAGCGCGCACGGGTAGGCCTCGTGCCGGGTCGAGGTCGATCCAGGTGTCTTCGCCGAGGAAGGCGGCCCAGGCGACGACGAGGCAGGCCACGCCGCCGACGTATCCGAGCCCCCATCCGATGCCCGACCAGCGGCCGATTCGATCCGACTCCGCCAGCACGGGCAGCAGCGCGTTGTAGAAGACCCCAGCGAGCGCGGAGCCGACCGAGGCGAGACCGACGAGCACGAGCGCCAGCCCGGCATCGGATGGATCCGGTCTTACCAGCCAGAGCCCGGCGGTCGCGACCACCGTCAACGTGGTGAAGCCCAGCAGCCAAGGCTTGCGTCGACCGCCTTCGTCGGCGATCGCACCGGCGACCGGACCACCGAGGGCCACTACGAAGCCCGCCGCCGCGATCGCGCCTCCCCAGAGCGAGGTTCCCTCGGTGCTGCTCGGCGCGACGCGCCCCGTGAAGTAGGCCGCGAAGACGAAGGTCTGGATCATCGTGGAGTAGCCGGCGTCGGCCCAGTCGAAGAAGGCCCAGGCCACGAGCCTTGCGCGCATGGCCTCACTCCTTTTCCGCCGGCTCCAATCGTCGTAGCGACTGGCTGAGTCCCTCCACGATTCGTTCACTCACGCTCTCGCCGCGGCCGGCCTCCGCCAGCCCGTTCGGCTTGATGGCGGTGCCGAACCCGATCCGGACTCGCGCGGGGCGCGGAAGGCGGCGATGCATCGGCCATGCGGCGAAGGTGCCCTCGATCCAGATCGGCACGATCGGGACGTCGGGATATGCCTCGAGCAGTCGGCCGATCCCGGGTCGGAGCTCGCCGAGTTCGCCGGTCGGGGAGCGCTGGCCTTCGGGAAACCACACGAGATGACCACCCTGCTCGAGCGTGGTCGCGGCGAAGGCGAGGCTCGAGCGCACGGCGCGGTCCGGATCGACGGGAAAGACGCGAGCGAGCCGGCTCGCTGCACGCAGTAGGCGATTCGTGAAGGCGACTCCGGTCCAGCCGCCCCAGAAGGTCCGCTCCCGGATCGCCTCGGGCAGAGCGGCCGCGACCACGAAGGGATCGAGGTAGCTGGCATGATTGGGCGCGAGGATCACCGGCCCCGCCCTGGGCACCTGTTCCACGCCGTGCACCTCGAGCCCGAAGACGACCCGCGTCAGCAGTCGGTTGAGCCGGGAGAGCAGTCGGGCGAGCGCCGCCGACACAGGCGGCAACGGGTCCAGCCACCGCTGCCCCTCCTCGCCGAGCTCGGCCTCGGGCTCCTCCAGCGGCGTCTTCATGCGGTCTTGCCCGGATGGCTCCGCCTCGCCGACCTCCTGCAACAGATCGCGCACGGTCTCGAGGGAGTGCAGCCGTTCTTCGGGCAACTCGACTCCGGTCCGTTCGGCCGTCTCGAGGCCGAGATCGAGCCAGTCGAGGGAGTCGATTCCGAGATCCAGCCGCAGATGGGAGTCCGGCGTCAGCCCCTGTTCCGGAAAGCGACGGCATAACAGATCCCATGTGGCACTCGCCGCCGGCGCGGCGAGCCGCTGCTGATCGGCCGCGCTCATCTCCCGGGTGGGCAGGGGGCTCCGACGCGGGGTCTCGGCCTCTCCCTTCTGCAGCTCGTCGTAGCGCTCACGCAGTCGATGGCGTCGGATCTTTCCGAGCCGGGTTCGCTCGAGCATCGAGCGACTGAGAACGAAGCGGCCCAGCCGCTGATGGGAGGGCAGCGCCTTGCTGCGCTCGTCGACGGCCCGGCGGATCGCCTCTTCGGGATCCTGGGCATGGTCATCGAGGGCGTCGCGAGCCGGTACGATGACGGCGACGATCGCGTCCTCCTCCTCCGGCCACAGGATTCCGATCTCCTCGATCCATTCGTGGGCTGCGTAGGCCTTCTCGAGCTCCTCGGTCTGGATCTTCTCACCCGAAGAGGAGACGATCAGCGTGCTTTTACGCCCGGATACATGGAGGAATCCCTCCGCGTCGATCCAGCCGAGATCCCCGGTCCGCAGCCAGCCATCCTCCGTGAAGCTCTCGCGAGTCTCCTGCGGGAGGTTCAGGTAGCCGTCGAAGACGCCCGGACCTCGCGCCAGAATCTCGCCCTCCTCTCCGTCCCGCTCGCTGTCGGTTTCGATCCGGATCTCCGTCCCCGGCACCGGTCGGCCCACGGTCTCGGGGCGCCGGCTCCCGGGCGGGTTGATCGTCAGCAGGGGCGCCGTCTCGGTCAAGCCGTAGCCGGAGGCGACCTGCCATCCGAGTCCCTCGAGTGTCCAGGCGAGCTCGGGCGGGAGGGCGGAGCCGCCCGAGACGAGCATGCGCAGCCTCGGACCGACGCGTGCGCGCAATGGCCTCATGACTCGTCGGCCCGGATTCCATCCGACCCGTCTGTTCAGCTCCGTACAGCTGCGCAAGGCGGCTTGCAGCCCGAGGCGGGCGAGTCGACTTCGCGAGGCGACCCGCTGCTCCATACCCTGCAGCAGGGCCTCGTAGATCCGGGGCACGGCGATCATCGCCGTCGCGTCTCCCTCGTCGAGGGCTCGCCGCATCTGCGGCCCCGTCAGCGATCGCGGCAGCACGATCGTGATGCCGAGCGCCAGCGGGGCCAGGATGCTGACGACCAGCGGATAGACGTGGTGGGGCGGTAGGGCCAGCAGCACGCGGTCGTC
>CAYWGW010000210.1:0-564 GCA_964457385.1 uncultured Spirochaetaceae bacterium
CTCCTCCTCGTCGGAAGGGGCCCGGGAGCCCGGGGCTAGAACTCGTAGGCGGTCTTCAGGTCGGGATCGTTCTCGGAGAGCATCCGGGCGAGCTCGACCATGACGCGGCACTGCTTCACGGTGGCGTCGTCCTGCATCTTGCCGTCGATCATGACGGCCCCGGTCCCGTCGCCCATCTCCTCGATCACGCGCTTCGCCCAGAGCACCTCGTCCACCGGCGGCGAGAAGACCTTCCGGGCGATGTCGATCTGGACCGGATGGAGGCTCCAGGCGCCGACGCAGCCCATCAGGAAGGCGTTCCGGAACTGGTCCTCGCAGGCGACCGTGTCTTTGATGTCGCCAAAGGGACCGTAGTAGGGGAGGATGCCGTTGGCGTTGCAGGCATCCACCATGCGTCCCATGGTGTAATGCCAGAGATCCTGTTGAGCCGTGATCCGCGGGGCGTCGGCCTGGGCCGGATCCGGGTCGGTGCGCACGAGGTAGCCCGGATGGCCGCCGCCGACCCGGGTGGTCTTCATGCGTCGGCTCGCCGCCAGATCCGCCGGCCCCAGAGAGAGTCCCTGC
>CAYWGW010000210.1:574-7386 GCA_964457385.1 uncultured Spirochaetaceae bacterium
GCATGCGCGGGCTGGCGGCGCAGATCTCCTCGACGTTGGCGACGCCCAGCGCCGTCTCGAGGATCGCGTGGATCAGCAGCGGCTTCTTCAGGCCGGCGCGCGCCTCGAGCTGGGCCAGCAGCCGATCCACGTAGTGGATGTCCCAGGCGCCCTCCACCTTCGGAACCATGATCACGTCGAGCTTGTCGCCGATCTCGGTCACGAGAGTGGTGAGGTCGTCGAGGCACCAGGGCGAGTCGAGACTGTTCACCCGGGTCCAGAGCTGGCAGGTTCCGAAATCGACTGCGCGCCCGATCTTCACGAGGCCTTCACGCGCGGCGAGCTTGTTGTCCGCCTGGATCGCGTCCTCGAGATTGCCGAGGAGCACGTCGCATTTTCGGGCCATGTCCGGGACCTTGGCCGCCATCTTCTCGTTGCTCGGATCGAAGAAATGGATCATGCGCGAGGGCTTGAACGGGATCTCGCGCAGGGGGGCCGGAGCTCCGAGAGCCAGCGGTTTGAAGAAGTCCTTGGCACTTCGCATGGGGGGTCTCCTCTCATGGATCGGATCGCGGAGGGCAGGGGGCTCCCGGGCGGTCGGGTGCCCGCGATGACATCATTCTTCGTAGAGCTTGATGATCTGGAGGCGGCCCCGCGGCGCGACCTCGAGACACAGGTCGCAGAGCACGCACTCGTCGAGATTCTCCTCCACGACGCGAACGCCCCCGGGCTCGGCGGCGAAGATGGAGACGGGGCAGACCTCCTCGAGCTTTCGTGCAAGAGCGGGATCCTTCGCGATCGCGTCGTCCACTCGGACGTCGATGAATTCTCCGGGCATTTCGAGGCTCCTCCGAATCGGGAACGGTCGGGTCCGAGGCCGTCTCAGCGCTTACGACGGGTGAGTCGTCGGCGGATCAGACCGGGGATTTCCTCGATCCGTTCGGCCACCGAGATGCCCGCCGCCTCCATGCGCTTGATCTTCTCGGCGGTCGTGTCTTCCTTGCCCTCGACGATGGTTCCGGCATGGCCGAAGCGCATGCCCTTCATCTCGTCCATGAAGCGGCCGGCCATGAAGGCGACGATCGGGAGTCGGGACTCGTGCTCGACGACCCATTCCGCGAGCTCGGCTTCCATCCGTCCGCCGGGCTCGGAGTAGATCGCGATCGCGTGCGTCTCCGGGTCGGCCTCGAAGAAGGGCATCAGCTCGGCGTAGGTCGTGCCGACGATCGCGTCGCCTCCGATCGAGACGCAGGTCGACTGCCCGAGTCCTGCGGCCGTCAGCGTCGAAGCGATCTCGGTCGTCATGCCTCCCGAACGGGACATCACGCCGATGTTGCCCTTCTTGTAGGCCTGGCGCGTGTTGGCGGCCGGCCCACCGACGCCGCCCATCTTGCACTCGTCGGGAGAGATGATCCCGAGGCAATTCGGCCCGATGATCCGCGCCCCGCGCAGCTCGGCCAGCTCCACCGCCTGGGCGACCTGCTTGCGGGGGACGTTCTCGGTCACGACGACGATCAGCTCGATGCCGTTCTCGAGGGCCTCGAACATCGCGTCCTGGGTGAACTTCGGCGGGACCGACACGATCGAGCCCTCGATCTTTCCGCCGTTCGCCCCCACCGCGTCTCGGACGCAGTCGTAGACCGGGACTCCGTAGACGTCGCGTCCGGCCCGGCCGGGCGTCACGCCGCCCACGATCTTCGCCCCGTAGTCGAGGTTCTCGCGGGTGAGATTGATCGCTTCCCGGCCGGTGATGCCCTGGACGATGAAGCGGGTGCTCTTCTTCAGGAGGATCGACATGGTTCCTGGTCCGTTCCTGCTCTCATTGGCCCAGGGAATCCCGGGACTGCATCTTGGCGACTGCGCGGCCCGCTGCGTCGAACATCGAGACGCTTCGATCGCAGTACTCCACGCCGTACTTCTCGAGGATCTTGAAGCCCTCTTCTTCCCAGGCGCCCGGGATCCGGAAGATTGCGATCGTCTCGGCCGGGTCCTTGCCGGCCTCGAGACACCCCTTGATCACGCCGCGGGCGACGATGTCGACGCGCGTATTCGAGACGACGTTCATCATGACCGCGATCCTCTCGACGCCCGGCTTGGAGAGGATCAGCTTCGTGAGCTCCCTGACCTTGCTCATCGACGGGTTTCCGCCGATCTCGCAGTAGTTGGCCGGTCGGCCGCCGTGCTTGCGGACCGCATCGAAGAGGGTGAGGGAGCCGCCACCGGCGCCGATCACGAGGCCGAGGTTCCCGTCGAACTCGACCACGTTGCCTGCGACGCCGCGATGGTCCGCCGCATTGACGCGGGCGCCCGCGAGCTCGAACTCCGTCGGCGGCCTCGCCTGGCGGGTCTCGTCGTCGCCGATTCCGAGCTCCGCGAGGAGCGCCGCGTGATCGCTGCGCGCCTCGGCCTCCATGTCGACATGACCATCGAGCACGATGAACCGGCCGTCTTCGAGCTTCGCCAGGGGATTGATCTCGGCGAGGGTGAGATCGTATTCGAGGAAGATCTTCATCAGCTCGAAGACGATCGGCGTGAGCTTGTTCAGGTCGGAGCCCGAGACGCCCGTGGCGGCGATGGCCTCCTTGGCGATGCGGGGCGAGAGCGGCAGGATGGAAGAGAAATGCGTCTTCGAGACGTGCTCCGGATGCTTCTCGGCGACCTCCTCCACGTCGATGCCACCCATGTCGCTGAAGACGCAGACGGGCTTCTTGGCCCGGCCGTCCCAGGTGATCGCGACGAAGTACTCCTGGGCGATCGGGGTCTTCTCTTCGACGAGGATCGAGCGACAGGCCTGGCCGTTCACCTCGATCGGCAGGATGGCGTCGACGGCCCGCGCGGCCTCGTCCGCATCGTCCGCGAAGCGGACGGCACCGGCCTTCATCCGGCCGCCGGAGAGGACCTGGCTCTTCAGCACGACCGGCTCTCCGCCCAACGCCGAGAAGGCGTCTCGCGCCTCGTCGGCGCTTCGGACCAGCTGGCCCCGGCCGAGTGGCAGGCCGTGGCGGCGGAAGAGGGCCTTGGCCTCGTATTCGTAGAATCGCATCGGGAGAAGCTCCGATTCGCCAGGGGGCGGGGGACAGGGGCTAAGGTCGCGAACTCTATGGCTTTTCCGATCGAGCGGCAAGAAGGCGGGTTTGACTGGCGTTCCGGCCGCAGCCGGCGCGCAGAGGCGCCGGAGATCGGGTGGGAGAAGCGCGCGGAATCCTCAATCCCCGCTTCGGGGCGTCCGATGACTCCGAAGGCTTCTGGAGGTACCGATGGATCGCAAGCTCAACGTGTTGCTGGTGGACGACAGCAGGACCGCGCTCGCGCAGCTCGAGCGGATCTTCGCCGAGCTCGACGACGTGGCGATCGTCGGCATGGCCCAGAACGGGGCCGCCGCCATTCGCATGACGAACGAGTCGGGACCGGATCTGGTGCTGATGGACATCGTGATGCCCGGTCTCGACGGTCTCTCGGCGCTTCGGACGATCAAGGCGATGCATCCCGAGGTCGCCGTCGCGATGGTCTCCTCAGTCAGCGGCAACGCGGCGAAGGCAGAGGAAGCCTTCAAGCTCGGGGCCTTTCAGGTCGTGGGCAAGCCCTACGATTCCGAGGTGATCGAGTCCGTCGTCGACGCCGTACGGACGAAGCTCTTCGGAGCGCCCAGCGAAGCGGCCAGGGAAGGGGAGTGCGCATGAGCGTGAAGTTCTTTGGTCAGTTCCTGATCGAAGAGGGTGAGGTCGACGCCGTCGACGTGCGTGAGGCCCTCGGTCTGATGGAGCGGGAGAACGCGACGATCGGCGAGATCGCCCGTAATCAGGACTACATGAGCCCGGAGGACATCGAACGGGTACATGGGGCGCAGCGCAGTCGGGACCTGCCCTTCGGAGACCTGGCGGTGGAGATGGGTCTGCTCACGCCGCAGCAGCTCGTCGATGTGCTCCAACGCCAGTCGAGTCGTCGCCTGCCGATCGGACAGGCGCTCGTGCGTCTGGGTCGGCTGCCGGGCGATCGCCTCGCCCTGCTCCTCGATGCGTTCAAAGCCGATCAGGCGCAATACGATCTTCCCGAACGCGAGCTGCCCGACGGCCTCTCCAGCCATCGCATCGCACGCTACGTCGTCGAGCTCATGCCCCGGTTCCTGATGCGCATCGCGCGGATCGACGCGAAGCTAGGCGAGATCCGGGCGTTCGACGGGATGCCGGAGTTCGGCCGGATCCGGGTCTCGATTCCACTGGCCGGCGGGCGCGGCATCGACGTGACCCTGATCTCCGACCTCGAGTTCGGCGAGGCGTTGGCCAGTGCGGCCAGCGGCGCGGCTGCCAGCGATCTCGATCCCGAGCTGGTGGCCGACGGGATCGGCGAGTTCCTGAACGTCCTCGCCGGCAACGCGGCCAGCGCGATGACGAAGGAAGGCCATCCCGTGGAGGTGGGACCGCCCGACTACGAAGCGGTGCCCTCCCATGGCTGGTCGGTCGAGATGGCCGTCGGTGTCGGCCGGGCGATGGTGGTGCTGAGCCCGTTCTGATCCGTGGTATCCTGCCCCGATGGCCGAGTCGGAGCAGCCCGAGCACGCAAGCACTCTCGAGCGCTGGGCGAAGGACGGACGGGAGGGCCTGCCGCCCGTCCACGCGGCGACCGTGATCCTGTTGCGCGAGGGTGAGACCGGTCTCGAGACCCTGATGCTGCGGCGGAACTCGAAGATCGTCTTCGGCGGAATGTGGGTCTTTCCGGGAGGTCGGGTCGATCCGGAGGACTGGGCCGGCGTGGCCGAGGGCGACGAGCTGGCGGCGGCGCGTCGCACGGCTCGGCGGGAGTGTCTCGAAGAATGCGGTCTCCTCGTCGAGCCCGACGAGATGCATCCCTTCTCCCATTGGACGCCGCCGCCGATCACCCCGAAGCGCTTCCTCACCTGGTTCTTCGTGGCGCCCGCGCGCGCGGGCACCGTCGCCATCGATCACGGCGAAATCCACGAGCATGCCTGGATGAGTCCCGCCGAGGCCCTGCGCCGGCAGCAGGCCCGGGAGATCGAGCTGGCGCCGCCGACCTGGGTGACGCTCCACGAGCTCTCGGCCTTCGGAGAGCTGGCCGAGGCGATGGCGGCGACTCGGGCACGCTCGCCCGAACACTTCCAGACACGGATCGGTGTCATCGACGTCGGCCCCGTGGCGTTGTGGCATGGAGACGCAGGCTACGAGGCAACCGATCCGAGCCGGGAAGGCGACCGCCATCGGCTCACGATGGCCCGAGGCGGCCCCTGGCGCTACGAGCGATCGACGCGGCCGGGACGGTAGCCCGGCCCCGTTCCTCCTGGTTGTCGACACGCTCTTCGTCGGAGATCCCTTCCTGGTTGCGGCCGCTTCCACCGAACTCCACGGCCGCTAGAGAAGACGAAGCAGTGAGACCTCGGCTCTGCCGAGTTCATCGATCTCCTCGTGATGGACACGAAGCAGCGATTCGACCGTCGCCGTCGAGCAGTTGCCCCGGCGAATCCACACCACTTTGGGCGGCGAGCCCTTGATCAGGCAATGCTCGGCGAAGTCGGCGTCCTTGGTCACGATCGCGAAGCCGTGCTCCGCCGCATAACGTCGGATGGCGTCGTCGTCGCTCTGGTCGAGGCCTACGTCCTCGACGTGGAGCGATTCCGGAAACAGGTTTCCGAGCTGCCGCGGCAGCCGAAACGAGAGGTTCTCGTCGAACAGCAGCTTCAAGGAGCGGTCGTGCCCGAGACCTTGCCCTCGCGCTCCGCCGCGAACGCCAGCGCCGCGCGGATGTCCTCGCGCTCGAGCTTGGGGAAGTCGGCGAGGATTTCGTCCTCGCTCATCCCCGAGGCCAGGTACTCCAGGATGTCGTAGACCGTCATCCGCAGGCTTCGGATGCAGGGCTTGCCGCCCCGCTTTCCCGGCTCGATCGTGATGCGAGAGCGCCAGTCCATGCCTTGGATCGTAGCGCAGGGCCGGGGGGACCTCCCCCGAGCTGCTGTCGGCGCCACGGGACGACGAGCGGGCCTTGCCCGGATGGCGCCCCGCGCCTGCTCGGATCCTCTTGCTCGTCCGGACGTTGCGAAGCCGGCGGGCAGCGGCGGGAGCGAAGATATTCGGCTCTCGTGGGTTTCTCATAGGTCGCGGGGCGATTGCCCCCGGCGCGTCTTGACCAGCTCGTGCCGGGCCCGCCGGCGTGGCTGGGCCACCCGTGTCGCCGACTTCAGTGCCGGTGTCCGTCCTCCGCGGAGCCCCCCCGTCGCCACCAGGCTCGCAGCTCCTCGAGGTCGAGCAGTCGCGTGGGGCCGTGGGCGATGGCCTGCTCGGCCGTGGCGCGGTCGCGATAGGTCATGACGGGCTCGCCCATGATGATCGGCGGTCGTTCGTCGCCGATCCGGTAGACGGCGTCCTCGGCGCGGATCCACTCGTGTTCGCCGAGATGGACGTCGCGCGGATCCTCGTCGGGCTCCATCGCCTCGACCCAGATGTCGACCGGTCGGCCGTGGGGAGAGGGGGCTTCGAGATGGGCCAGCAGATCGCCGATGCCGCAGAGGAAGAGCCGCGTGCCGTCGCGATGGACGACCTGAGCACGGGGGGCGGGCTGCTCGCTGACGACCATGCCGCAGACGGCTCCTTCGGTCCCGGCCAGGCTCTGCGGTCCGTCGGCGTCTCCGCCATCGGCCGCGTCCTCGCTCGAGGGACAGGCCGTGACGAGCAGGACGAGATGGTGGCGATCCGGGCCCGCGCTCCCGAACGCTTCCAGACACGGATCGGTGTCGTCGAAGTTGGCCAGGTGGCGATGTGGCACGGGGACGTGGCCTTGGGGAACCGATCGAGCGTGAAGGGCCTGGTACACCATTCGGATCGCGG
>CAYWGW010000211.1:0-7378 GCA_964457385.1 uncultured Spirochaetaceae bacterium
GCTCTTCCTGCCCGCCGACCCCAGCGTCGAGAAGGTCATGCGTGGCCTCGATCGCCTCCATCACCTTCGACCGCACCTCGCCCGAACACTCGACGTGACCGTGCGTGCGCCCTCCAGCACGCTGAGCGAAGAGACCTTTCCCGAGCACGATCTGCTCGTGGTCGAGATCCTCGACCAGCGATGGATCGCCCGCGAGGCGACCCGCATCGAGAACGAGGCGACCGGGCGAAGGCTCGCAATCGGCCCCTCCGGCCTGGCCGAGGATCCGGAGCTACCCCGCCGTCTCGGACTCGAAGAGGATGCCGTCCTCGATGCGTACTGGGAGGGCTCGGACCCAGCGTCGATCGCCGAGCTCTTCGCCTATCTCGCGGCGCGGCACCTTGGAATGGATGGCATCGAGCCCCGTCCGCCCGAACCGGTGAGACCCCATGGATACGTGGTCTTCACGCCCGAGGGCCGTGTACTCACCGACAAATGGCCCGCGACCGACTCTTCGGTCTCGCGGCCACGCGTGGCGATCCTCGAGTTTGCGACCCGGGCCCGCAGCGGTGGACTCTCCCTCGCGCGCGCCGTCGCGTCGGGCCTCGAGGCGCGCGGGATCGAGCCGGTCATCGTCTACGGCGAGCGCGCGCTGCCGGCGGTGCGAGCGCGGCTGCTCGACGACGCCGGACGCGCGCGAGTGGATGCGATCGTGTCCTTCCACCTGAAGTTCTTCGAGGACGGGGCGGACCGGCTGCTCGAAGAGCTCGACGTGCCGGTCATCAACGCCATTCGCGTCTTCGGCCGGACCGTGGAGGCATGGCATCAGTCCTCGCAAGGCCTCACGGCCAGGGAGGTGGCCTTCCAGCTCGCGATTCCAGAGCTTTCCGGTCTTGCCCCGCCCAATGTAGTGGGAGCCATCGACAATCGAAGAGACCGCGTACGAAGTAGGCCCATCCCCGAGCGGGTCGAGCGCGTGGCTGCGCGGGCGGCGCGTCTCGTGAGGCTCCGTCGACTGCCTCCCGGCGAGCGTCGCGTGGCCATCTTCTACTGGAACTATCCGCCGGGTCGACAGAATGTCGGGGCCAGCTATCTGAACGTCGTCCGGAGCATCCCCCTTCTATTGCGGCGCCTCGAGGAAGAAGGCTATGCGGTCGGAGGGATCGCGGATCTGAGCGATGAAGAGATCCAGGATCGGATCGAGAAGCGGGGTCTCAACCTCGGACGCTTCGCCTCGGGCATGCTACGGAGGAGGATCGAGGCAGGAGACATCGTCGGCATCCCGGCGCATCGCTACCGGGGCTGGCTCGAGGCATTGCCTGCGGCGTTCCGGAACGCCGTCGTGGGGCACTGGGGTCGCGTCGAGGAGGCGGAGATCATGGCCGCACCCTACGAAGGGGAGCTGCATCTCTGGCTGCCCGTGCTGCGCTTCGGGAACGTCGTGGTCCTGCCCCAGCCGGACCGGGCGCGGACCCAGGACCTCGAGGCGCTCTATCAGAGCCAGGACCTGCCTCCCCATCATCAATACGTCGCCGCCTATCTATGGCTGCAAGAGGAGTTCCAGGCTGACGTTCTGATCCACATGGGCACCCATGGGACCCATGAGTGGCTCTCGGGCAAGGAGGCGGGTCTCTCCGGCAGCGATCCCGGTGAGGTCCTCGTCGGCGACCTGCACGTCGTCTACCCCTACATCGTCGACGACGTCGGCGAAGGGATCGTCGCCAAGCGGCGCGGTGCAGCGACCGTCGTCGATCATCTCACGCCCGCGCTCGGCCAGGGCGGACTCGCGCCGGAGCTCACGACGCTTCGGGATGAGCTCCGGGCGTGGCGACTCGTTCGCGCGACCGCTCCCGAGCGGGCAGAGGCGGCGGCTCGGGCAATCGAGGAGGCCGTCGAGACAGAGGGCCTGGGTCTCGACCTCGCCGACCGAGGCTGGGATTCCGGGCAGCCCGGTGACCGGGGTGCGCGCTTCGCAGCTCTCGAGGACTACCTGGCACAGGTCGAGCAGCAGACGATCCCGCTCGGGCTGCATACCTTCGGAGCGAGCCCGCGTGGAGATCGCCTGGACCGCTTCACCCTCCGGATCGCGGAGGCGAATGGGCTCGAGCGCGCCGACGAGATTCGCGAGCGACTGCGGGTGAGCGGGTCTCTGGAGCAGACGGGGCTCTTGCGGGGATTGGCCGCGCGCTTCGTCCGACCGGGACCGGGCAACGATCCCATTCGCAATCCCGAAGCCATCCCGACGGGCAAGAACTTCTCGACCTTCGATCCACGACGACTGCCGCTGCCCGAGGCAGATGCCGTCGGCGTCCGTCTCGCCCGCGAGCTCATCGAGCGCCACCGCCAACAGCACGGTCGGCCGCCCGGGAAGATCGCGCTCCAGCTCTGGGGCGTGGAGACGCTCCGCCATCAGGGTGCGCAGGAGGCCCAGGCCCTGGCGCTGCTCGGGATCCGGCCGCGCCGCGACGATCAGGGCCGGATCCAGGCCCTCGAACGGATCCCGCGCGAGGAGCTGGGCCGCCCGCGCGTGGACGTCGTCCTGCACGCGACGAGTCTCTACCGGGACACCTTTCCGATGATGATGGAGCTCCTCGACGAGGCCGTGAGGCTGGCGGTCGAGGGGCCCGAGCCCGACAACCCGGTCCGAGCCCACGTGGACGCGCTGCGCGAAACGCTCGTCGCCGGGGGCATGGACAACGAAGAGGCTGCGAGGCGGGCCCGGATCCGGATCTTCGCGGAGCCCGGCGGCCGCCACGACTCGAAGCTGCACGCCATGACCCACGCCTCCGGCAGCTGGGACGAGGAAGCCGAGGTCGCCGACGTCTACATCCGACGCATGGGACACGGCTACGGCGGTGGACTCTGGGGCGATCCCGCGCTGCGGGAGTTCGAGGCCGCACTCGCCGACACCGACGTCATCGTCCATTCGCGGGCGTCGAACCTCTACGCAACGCTCGACAACGACGACTATTTCTCGTACGGCGGCTCGATCGCACTCGGCGTGCGTCGGGCCAATGGGGGTGGGTCGAGTCCTTCCTTCTATGTGGCGGATCTGCGCCGTCCGGACGATGAGCATCACGAGCCGCTCGAGCGATTTCTCGGGCAGGAGCTTCGCTCTCGCTACCTGAGCCCGGAGTTCGCCCGGGAGATGATGAAGGAGGGCTATGCCGGCGCGCGTCATGTCTGGAAGGCCGTCGACTATCTCTGGGGTTGGCAGGTGGTCTATCCCGAGGTCGTCGACGCGGCGAAGTGGGAGGCGATGCATGCGTTCTGGGTCGAGGATCGGCACGAGCTCGGCATCGAGTCGTTCTTCGAAGAGCACAACCCGCATGCCCGTCAGGGAATCGCGGCTCGCATGCTCGAGGTCGTTCGCAAGGGTTACTGGCAGGCGCCCGACCCGCTCCTCGAGCAGCTCCTCGAGACCTACGTCGACTCCCTCGTCGAGCACGGACCGGCCTGCGACCATCTGACCTGCGACGATCCCGAGCTACAGCGTTTCGTGCAGACCCAGGCACGCCGCCTGGGTCTGGATTCCGATCGGATCGATCGGGCGATGAGTGGGATCGAGGAGGCGACCGGGCGCACGATCGAGGGGGCCTTGACCGAACGCCACGCAGAAAAGGCCCGCTGGCACCGTCCACAGTCCCCGGCACAGACGGGAACGAGCGATCCGGCGGGCGAGACGCAGCCGACGAACGGGCCAGATTCGAATGTCCCGGTATCCGGTTACCGGATGGAGGAGGAGATCACGGACCGGTCGGAAGAGGCGACCCCCAGGACGGGCCTGGACGAGCGGCCGCGCATTCTGATCACCCTCGCTGGAATCGCTTTCCTGCTGAGCAGCGGCCTCGGCGGCAGCGCGAGCCGCATTCGAGCCCGGCGACGACGCTGAAGGCGGCCCTACCGAACGAGGCGCTAGATCTCGATCGCGACGCTCAAGAAGAGAGTGCGGCCCAGCGTTCCCCTGTTCAGGATCTCCTGATAGTCCTCGTCGAGCAGATTGCGGATTCGTCCCCGGATCGAGATCCGCTCGGACAATGCATAACGCGCGCTCAGATCCACGACCGCGAAGGAGTCCACCTCGTCGCGCTCTCGAGAGCGGCTGAAGCTCTTTCCCACGGCGCGAACGCTCAGCTGACCGAGGACGGGGCCGACCTCGGCAGAGAGCCTGACCTCGCCCGCATTCTCCGGCCGACGCTGAAGCTGAAATCCGTCGCCGTCCTCGGACTGGAGATGGGTCCAGGAAGCGGCCAGTGAGATCCACCGCCAGCGGATCTCGCCGCTCGCCTCGAGTCCCCAGATCTCTGCCTTCGAGACGTTCACGGGCTGCAGAGGGAAGCCCCGAAACTCGATCAGGTCTTCGTAGTCCTGGTAGAAGCCCCAGAAATCGAGAGAAACCTCGATTTCATGAGGCAGGACACGCCCGTAGGCGAGGCCCGCATCGAAGCCTTCGGAGGTTTCGGGGCGCAGATCCGGATTGGCGATCGCAAAGCCGGGCACCGCAAAGAAGAGGTCGTTCAGCGTCGGAGGTCGGAAGGCCGTTCCGTAGTTCGCACGCAGGGCCAGTCCCTCCAGAAGAGACATCTCGGGGGCGAGCCGCGTGAGCAGGGACCCTAGCTGGACCGTCGTTCCGATCTGATACGTGACCCGGTCGCGCGAGATCGAGTTCGCCTCGAAACGGAAGCCGCCGTTCAGGCTGAGGGGCCAGGCCGACGGGGACTCCACCTTCGCGAAGACCCCCGTCTGCTCGACGCTGCGATCGAAGTCCGCGTCCGGGTTCTCGCCGCGCTCGGACTCGAAGTCGATCCCACCCAACACGCCGAACCCGTGAAGGTCGATTTCATGAAGCCAGCTCGCCTGCCAGGACGTGGACTCGATGTCGAAGTTGTTGTCCGATCCCGGGAGATCGCTGCCCTCGCGCCTCAGGTTGTAGCGAGCCACCACGGCCCGCGTGGACCAGTTCTCGAGAATGGGATACTCGAGTCCCATGTCGAGCTGCAATTCCCGGGTGTCCTGCTCGAAGAAGGGGTTGTCCTCGTCGCGGTCGTCGAGGTTCACGGCGCTGTCGGTGAAACGCGCTCCGAGGCGGAGGCGACCGTCTGCCAGGGGCAGCGTTCCGTTCGCCGCGATTTGCAGGTTGCGGAACGGATCGTCCTCGAGTTCCGTTTCGCCAGGGCGGAGCACCTCCGTCGCGGAGACCCCGTCGATGGTGGTCCGGAGAGCGGCCACGCTGTAGCGCGCGCCCGAGTCGGTCCCTCCGGAAACCCGTGCGGAGAGCAGGCTCTGCTCGTCCGATCCGTAGCCGCCCTCGGCCTCGAGCGAGAGCGGCCCCGATCCCTGGCGCGTCTCGATCAACACGACGCCGCCGACCGCACTGGCGCCAAAGATGGTGCTCTGGGGACCTCGCAGGATCTCGACCCGTTCGATGGTCGCGGACGGTAGGTTGGCAAAGTTGAAGCTGCCCGTCGTCGCTGAGCCGACGCGGACACCGTCGATGATGACCTGCACCTGATCGTTCCCGGAACCTCGCACGCGCAGATCGGTCGACTTGCCCGGACCGCCCGCCGATTGCACGGTGAGGCCGGCCTTACCGCGCAGAACGTCGATGAGCAGAGGCTGCTGGCTCACCTCGATCTCCTCACGAGAGATCACGACGGAGGCGTCGCTTCGATCGGCGGCGAGGGCCCGGTGGATGTGCCGACCCCGGACGACCATCTCTTCCACGGGTCGCTTGGGCTGCCCGTCCGCGTCCGAGACGGAGGCCGACTGGGCCAACACTTCGGACGCGCCGAGGGCCCCGAGAAGCGCGCCCATGGCGAGCCAACGGGACCGCCCAAGCCGATCTCGCGAACGGGTTGTCCGGTTGCGGCCAGAATCCGCAGCACGGAGCGAAATGCACAGCGGCAGGATCATCAGCGCTCCCTCGGCCGAGTTCGTTCGGCGTCGCGCACCCTACCGGTGGGGTACAACTCCGACCATGGATCGGACCCCGCGGCGGGAAGCCGTTCGGAAGCCTCGACGCCAGAGCGGTCAGCCCATGCTTCACAGGTGGCCATCAGGGGTTGACAATGAAAACGACTTTCATTATCAATTGATCTGAGGTCAGAGTTTCGTACTTCGAACAAAAATGCAGAGCAGAGGAGCGGACCGATCGTGGAGAGACGACAGATGCGAAGTCAGGAAGACTGCGTTCATTCACTGCTCGCCGCGGGGCCGGGATACCAGATCACCTTGTGCAGCTGCGGCCGCGTTCATTTTTCCCTCGGGGATACAACTCTGCGACTCGATCCGCAGCAGCTCGATGCGCTCGCGTCCGGTCTGACCACCGCCTCCGAGCGAATGCACCGAGAAGCGACGCCCACGCCTCAGTGGCTGAGCTGAATCGATCGAATTCCATGACAGGAGGAAGACGCGGATCGACCGAGACGCCGATCGACTGAACGATGAACCCCTCATAGACGATCACACAAACCGGACTCCAGCCAGCCGCCGTCGAGCCAGACGTCCCAACACAGGATCAGAGGGCCAGACCCACGATCCTGAACGGAGGGAAAAGGCTCATGCCCCCGCTCTACAGGACCCCGCTGCTGCTCGTTGGATCGATCATCGGACTCGCCGCGTCGACGCTCTCGCTGCCGGCGGACGCCGCCACGATCGTGGCCCAGGCGATCGGCAACGACCGCGGCACCTTCAATTCTTCCGCCTTCAAGGATTTTCCCCTCTTCGGTCCGGGCACCTGGAAGGCACCGGAAGGAACCTACTTCGTCCGCGGGCTCGGCTCCGGAGACGCCACGCCCAATGAGGTCCAGCGCAGCTATCACATCTTCGACATCCCCGAGCTGAATCCCGGACAGACGATCGGTTCGGCGGTGCTTCGCCTCTCTCATCCGGAGAACTCCTACTCCAGTCCGAATCCCCAGGAAACCGTCTCGTTCTTCGAAGTCGGTACGGACACCCTGATCCTGCGCAATCCGGACGAGTCCCAGCCCGACTCCGTACTCGACGCGATCTTCGGGGATCTCGGATCTGGTGAGTCCTACGGGAGCTTCGTCGCGACCGCGGCCAGCGATGGGACCGTCGAGGAGATCCTTCTCAATGCGGCTGCCCTCGCGGCACTCCAGGCATCGTCGGGTGGAGAATGGGTCGTTGGCGCGGCGCTGACCTCGATTGGCGAGATCGGGTTCGGCGTCGAGGAGCAGGTTTTCAAGCGATCGGAGACGATTCCGGACGTGCCCTCCGAGCTCGTGCTGACGATCGTGCCCGAGCCCGGAACCGCCTTGCTCTTCTCATTGGGCCTGATCGGTCTGGCGCTCCCGGGAAGGCGTCGGCCAGGGGTGCGCAAGGGTGTCCTCCTGGCTCTGCTCGGTTCCCCCCTGCTGGTCGGCGCACCCGCACCGGC
>CAYWGW010000212.1:0-7372 GCA_964457385.1 uncultured Spirochaetaceae bacterium
CGCGGTACTGCTCGGCGGCAGCCGCGAAGCTCTCGGCGATCTCGTTCTCGGTGGCACCTTGCTCGGGACGGTCGGCCTCGGGATGGGCACGCCCTTCATCGCGCTCGCGGTGGCGGCCGGGGAGCTGTCGCGCTGGCCGCGGGCGGGTGGGCTGCCCCGGTTGGCGCGCTTCCTTCTCGGCAGCGCTCTGCTGGTGACGGCTCTCTACTATGCGAGCCTGAGCGTGTCGGATCTCGTCCTGCGTGCGCTGGCGACGGGGACTCTCGTCGCGGTGGGGCTCGACCGGCTCGTGGCTGCGCGGCACGGGACGGGTGGGGCGGCGAAGTGGGCTTCGGGTGTCGTGGCGGTCCTCTGCATCGGCCTGGCAGCGGCGGCGGCGCTTCGCGAGGGACCGCTTCCCGGTCCCGGTACGAATGACGAAGTGCTGCTCACCTGGCGCTCGGATGCCGAGGCCGCCCTGGCTGACGCCCGGGCCGGCGGACGCCATGCGGTGGTCGACTTCACAGCGGATTGGTGCCTCGCCTGTCATGAACTCGATCGCCGGACGTTGACCCACCCGGACGTGGCGCGGCTGTTGGCCGGTGCAGAACGGATTCGTGTGGATGCGACGCGGATGACCGACGAAGTCGAGGCGCTCTTCAGCCGTTTTCGGATCTTCGGGCTGCCGGCCGTCCTCGTCGTCGATCCTCGGGGAGAGGTCGTGGAGGCGGCGCGCATCACTTCCTTCGTGCCGCCCGAGGAGGCCTCTCGACTCTTCCGACTAGCGGGCCTCGAGCCCTTGCGCGATCCGGCGGCTCGCTCCCGAGCCGACCGACCGCGAGCGGACCGACCCCGAGGCGACCGACTCGAAGCTCGCAAAGCCCGCTGACCGAGGTTCGGTGGACGGCTGAATCCTGAGGATCCTTGACGAGACCGATTGGAGAATGGAGAACCGAAAAATGGAGAGAGGAAAACCCATGTCCTGCACTGATCGCTTCAAGACGCTCGTCATCTCGGCGACGGCGGCCTCGATGACGGTCTTCTCATTCGCCTGCCAGGATGCCTCGACGACGGCCGCGTCCGAGGCCGTCCGCCGGGCGGCCTCGGCTCACGTCCAGGCGGCGGACAGTCGCATGACCTTCGACGATCCGAGAGGAGACGGCCGCCTGGAGCTCGCCTTCGATCACGTACACGAGGGTGTGCATGAAACCGAAGGCGGTCGTCAGGTCGTCTGCGTGGACTTCAAGGACGAGGCCGGCACGCTCTACGACGTCGACTTCTACGTCGACGAGGGGGGAGGGAGCACGCCCGGACTCGTCGTCGAGGATGCGGTCCTCCACAAGATCGACGGAGAGAACGTTCTTCTGGAAGATCGACGGAAGGAGCTCGACGCGCGCAGCTGATCAGAGGTTGCCGAGTCGCGCGAACACCGATTCCGGCGACTCGCCGCTGATCGAGGCGGCGGCAAACTGCTGCGCATGGAGGTCGCTCGCGAGCTGGGCACAGAGCGCGTCCGTGCCCTCGGCGCCACATTTTGCGAGCTCGCCCGGGAGCAGCTTCTCGAGCACCGTCCGCATCTGGGCCTTCGTGACCTCCCTGGGATCGAGGCCCGCGTGCTTGAGCGCGAGGCGGACGGTGCCGCGGGACTCGAGCCGGTCGAGCGGGGTCGAGGCCTCGATCGCTGCACAGGTCCAGTCGAAAACGGAGGAGTCGGCCATCTCAAGCTCCTTCTGCCGCAGTGGACGTGGTCGCCGAGTCGAATCGCGCCAGGTACGTCTTGGGTGGGAGGAAGGCCAGCGTGATGCAGATTGCCGCGGTGAGGCCGAATCCGGCGACCATCGGCGTCAGGTAGGCTACGTGGGCGCGCTCGATGAGCCCGCTCGCCAGCAGCAGACCCGTCGCGATGGAGAAGCTGTAGGAGCAGGTGATCGAGACGTGGGAGAAGCCCCAGAGCTGCATCCGGTTGGTCACGATGGGGTCGGCGAGACCGAGCGCCAGGCGCCGCTTCAGCATGGAGGCGTAGCGAAGGCTCGCCACGGCGCTGATTGCATAGCAGCCACCCTGGAGCAGGAGATGCGTCCAGTAGATCGGGGCGAGCATGCGGTCCGCGGTCTCCGCGCCGGTCGTTCGGATCACGGCTCCGACGCCGGCGACCAGCAGCAGGGACCACGCCGTGACCAGGAACCCGCCGCCCCGGAGCGTGGGAGCGAAGATCTGTCGCCATGCCAGCACGGCCATGATCGCGGCCGCCGTCATCGCGATCTGGGCGATTGAATAACAGATCTGGGCAGCTTCGGGATCGCCTGCACGCAGCAGGAATCCGCTGGCGACGTTGAAGGGATAGCCGATCATGCCGCCGGCCAGGAAGCCGAAACCGAAGAAAGTCTCCGGGAGCTGGCGAGTTCGACGAGCCATCGCCAGCAAGCGAAAGCCCAGGACGAGGCTGACGGTACAGTAGGCTGCGACGGCCAAAAGAGAGAAAAGGAGCATGGCTTCACCTCCGGGAGCATTGAGCGTACTCTCGCCAATCGGCCAGCCCCGCCGGTGAGTTGAGCGGTCCTCGGCACGGATCGTTCGGAGTGCGGCGGAACCCCAGAGTTCTCCGCTGCGGCCGCGAGCTGGCTACTCGATCGTGCGGCCGAGGTAGGTCTTGAGCCGGCGCCAGGCGTCGAGCGCCGGCGTCTCTGCCACCTCCCGATTGCGGTCGACGTGAAGCCAGAATCCATGGCCGACGTCGTCGTAGATGTGCACGTCGTTCTCGATGCCGGCCTCACGCATCGCCTTCACGAAGGCATCCACCTGGGCCGGAGAGGGGCGTTGGTCGAGCGCGGCGAAGGTGCCGTAGATCTCGTGATGGATGTGCTTCATCCGTTCCGGGTCATCGAGCAGGCTGCCGTAGAAGATCGCGGTTCCCTCATGGTTCTCGCCGCCCAGCGCGAAGGAGAGGGCGACGCCACCTCCGTAGCACCAGCCGATCGCTGCGACCTTTCCGTTGACGTCCGGTCGACCCTTCAGGTAGGCCACTGCGGCGTCGAGATTGGCGATGATCTGCTTCTCGTCTGCCAGGGTCTCCCGGACCAGCGCCATGTTCTCGCCCCGGTTGCTGCCGGTTCGGCCAGAGTAGAGATCTGCCGCCAGGGCGACATAGCCCTCGGCCGCAAAGGAGTCGGCCATCTGTCGGATCCGGTCGGTCAGACCATCCCATTCGTGGATCAGCACCACGGCCCCGCGTCGGGTCTCGCCCGCCGGCGATGCCAGGTAGCCGCGGGCCTTCGGATTGGCGTCGAAGTAGGCCAGAGTCTCCCCTTTGGGCGCTCCACCCTCGCCGAGGATGGCCGCAGGCAACTCGTCCGCGGCCGTAGGCTCGACGGGGATCTCCTCGGCATCCGCCCGAAACGACACGCCGCCGCCCAGAAGGACGAGAGTCGCGACGGTCGCCATGGCCGCCGCGAAACGGATCGGAGTGGGATTCCTGAAAGACGGATCGGTCTTCATGGGTTCGTTGCTCCTCGCGAGGTTGGGGGAAAGCGAGTCGGGAGGTTCTTCCTAATTGCGTAGCCGTCCGTACGAGGGCCGCGCTGGATCAGAGCCGGATTCGCGCCGTCCCGACCACCGGGGTCTCGCCCTTCTCGTTCTTCAGGGTGAGGTCGAGCTCGATCGTTCGGGTGGCCTCGTCGATGTCGGTCACGACCGCGCCGGCGGTCGGCTGCGAATCGACGAGCAGCGGGGCGCGAAAGACGGTGTCGACCCCGATCACCTCGGCGTTGGGGGCCCAGTGATGGATCAGCGCGACCAGGATGCCCTGGCTCATGATGCCGGGCACGATCGCCGCGGGCAGGCCGGCGGCGCGTGCCTCCTCGTGATCCGTGAAGCGCCCGGCCAGCATTCGCGAGGCCCGGGCGAAGCGACGGACGTTCTCGAGCGACACGTCGGGAAGGAGCTCGGGAAGCTCCTCGCCGAACTCGACGCGCTCGAAGACACGCTCTCGGGAGGGCGGACTTCCGGCGTTCATGACTCCATCTCCCGCTGCACCAGCCGCCAGTCGACGGTCGACAGATGCTCGCCCTTCTGGTTGTAGAAGTTCATGCGATGGACGATGAAGAGCATACTGCCGCTGCGGCCGGTCTTCTCGTAGATGTCGGCGATCTCGCTGCGTCCGACGATCTTGTCTCCGGGACGCACGGGCGCGTGGACCTCGATCGCCTTGCCGGCATCGAAACAGCGGTGCATCTCGACGGGGAAGTCGGGGGGCAATGAGCGCGTGCCATGGATCCGGGTCGTGTAGTTCGGCACCGACTGGAACTCCGGATCGGAGGGATCCGTGAACTTGGGCAGGATCTCACCGCAGGCGCGGGCGAAGTCCGCGAGCGACTCGGCCTCGACGTCGAGGTCGATCTCGTCGAAGACGAATCCGGTGAAACGGCTCTTCAGCTCCTGGGCGTCCATGTTCTCCTCGTGTGGCGTGGCGCGGATCGGGGTTTGGCTCCGATTTCCGTCAGGCCTTGGCGCTCTCTGCCGTCGGCTCGATGGCGTCGAAGCGGCCGCCCCGGAGTGCCCGGACCAGGCCTTCCATGTCGCGGATCTCGTCCTCGAAGCGCGTCGCGCAGCGCCCGACATGGCTCACGATATGCGAGTCGGAACCGCCGATGCGACCCCAGCCGGATCGCTCGGCGAGGGCGAGGGCCTGCTCGTTCTCGCCTTCGCGGCTGCCCCCGTTCAGGACCTCGACGATCTCGACGCCTTCGACCGGGCCCCGGGTCTCCCAATGGGCGCAGAGCCCGACCTTCGGCCGTCCCGGATGGCAGGGCACGGCGACCGCGCCGCAGCGCTTCGACTCCGCGAGCACGGTCGCGAGCGGGTTGTCCACCCGCGCGAAGTCGAAGGCGGCGCGCAGGTCTTCGTTCACGCCGAAGACCAGTACGTGGCCGTACTCGGTCTCGACCTCGCTGGCCTTCAGGATCAGCAGACCCGACTCGTCCTCGAGGGCGCGATAGTCGGATCGGTCGTCGAACTGCCGATGCTCCGTCAGCACGAAGCCGTCGATCGGGATCTGCTTGCGTTCGATCCACTGACAGTAGTTCTCGACCTTCGCCCGGCCGTCGTCCGAGGCGATCGAGTGGGTATGGAGGTCGAGGATCATGCCGGGACGAACCTCGGGACCCCGAGATCGCGCCCGGTCTTCACGAAGTCGACCTTCACGGGCATGCCGATGGAGACGGTTTCCGGGTCGCAGCCAACGACATTGGTTAGGATCTGGGGTCCCTCCTCTAGCTCGACGTAGGCGACCACGTAGGGGACGGCGTCGCGGAAGGCGGGCATCTGGTTCTGTCGCACGATCGAGTAGGTATGGATGCGTCCCCGTCCGCTCGCGACGAAATGCTCGATCCCGTCGGAGAGACAGCTCACGCAGAGCCCGCGCGGGCGATGCTGGACGATCCCGCAGTCCCGACAGCGCTGCAGCACCAGCTCGCCGCGACCCGCTCCTTCCCACCAGGCGCGAGTCTCCCAGTCCACCGCGGGCGGGCCGTACTCGATCTCGCTCATGCGGGCATCCTTTCTCAGGTTTTCGAGTCTCAGGCCTTCGAGAGGATCAGCGTGGCGCCGCTGTGCATCAGGCCGAGATAGCCTCCCGTACCGTGGGCCAGTGCGATCTCCGCGCCCTCGACCTGGCGCGCGCCGAGGCCTCCGCGCAGCTGACGCACGGCCTCGATCACCAGGAAGATGCCACGCATTCCCGAGTGGTTCGAGGAGAGTCCGCCGCCGTCCGGGTTCACGGGTAGGCGTCCCCCGAGCCCGATCGCCCCGTTCTCGACGAAGGGGCCTCCTTCGCCTGGGGCACAGAAGCCGAGGCATTCGAGGGTCACGAGCACGGTGATCGTGAAGGAGTCGTAGATCGTGCAGAAGTCGACATCCGCCGGGGTGAGGCCCGCCATCGCGAAGGCGTGCTCGCCCGACTGCTTCGCCGCGATCGTCGTGAGGTCCGGCGCACCGATCTCGCGATGACAGACCGCTTCGTCAGTGCCGCGCACGACGATCGGCGGCTGTCGCAGGTCCCGCGCGCGCTCGAGGCTCGTCACGATCACGGCGCCGCCGCCGTCGCTGATGATGCAGCAGTCGAGCAGGTGAAGCGGGTCGGCGATCATGCGGCTCTCGAGTACGTCCTCCCGGGTGATCGGATGCCGCATCTTCGCGTGGGGGTTCAGGCTCGCGTGCTGCCGCGTCGAGACGGCGATGTCGGCCAGCTGCTCGGAGGTCGTGCCGTAGAGATGGCGATGGCGCTGGGCGACCATCGCGTAGGACGCGACCAGCGGCATGCCGTAGGGCGATACGAAGGCGGCGCTGGGATCGCGCATGCTGGTGTCGCCAGTGCCGATCGCCATCGCGTCGGAGGCGGCGGTGCTGCCGTAGAGGATCAGTGCGACCTCGCAGAGTCCCGAGTGGATCGCCGCTGCGGCGTGGGCCACGTGCGAAACGAACGAAGATCCCCCGATGTTGCTGCCGTCGAGGTAGCGCGGCTTGATGTTCAGATACTCGGCGAGCTGCACCATGCCCATCGCGCCCATCGACATGGTCGCTCCGAAGAGTCCGTCGACGTCGGAGAGGGAAAGACCGGCATCGGCCAGCGCCTCGCGGGCGCACTCGGCGGTGATCTGGAAGGCGGTCTTGTCCGGCGCCCAGCGACTCTCATACTCGTGGATGCCCGCGATCGCGATCCGTCCGGAGAAGCTCATGTCCCGGCTCCCGGGTCGCCAGTCGTACCGGCCTGACCGGCCTGACCGGTCGTCGTCGAGAGGATCTCGTCCGCGAGCGCAGCGGGCTGCTCGAGGGGGAGCAGGTGGGCGGCCCGCTCGATCGTTCGGAGCTCGGCGCCCGTCAGCCGCTCGACGAGGACCTCGACGTGCGCACGGAAGTCGGCGGGCTCGGCGTCGCCGACCAGGATCTTCAGCGGCCGATCGCGCAGCGATCGATCGAGCGCGAAGCGATCGCCGCCACCGCCGTCGTCATCGCTTTCTGCGCTCGCGCCCGCATCTGCGCTCGCGCGTGGACTCGCGCCGAGAGTCCCGACCGTCCAGGCGAGGCTCGCCTCGAGGTCGACGAGGGTGGCCCGCGGATCGGTCCGGATGCCTTCCATGTACGCGTGGCGCATCAGATCGGGGCTCGCGCCCGGGGCGAGACGGGTCGGATCGAAGGGACGCGGCGCCTTGCCCTGGGAGACACGGCGCATCTGCTCGATCGCCGGCTCGGCGATCGCGAGCGTCCGGCCGACACCGCAGAGGATCAGACCCGAGAGCGGGACGGATGGGCTGCGTGCCCACTCGAGGGCGCTCAGCGCGCCCATGCCATGGCCGACGAGCAGCGGCCGCTCGACCCGGCACCATTCCACGACCCAACG
>CAYWGW010000213.1:0-7259 GCA_964457385.1 uncultured Spirochaetaceae bacterium
ACGCAGATCGGGCGCTCGGTGATCGTCAGCAGATCCGTGAAGGAGGGGGTGCGATAGGCCAGGGTCACGCTTCCGAAGCTCTCCCCCGGCTCCGGGTCGGGCGGTGCCGTGCTCGAACGGGTGACGAGGCTTCCCAGCACATCGCCGCCCACGAAGCGCTCCGAGCCGTTCGGCGCGATGCCCCGGAACCGGAAGAAGCTGTTCCCGAGATTCGTGAACGTCGCATCGTCCAGCACTCCATCAGCCAGCCGATCCGGACCCGTGTAGCCGGAATCGGTAACAACCTCCGGCCGGGGGAGACGAGGATCGGGCTGGCCGGAGAGCGCGAAGTAGTTGAGCGCGATGTTTTCGTCCTGATTCGAGAAGGCGGAGTCGGTCTCGGTCGAGACCCTCAGGGCCAGGAAATCGAAGTCGGGAGCCATGCCGAAAACGATGTCGAAGTGGAGGCCCGATTCGTCGAGACAGAAGGAGGTCTGGTCCTGCTCCAACACGGCGCCGTTGTTGGGCTGCAGCCAGTCGCTCGTGTCGGGAAAGTCGGGATCGCTACCGAGGAATACGCGCGTGGGCTGGTAGGTCACGGGCAGGCCTTCGTCGCCCGACACGGAAGAGAAGGTCCCCACCACCGAGTCCGCCGCGATCAGGGCGAAGCCGTCCGTGGGCTCGAGTGAAAAGAAGGGACCCGACGTGATCTCGAGCGCCCCATCGAGGTCCGCAGTCCCGCCGACGATCAGCTGATCGTGACCGGACTCGGGCTGCAGGCCGTCGATGTCGATCTGCAGCGCCGAATTCACGAAGAGCTCGAGGTCTCCGGTGATGGTCGCGATGTCCGGGCCGGATGCCGGCACGCCGATCCGCATCAGGCCGGCCGAACGCAGAGTGCCCCGGATGTCGCCACCCAGATCGACCCGGCCGAAGCTGAAGATGAAGGGCACGTCCGAAGCGGGCGGATTCTCGGTCGTGACGAGGCCGCCCTCCTCGACGACGAGCACGCCGTCGACCTGGTTCTGGAAGAGCACGTTCTCCGGGTCGAAGGGCCCGATCGTTCCCGTGATGGCCAGGGTCCCACCCGGCAGCACCAGGACGATGTGGTTGTTGATGAGATCGACGGCGTCGTTGATGGCGTCCTGCTGGGTCGTGATCCGACCCGCCGGCGAGAAGGCCACCAGGGTTCCGGCAGGAGGCTCGACGAGGGTCTGCCGCGCGCGCAGGAAGAGCTGACCCTCCACGGCGAAGAGCCCCTCGATATCGACCCGGTCGATCGCGATGCCCAGGTCCAGCCGCGCCGGGGGGGCGACGGTGCCGCTCCCGATCGCAACCGACTGGAGGGAAGCTCCGGGCAGCCCCCGAATCTCGTTTTTCTCGTCGTTCGCGAGCAGCTCGACGCCCAAGTCGAGATTCTCCGTCACGACGATGTCGGCGCCGAGCAGCTCGATCTGGCCGGCACCGCTGAAGACCGCGGCGGGATCCATCGTGATCCTGGCGCCCTGGCCGAGACGCAGGATGCCGTTGGCCGTGATCGTGGCGCCCGGCAGCGGCGTCGAGGTGCCCGCCCCGATGATCAGCAACCCGTCGGTCTCGATGCTGCCCCCGACATCGGGATTGCCGAAGTCGCTCATGAACTCCGTCAGGTTGGTTTGCAGGAAGACCGTCGCGCCCGTCTCGATCACGAGCTCGCCAATCGGCGGGATCGGGGCCAGGATCTGGACGGACTGGCCCGCATCGATGATGACGCGCGGGAAGCTGGAGAAGGGTCCGATGGTGCCGCCCCCGTCGCCGATGCAGCTCTCGAGCTCGTTGACGGCTGGTACGCGGGCGTTCGGGGCGGCCGCGCCAGCCCAGCTGCCGAAGGCCCAGTTGTCGGCATCGTTCCACGAGAACCCGTCGCCATCGCCCGTGAAGTGATAGTCGAGCACGGCCGCGTTCGGACGCGCTTCGAAGCCGACGCCCGGGTCGGGATTGCAAGGGGGCGCGGAGGCGCTCTGCGCCGTGGCTTCCGACGAAACCAACGCGACCGAGACCACCGCCGCGAGCAGCCCGGCCAGCCAGGCGCCCGACCCGACTCGGGCCCGCCTCCGCCCGGGCCTCGCGCTCGGACGCACCCGCGGCGTCGGCCGCGTCTGCCGCCTCTCGTAGGCCCCGTTGTAGGCCTCGTTCTCTCTCGTAGATGTGGTGACGCCATCGGTGGCTGCACGCTGAGAAGACGTCATCGGGTTCGCACCTCTTCGATTCCGTGATGGGATGAAGCTCCCTCGGAACCGTAGAGACGCTCGACGCGACCCAATTGTAAAAATCGGACGATGCCGATTGCGACAGCAGCCGTCAGTGCGAAGCCTGGCCGAGGTAGGTGCGGAGGAACGCGGAGTTGCTGCGCAGGAAAACCGTTGGGCTGGCGCCGACGAAGCGCTTGAAGTCGCGGATGAAATGCGACTGGTCGAAGTAGCCGTGGTTCATGGCGAGGCTGGCAAGCTCCTCATGGTCACCGGCCTGCATCGCGCCGACGACCGCGTTGACCTGGACGATCTTGGCGTAGTGCTTGGGAGGAATTCCGACGACCTCGAGAAACTCGCGGTGCATCGCACGGGTGCTTAGGCCGTGGCGCCGGCCCAGCTCGCCGATACTGACGAGACCCCGGGCGTCGGCGATGTCCCGAACGATCGCCTCGATCTGCGGCACCTCGAGCGCCTGTGGTACGAGAGACCGAAGGAACGATTGCATTGCCCCCACCGTCTGCTTCGCCGAGGTCTGCTTCGCCGAAGCCTCCTTCGCCGGGGCGGCCGCGTCGAAGCGGGCATCCAGGTCCGTCGCAAGCTCGGGAAAGAGCCCGGCAAAATCCGCAATGTCATCGGTGAACGTCGCTGCGCGGGAATGAAACAGTCGGTAGAAGCCAGTCGGGGAGAGTTCGGCGCCGAAGAGACGGAAGCGGCCGAGACTCTCGAGCACCGGCTGCTCGCGGCGCAGCTGGCCGCCGATGAAATAGCGCGGTCGCCGGTCGTAGACCCGATCGCTGAAATGTACCCGCAGCGGCGCACCCGCGACGTAGCTGAAGAAGAGGCCACCGGTGGGCGGAATCCTCAGCCAGTTGGTGCCCTCATCCTCCCGCCAGCCGTGGATGAACCGATGCACGAAGGGCCGCAGAACCGGATCAGGAGGGTATGCCGCATAGGCCGCCTCGTCGCGTCGTTCGGAAACATCCATTCGCACGTGGCTTGGTAGCATTCGGAGCCTCGCGATCAAGGAAGGAAGGGGAGTAGGACTTCCAATCGCGCGCGGATCCGGTGAGCTTCTTCCAGTCCTGACCAGTCCAGACGGCACGACGCGATACCCGCTATCGTCGGCGGCATGACACGACAGTGCGTGCGCAGGAATCGGCTCGTGATGACGATCGGTCTGCTCACGACCGGCCTGGCCGGGATGGCCTCGTCGTCGGACACGGCGGATGCAGTCGGCGTGGTGGACGCTGCAGGCGCTCCCGACACGCCGGGCGCCTCGCGCGCCGCGGACGCGGACGTCGCGACATGGGCGACGTGCGAGCCGCTCGCGCTCGCGCCGATGCTGGAGACGCTCGGCGCCGGACGGATCGAGACCCATGTCCTGGCGAACGGGCTGCGCGTGGTTCTCGCGCCGAGGCCCGGGGCGCAGACCGTGGCGGTCCGGGTCGCCTACGACGTCGGGAGTCGGGACGAGCCGCAGACGCTCGGCGGCCTCGCGCATTTCGTCGAGCATCTGATGTTCAAGGGCTCGGCCGCGGTGGCGGACGGCGAGCATTTCCGGCGCGTGCGGGACGTGGGCGGGCGCGTGAACGCCTTCACGGACTGGGATCTGACGGAGTACGTCGACACGCTTCCCGCCTCCGCGCTTTCCCGGGTGCTCGAGTCCGAGGCCGATCGCATGCGCGGGCTGCGGCTCGATGCGGCGAGTCTCGAGACCCAGCGCGCGGCGATCCAGGAAGAGGAGGCGCTGCGCGTCCTGAACGTCCCCTACGCCGAGGCGGCCTCCGCCTTTCTCGGGCAGATCTGGAAGAGTACGCCCTACGACCACTCGCCGATGGGCACGGACACCGAGCGCCAGGCCGTCCGCGTGGCCGACGTCGAGGCCTTCCATGCCGAGCATTATGCGCCCGACAACGCGGTCGTCGTATTGGTCGGTGGCTTCGACCCCGACGCGGCGCGCACGGCGATCGCGGATGCCTTCGGCTCGATCCCAGGTGGCGATCCGCGCACGCAGCGGACCACGAGCGAGCTCGAGGCCTTCGACGGACTCGGCGAGCGCGCGCCCGAGCACGCCTCGACGGTCGACTCGCTGGCCCCGTTTCCGGTCTACGGCCTGATCTGGCCGGGCGTCGGCGCGAACCATCCCGAGGCGCCCGCCCTGGCCGTGCTCGACGAGCTGCTGCTGGGGCATCGCGATGCGCGCCTGGCACGGGTCGTCCGCGGCCCCCTCGCCTTCGAGGCGACCTCCCTGTCCTTCGCGCTGCGCGATGCCGGACTCCTGAACTTCGTCATCGTGCCCCGGACCTTTGCGAGCTTCCGGGAGATCCGGCGGACGGTGGACGAGGTCCTCGGAGCGCTCGCCCAGACGGGACCCGAGGCGGACGAGCTCTGCGCCGCGATCCGACACGAGCAGATCGAGCGGCTCGTCGCTCTCGAGACGAATGAGGGCCTGTCGGCTGCGCTGGCGAGGGGCGTGCTCTTCGAGCAGGACCCCCGGCGCTTCGCCCGCGAGCTCGAGGCGCTCGCGGCGTTGTCGGTCGAGGATGTCCGGAAGTCCGCCGAGCGGATACAGACCCGGTCGCCGTCGACGCTCGTGATCCGTCCGAAGGGGCTGATGGGCTGGCTGAAGCCGCTGCTCGAGATCCTGCCGGACGGCGTCGGCGCCTCGCTGGAGAGGTCGCTGTTATGAGGGGTCGGGGTCTGCGCGATCGGGGCATGTCGTCGTTGAGCCCGCGGCATTCGGCTCTCCCGGGCATACCATTCCGCGACCTGCTTCTCGGCGGCCTGCTGCTGGCGCTCGGGCTGTCGGGGCTCTTCGGCTGTGCGGCGCGCGCGCCCGGGGAGGATCCTGCGAGCGAGCGGGCGCGGCCGATCGACCTGTCGCCGCGCTGTGTCGTCTTCGAGCCGCTCGAAGCGACATTCGAGCCGCTTCCGGACGGAGCGCGGTCGCGACGGCTCGGGCGGACCCTCGAGGCCGTCGTGCTTCCGCGCGCGGCTGTCGAGCGGCCCGGTTCGGTAGCCAGCGCGGGCGCCACGCTGGCAGGCGGCCTGGAGCGGCTTCGCTGGGCGACACCCGTGTCGGCCTTCGCCTCGCCGACCCATGCCCGGGCGGCCTTCTTCGTCTGGTCCCTCGGCGAGCTGAGTGCGGACCCGGTCGCGCTGCGGCAGCGCCTGCGTGGGCGCGGGATCGCGCTCTCGACGGCGCGGCTGGGCGATCGCGTGGTGCTCGATCTCGTCTTTCCGGCGAGCGAGCTCGAGGCGGCGTTGGCGGCGTGGCGAACGTTGATGGCGCCCGAGGCGATCGCATCCGAGCGCCTCGGACCGATCCGGCGCGAGCTGGCGCTGCTGCTGCTCGCCGAGGAGGCAGCGCCGGGCGCGGCCGCGCGGCGCTTGCGGCGCTCGCTTCGAGCGGACGAGCCGGCTCCGGAGCCGAGTCCGGGGGCGGGGCCGAGGACGACTGAGGCGACCGCGGAAACGGGCGCGGACATGGGCGCGACGGAGGCGACGGGCGTAGCGGATGCCCAGGGCGTGCTCGATGAGCTCGACGGCGAGTCGCTTCGAGATGCTATGTCAGTCGCTCTGCAGAGTGAGTCCGCCGAGGCCGCGCATCTGCTCGTCTACTCGGGGCCGGCCACGAATGCCGACGCACGGTTCGACACGATCGAGGCCGCGCTCGACCGCCTCGAACAGGCGGCGGCGAGCTGGCCGGGGCCGTGGCACGCGGCGCCGGCAGGTCCACGCGTGGATCGGGCGGAATCCCGCGAGACGTCGCCCCGCGTGCCGGAGTCCGGGGCAGCGCCCGCCATCCATCTGCTCGATCAGCCCGGTGCACGACAGGTCGAGCTGCTGGCGACGGCGCCGACCGTCGGGCGGGAAGCCGAGGACCTTCCGGCGCTCGAGATGCTCGCGAGCCTGCTGGGCGATCCGCTCGGCGGGCGGCTCTTCCGGGATCTGCGGGAGCGCCAGGGTCTCGCCTACGAGATCGGAGCCCAGCAGACGGCGGAAGGCGATTTCGAGGTGTCGACGCGGACGCGGCCCGAGCGGCTCGCTGCGTTGATGGCGGGGATCGAGGCCCATTGGGCGGCGCTGACGAGGGAGCCGATCGAGGCCTGCGAGCTGGCAATGCTGCAGGAGCGCATGCACGGACTGCTCGCACTCGAGGCGGACGAGCCGACCGCGCGCCTCGACGGACTCGTCCGCTCCTGGGCCGGGCCGGGATCGCCATCCAGTCTGGCGGCGCGGATGGCATCCTATCGGGCCGTTTCGCAGGAGACACTCGAACGTGTGGTCCGGCGATGGCTGGCGGGACCGCCCGAGTGGCTGCTCGTAGGCGACGCGAGTCGGGCGGTCGATCGACTGCGCGAGGCTTTTCCGGATCGACGGATCGTCGTCTACGACGCCTCGCTCGAGGTCACATACGAGGTCGGCGGCCCCTGATCACGCTGATCGCACTGATCGGGATGAGGGAGGATGGATCAATGCGATTCGGAACGACAAGCGGGCCGCTCACTGGGCGCGGGTTCGGTTTCGTGCGCCGGCGCGGGCGCGGTCTCGTACTCGCGCTCGGGCTCGGTCTCGGGCTCGCCGCGGGCGCGGCACAGGGCGCAGGTGGACCGCCGACTGCGAGCACGCGGCATCCCGCTGCGAAGGCAGCGTCCGCCACCACGGCGAAGCCGACCGCTGCCCAGATCGACGAGGCGCGTGCCCTCGCCAAACGCTTCAGCGAGCGGCTCCAGGGGGCGCTGCAGTCGGCTATCGCGGAAGGCGGGCCGGAGATGGCGATCGGGGTCTGCCGCGAAGAGGCGCCGAGCATCGCGGGCGAGCTGTCGCGAGAGGGCGACTGGGCAGTGGGTCGCACCGCGCTTCGCGTGCGCAACCCACGCAACGCGCCGAGCGTGCGGGAGCGGGCGGTGCTGATGCGCTTTCTCCGCCGCGCGGAATCCGGCGAGGATCTCGCCGGCATGGAGCACGCCGCGATCGTCGGCGAGGGCGATGACCGCCTTCTCCACTACATGAAGGCGATACCCACCGGCGGCCTCTGCCTCACCT
>CAYWGW010000214.1:0-7252 GCA_964457385.1 uncultured Spirochaetaceae bacterium
GACCCATCGTGCCCGTCGGAAAGGGCAGCCGTGGATCGCCGTGGATCGCGTGGATCACCGTCTCGGTCATGCCGTAGGCGGGCAGCACGCGCATTTTGAGCCAGGCTTCGAGCTCGGGCATGATCAGCCCGAAGACGCCGACGCGGACGCCGTGGTCCGGGACCGGCTGCCCGGCGACGGCCTTGAAGACGAAGGGGATCAGCGAGATGTGGGTGACGTGATGCTCTTCGATGACCTCCCAGAAGCGGCTGGCGGAGAACTTCGGCTGCAGCACGATCGTCGCCCCGACCCCGAGCGCGCACCAGATCGACCAGCTCTGGGCGTTCACATGGAAGAAGGGGAGGTAGATCAGGTAGCTGTCGTCGCCGGTGAGGTCGATGTTGCGCGGTCCGACGCGACCCGCCCAGAGGGCGTTTGCGTGGGTGTGGACGACGGCCTTGGGGCGTGAGGTCGTGCCCGAGGTGAACATGATTCCGACGGGTCGCATCGGCTCTGGTGCGCGGCGCGGCAGCGGGTCGGCGCCGTCGGCCAGGGCCGCGAAGGGTTCGTGTCGATCCCGCGCCTGCGCGGCGGCCTCGCTCGGGGCGACGCCGCCGTCGTCCTCGGTGACGCAGATCCAGGAGAGCTTGCGGGCATGCTCGGCGACCAGGGCCGCGTAGCGGGGCTGGGTGATCGCGCCGACGCAGCCGGTGTGCCCGGCGAAGTATTCGATCTCGGCCCCGACGCTGCGGGTGTTGGTCGTGACGCCGACCGCACCCAGCCAGGCGCAGGCATACCATGCGAGCACCGCCTCCGGGCAGTTGTCGGCGTGGATCAGCACCTTGTCTCCGGCGGCGACGCCCCGTGCCTGCAGCCCCGAGGCGATGCGGGCGATCTCGTCGCGAAACGCGCGGTAGCTCCAGCGCCGTGTCCTGCCGTCGCGGGGCTCCCAGACGAGAAAGGGATGGTCCGACCGCGCTTCTGCCCATCGATCCAGGACCTCGGGCAGATCCTGTCCCGCCATCTGGTAGCGATCCACTTCTTCTCGACTCGGCCCGTGCATCCTTCCCCTCCCCAGCCTGCTTTCTTCGCTTCGTCTGTTCACGGCATCCGCCGGCCTCATCCGCGCCAGATCCGACTCGATCCGGAACGGCCTTCGGATGGCGGTTCCGACGCGAGCTCTCCGCATCCGGGTTCCGGTCGGAACGTACCGGATTCTACCCATCTCGACTCCGGAGAAGCCACGGGTTCTGCCGGCAGGTTCTCAAGCGGCGCCGGCTGCAGACCGAACCCGCTGATGAGTCGCGACGGCCTGCTCGGCTCGTCTCGGAATGGGGGAGCTCGATCGTCGGATGGCCGTCCAGAGACAACTCCTGCTGATCCTCGCGGCGACGTCGCTCTTCGTGGTCGTCTCCGCCGTGGGGCTGCTTCAGGTCTCGAAGGGCGCGCGCTTCCATCAGCTGAACTCGCTGCATCTGCGCCATGTGATCGAGCTACGCGACCTGCTGTCGGAACATCCGGGACGGATGCCTCCCAAGGAGGACATCGAGCGCGTGATCGGCGACATCCGGAGTCAGCCGGTCGAATGCCTGGCCTCCATCCGGCCCTGGGATCGTTGGGCCATGCGGGCGCTCGGGACCGACGTCGCGATCGAGCTCTGCGAGCAGGATGCAGCCCTGGCGGACCGGGTGCTCGCGGATCTCGCGGCGTGCATGGCGAACGAGATCGAGATCGAGGTGATGCTCGCCCGGCTCGGGGAGGCGACCCGACGCTTTCACGAGAACTCCGCCCGCTTCGAGGGTCCGATCGGGCGGACGGTCGAGGTCGCCAATCGCGCGGCGATCGCGACCGTCCTGCTGCTGGCGGCGATCGTCATCGTCGTCGCCCTGGCGCTGTCCCGGCGCATCCACCGGATCCTGCTGGCGCGGGACGAGGCGACCGAGGCGCTCTTCGAGAGCGAGCGGCGCCATTGGATCCTGGCCCATCATGACGCCCTGACGGGTATGCCGAATCGGATCCTGCTGCGGGATCGGCTCGAGGGGGCAATCGCGCGAGCGGATCGCAAGGGCTGGCTCGTCGGTCTCGTCTTCATCGATCTCGACCATTTCAAGCTCGTGAACGATACCTGGGGCCATGCCGCAGGAGATCGTCTGATCCGGCTGGTCGCGGCGCGCATCCGGGGCGTCGTCCGGAAGGCGGATACGATTGCGCGCTACGGAGGCGACGAGTTCGTCGTCGTGCTGGAGATGGCGCCGGATCATGCGGGACTCGTGAGTGCCGCGACCAAGATCCTCGACGTGTTGACGGCACCCTTCTCGATCGAGGGGTCTCGTTGTCACGTCAGCGCGAGTCTCGGCCTCGCGATCTACCCCGATCATGCCCGGGATGGCGACGACCTGCTGCGCAAGGCCGACTTCGCGATGTACGGGGCGAAGGCGAAGGGCCGGAATCGGGTCCAGCTCCACCACACCTCGGGAATCGAGACATCCCATCGCGTCCCGAGCGCTCGGCAATCCGAGCAGGACGCGGTCGCTTTCGACGAAGCCTGAGGAGCTGGCGTTCCTCTCCTCCCGCATCTCGTACCGGTCGGTTCGCTGCGGCAGGGTCAGCCGCTCGTGTTTGCGCTATTCGTCGGAGAGCGTACCGGGCGTGCCGGGCGTGGCGCGTCAGGGGAATGAGAGTGCGCGAGTCCGGCATACCGCAGCCCGCATCCGGCGGCCGAGGAGCAGCGACCCGACCATGACCGACCATGCGCCCCGCAAGGGCATGACCGCATCCGAGATCGATGCCGCCGTCGACGCGATTCTCGACGAGGCGACCCTTGAGGAAAAGGTCGCGATGATGTCGGGCAGGGGGTTCTTTGCCCAGTTCCAGACCTCCGGCGGCCATTGGGGCGCCGAGCCCTATCGCGCGGGTGGGGGCTGCGAGCGCCTCGGGGTTCCTGCTCTCTACTTCACGGACGGGCCGCGCGGCGTCGCACGTGGGAGCTCGACCTGCTTCCCGGTCTCGATGGCCCGGGGCGCCAGCTGGGATCGGGGTCTGGAGCGGCGCATCGGCGAAACGATGGGGATCGAGGCTCGAGCCCAGGGATGCAATCTCTCGGGCGCGGTCTGTGTGAATCTTCTGCGCCATCCGGGTTGGGGTCGGGCACAGGAGACCTACGGCGAGGATCCCCACCACGTCGGCGAGATGGGCGCCGCCCTCGCCCGGGGCCTCCAGACGCATAACGTCATCGCGACGGTCAAACATTTCGCGCTGAACTCGATCGAGAACGCCCGCTTCAAGGTGGACGTCCGGGTCGACGAGCGGACCCTTCGCGAGGTCTACCTGCCCCATTTCAAACGCATCCTGGACGCGGGCTGCGCGAGCGTCATGAGCGCGTACAACAAGATGAACGGAGAGCATTGCGGTCAGAACCGGACGCTGCTCACCGACATCCTGCGGCACGAGTGGGGCTTTCAGGGCTTCGTCCACTCAGATTGGGTGCTGGGCGTATACGCTCCCTACGGCGCCTCGGCGGGTCTCGACGTGGAGAACCCCGAGCCGATCCAGTTCGGCAAGAAGCTCGTCGAGGCGGTCGAGGGCGGGCAGATCGAGCCGGGCGTGGTCGACACGGCCTGCCGTCGGATCCTCTCGACCCTGTATCGCTTTGCGGCGGCGGAGGATCCCCTTCCCGAGTACACGGCGGATCTCGTGGCCTGTCCCGAGCACGTGGCCCTCGCCCGCGAGGCTGCCGAGAAGTCCGCGGTGCTGCTCCTGAACCGGGACGTGCTGCCGCTGCGAGAGAGTGAGCGCATCGTGGTTCTCGGAGGGCTCGCGGAGCTCGAGAACATCGGCGACGGAGGCTCCAGCCGCGTGCGGCCTCCCCACGTCGTCACGCCTCTCGAGGGACTGAGGACGTTCCTCGACCGGCCGGATCTCACCCTCGCTGGCGACGAGTCGGATCCCGCAGCGGCCGCACGAGTGGCCGGGGAAGCCGATGCGGCGATCGTGGTCGTGGGTCTCACGGCCGCCGAGGAAGGAGAGTTCATTCCCGGCGAGATGGGGCTCGCCGAGGTGCAGGCCGTCGGCCTATCCAGCGGTGGCTCCGGGACGGGCGAGGGGAGTGGAAAGTCCGATTCGACGAAGCGGCCCTCGAGCGGAGGCGATCGGGTCTCCCTGCGGCTTCCGGAGCCGCAGGTTCGGCTGATCGAGAGCGTGACCGCGGCGAATCCCCGGACCGTGGTCGTGATCGTGGCCGGAGCGGCAGTGCTGATCGGCGAGTGGTCCGATGCGGCGGGCGCCGTGCTCCAGACCTTCTACTCGGGCATGGAGGGCGGTCATGCCCTGGCGCGCCTGCTCTACGGTGCGGTGAATCCCTCGGGCAAGCTGCCCTTCGTCGTCGCGCGGGATGAACGAGATCATCCGCCCTTCGACAAGGATGCCGAATCGATCGAATACGGCCCCTGGCACGGCTACACATTCCTGGATCGGATCGGGCGGGAGCCCCATTTCGCCTTTGGTCACGGTCTCTCCTACACCCGCTTCCGCTACCGGGCCCTGAAGGTCCGCCGTACGTCGACCGGACTCGAAGCCCAGGTCTCGATCCGGAACGAGGGAGAGCGGGCCGGCGACGAGATCGCGCAGCTCTACGTCGGCTTCCCGGGTCGCGCCGTCGAGCGGCCGCGGAAGCTCCTGCGCGGATTCGAGCGCGTGTCGCTCCGGGCCGGTGGGATGAGGACCGTCGATTTCCGTATTCCCGATACGGACCTCGCCTACTGGTGTCCGATCAGCCGGAGCTGGCTGCGGGAGACCGGCGAGCATCGGATCATGGTCGGCTCATCGAGCCGGGACGAGGATCTGCTCTCGGCGTCGATCCTCCTCTAGCATTCTGTCCCGCGACCTCGCCCGCCTTCGATCGTGTCGCAGGGACGGACCCGGGTCTGAACGGGACGGGGGAGTCGAGGCGTCGTCGGATCAGTGGAGGCGCCGCCGCCAGGTAGCGGCCGCTTCCCGGACGGCCTCCGAAGCCGATGCGTAGTGACGGATCCGGGTGGGCTGCCCTTCTCGAGCATCCTCCAGGACGTAGCGGCGGCAGTCGCGGGGATCGTTCTGGACGCGCAGGGTGCGACCGCGATCGCGTAAACGGACTCCGAAGGCCAGGGGGCGAAGGGCCATGTCTCTACTCCTCGATGCGCGGCGCTCCGAGAGGGGAGCGGGCTCCCCATTCCATCGGCCGCAATCGGGATTTCTTGAGACGAGGGCCGGTGTTGAGAGGTCCCCTGCCGCCTGCTGGAGACTGACTGCGGCCGCAGGAGGTCCACGCCGCGGCCGAGGAGGTCGCCGGACGCGTCGGGCGTGCGTTGGCCTCAGGCGCCCCAGGGTCGGATCACCTGCTTCAGCTTCGCATAGCCCTCGAGGAAGCCGGGTCGCTCGCCGGCGTAGACCTCATCGAACTTCGCGAGTGCCGCGTCGAGCCAGTCGGCGAGTTCCTGATTGCCCGGGTTGGCGTCGAGGTAGGCGTCGCGGATCAGGACGAAGTGGATGCGGGGGTCGTAGGGCTTCTTGGTGCCGCCCATCGACTCGTCGCCGTCCAGCAGGCGGAGCAGCATCGCGTCCGCGGAGCCGAGGGTCTGCTCATGGATCGGCGGGCCCGACATGCGGTACATCACCGAGGTCATGTCGCGGCCGTTGCCCGTCGTGTAGCCCATCTCGGTCCAGAGCCCATTCATGTCGCCCTTCTGGCCGACGTGGTCGAGCACCATCTGACCGAAGCGACGCAGCGGGTCGGAGACGTCGGCGAGCAGGTCCGTCAGACGATCGCCGTCGAGGTCGGTGGCGAGGATGATGCAGTCACGCTTCTCGATCAGGTCCCAGATCAGCAGACCGTAGTTGGTGTCCGAGATGTGCTGCTCGATGCGGCCACCCCAGTTCTCCATGCCCTGCTTGAAGTCGTCGGGCAGCAGCGCGACGATGCGATCGACGCGCTCCCGATGCTCGACGTAGCCGTCGACGGCGTACTTCCGGCCGACCTCGAACTTGGTGCCCTGGAGCATCCAGGAGAGGATGCCGGCGTTTATGCCGTCCTCCTGGGCCTGGGTGGGCTTGAAGGCGACGCGACCGAGCTTGCCGGATTGGTGGACCATCTCGAGGAAGCGGCGGCAGGCGTAGGCCATCTGGACGCCCGGCGTGTTCATCTCGGAGTGGACGATGCCGGTCTTCGGATCGACGTCGAACTTCGACTTGTCCTGGGAGTAGGGCAGGCAGGGCATGCAGCGCACGACCGTGATGCAGCCGTAGGGACGGACGTTGCAGTAGACGCCGGCCTGGGTGCGCAGCGGGGCGTTGCCCGACTTGCCCTTCACGACCACGCGGCCGCCCTGGCCGTCGTCGACGTAGGCGTCGCCCGCAGTCGACCATTTGATCGACGTACAGGGCATGTTGCCAAACCAGCTGAGGGGAGCGAGCTCGCGATCGTGTCGGAACTGCGCCCACATCGGCACCATGTAGAAGGGCAGGCCGAGGACGTCGGTCGCCATGATCGTACCGAGCATGGCGTAGGCGTCGGTGAGGGCGTGGGCGATGGGGTTCACCTTGCCGTCGAAGTGGCCGCCCTGCCAGATGATCGCGTCGGGGTGGCCATCGGGTCGGACGTCCGAAGGCTCGTAGAGGTCGGTGAAGAGCGCCTGGAGGTCGCCGCCATCTGCTTCGGTCCGGGCAATGTGCAAGAGATCGATCATGTCAGGGTCCTCCCGTGAATCGGAGCCGGCTCGGCTGGAACGGGTCCGTCGGTCTTGGATCGTCGATCGTGGATCGTCGTCGTTCGTCTCGGGTTGAGCCGATCGGCCGAGGGAGCAGGGCGCGCGTTCGCCCGTGGACCCGGCTCGCTACGTCGACTGCTGCAGTGGCCGTTCGGAGAAATCGGCCGCCCAGTTGTAGCATGTTCCAGACGTTCCCGGTGGGCGCGTCCAGGCGTCCCCGTCCGCTCTTCGAGGGGATCCATCGCTTCAAGAACCGTCCGCGGGCAGGCTCACCTGGATTCCCCCCAGCGGCTCGAGCAGCTGCAGCGTCCCGGGCAGCAGCCAGCGGGCGAGTGGGGCCAGCCCGGTGACGCCGGAGCTGAGTGCCGTGCCGAGACTCGAGATCAGCGTGCCGTTCGGCAGTGCGACCGTGATGCCCGTCGAGTCGTCGCGCAGCGAGACGACGTCGCGAACGCCTTCGCCCGTGCGACGATCGATTGCGACGAGACTGGAGTGGACGGGCCAGGGGATCCGCCGTCCGATCCGGGTCTCGT
>CAYWGW010000215.1:0-7219 GCA_964457385.1 uncultured Spirochaetaceae bacterium
GACTCGATCAAGCGCACGACGCGATGCACGGTGGGCGACAGGGAAGGCATCCGCAGCCGCCGGCGCTGGGTGGCCCGGACCAGGGGACGCACCCACCGATCCATCGTCCGCTCGGCCGCGCCGAGCTCGAGGGCGGCCGCTATGGCAGCGCGTAGGAAGCGACCATGAGAGCTTCCGCCGATCGCTTCGTCGCCCCATTGCTCGAATCCGGACGCCATGCCGTCTACCCCCCCGGCTCTTCATTCGCAACGGAAGGGTTGCAACCTTTCTTGATGGGGCGTTCCCTCGACTTTACGCCCTCTCCGTCCCCTGCCGACGCCTGCCATGCCATTACTCAGCGGGCTCGACACGCCTTGGGTACCTGCTGGAGGATCGTCCGGCACCTTGTCGACTGTGTTTTCCATCACAATTTTCATCAAGCTCCTGCGGGCCGGAGCCGATCTCTGCAGGATACCCGAGACGACCCGAGGAAATCCGGATGCGACATCAGGTTCCGACTCTCGGGCTTCTTCTTCTCGTTCTGCTGGCTCATGTGGTCCCTGACCTCGATCACGAAAACCTGCCCCTCCCCGATTCTTCCGGGCCTGAGAAGGCGATCATTCCCCCCGCAGGCGCGCTCCGCTCCGATGTACTCCAGTCGTCCCGACGAGTCGCTCCGATCGTCGAGCCTCGACCGCAGGATCCCCGACGCGTCTGGGCCTCGTCCGAGGCCGTGCGCCCCGGACCGGCACGCGAGGCGGATCCACCCGAAGCGGGCGACCTGGACACGGGACTCCACCTGGACCGGGCGCCGCGGGCGCTCGTCCGACAGGCTCTCGAACGCGCCGTCGATCGGGCCCGGATCGAGCGCGCGCTCATCGTCGCGCCCGAAGTCGTCGACCTCGCGGTGGAACAGGGCCGGGCGGGCATCGTCTTTGCCACCAGATTGGAGGCGGGAGGCGCCCCGGCCGCGTTCACGTCACTTCTCTCCGGGCCGACGGCCGACGCTCGCTGGACCAGGCTCCGCCTGTTCCCGCTGCTGGACCACGGTGCCGCGCGCGTCGGCCCCCAGGCTCTGCTGCAGCTGATCGGATCCGACCGCATCCAGCGCATCGAGCTCGATGCGATCCATCGCCCCGTTCTCGCGGCCAGCGTGCCGAAGATCCGTGCCGACCTCGCTCATCAGCTCGAGATCGACGGCGACGGTCAGACGATCGCGATCCTCGATACCGGCATCGACCCGGACCACCCCATGCTCGAGGGCCGAATCGTCGACGAGGCCTGCTTCTCCCTGACCCGGGACTGTCCGAACGGAGAGGGTGAGATGCTGGGGCCCGGCGCCGGAGTGCCCTGCTCTTTCGGTTGCGGGCACGGCACCCTGGTCGCAGGCATCGCGGCAGGAGACGATCCGGAAGGCCACCTCGTCGGCGTGGCGCCCCGGGCGCGGCTGATCTCGATCCAGGTCTTCAGCGACATCGACGGTGCCCCGGGCGCCTACGCGTCGGACATCCTGGCAGGCCTTCAGCACGTCCTCGCGCTCACCGCCTACTACGAGATCGCGACCGTCAACCTTTCGTTGGCGAGCGAGTCGCTCTTCACCTCCGAGCAGAGCTGCGACGCCGCGATCGGCTCCCAGCGCCTGGCGATCGAACGGCTCCGGGAGGTCGGCGTCGCCAGCGTGGCCGCCGCGGGCAACGGCGGGAACTCCGATCGGCTGGCCGCGCCCGCCTGCCTCTCCAACGTGATCTCGGTCGGCTCGAGCTCGCTTCAGGACCGGCTCTCCGGCTTTTCGAACGCGGCTTCCTTCCTCTCCCTGCTCGCTCCGGGCGAGGGTATCGAGACCTCGCGGCAAGGAGGAACGACGGGGACGGGCTCGGGCACCTCGATGGCCACGGCCCACGTCGCCGGAGCGATCGCCCTGCTCCGGGAGGCGACTCCGACGGCCACCGTCGACGAGCTGGAGAACGCCCTCGCACTCACGGGCGTCGCGATCCAGGTGCCGGGTGGTGACTTCACGATCCCCCGAATCGACGTCGAGTACGCACGCGAGCTGCTCATGACGGCGATCGATTCCGACTCCGCACCGGTCGGGAGCGAGCCGGAGAGCGGCGGGGCTGGCGGCGACTTCGTCGGCGCGACGACTCCCAGCGGCGGCGGGGGCGGAGGGGGAGGCTGCGGCCTGATCGGCATCGAGCCCTTCGCCGTACTCTTCCTGCTGCGTCTCCCCCGGATGCGTCTCCGCGCCCGACGCGCGTAGATGCCCGGATCTGCGCCAGCGGGCCATCCGACAGATCCCGCCGACTCAGGCCTCGGGCGGCGTCCGAATCACCATCAACCGGATCTCGGTCATGTCCTCGATCGCGAAACGGATCCCCTCGCGGCCCAGCCCGCTCTCCTTGACGCCGCCGTAGGGCATGTGATCGACGCGCCAGGACGGCACGTCGCCGATCAGAACGCCCCCTACCTCGAGACGATTCCAGGCCTCCTGGGCCTTGTACAGGTCGCGTGTGAAGATCCCCGCCTGCAGACCGAAGACGGAGTCATTCACGACGTCGAGGGCCGACCGGAAGTCCTCGAACCTCGAGAGGATCGCGACCGGTCCGAAGGCCTCCTGGGCCACCACGTCCTGATCCGGATCGACGTCTTCGAGCAGCGTCGCCTCGAGCATCGCTCCGTCGCGATTGCCGCCACAGAGCAAATGGCCCCCCGCCGACACCGCCGCCTCGATCCAGCCGTGCAGCCGGCTGGCCTCCTTCTCGGAGATCATGGGCCCGATGAAGGTCGACTCGTCCTTCGGATCCCCCATCCGGAGCTCCCGGGTGGCGGCGACCAGACGATCCCTGAAGTCGTCGTAGATCGACGCGTGCACGAGGATACGCTGCACGCCGATGCAGCTCTGACCGCTCTGATAGAAGGCCCCGTGCACGATCCGTTCGATGGCGTCGGCGAGGTCGGCGTCTTCGTCGACGATCACGGCCGCGTTGCCGCCGAGCTCGAGCACCACGGGCTTCTTGCCGGCCCGGGCCTTCAGCTCCCAGCCCACGCCGGGGGAGCCCGTGAAGGAGAGGAGCTTCAGCCGCTCGTCCTCGCTGAAGCGTGCCGCGCCATCCCGCGAGCAGGGCAGGATCGAGAAGGCGCCCTTCGGCAGATCGGTCTCCGCCAGGATCTCGCCGATCAGGAGTGCCCCGATCGGCGTCAGGCTCGCGGGCTTCAGCACGAAGGGACAGCCGGTAGCCAGCGCGGGGGCGATCTTATGCGCCGCCAGGTTCAGCGGAAAGTTGAAGGGCGAGATGAAGGAGCAGGGTCCGATCGGCACCCGCTTCCACATCCCCGAGTAGCCCCGGGCGCGGGGGCTGATGTCGAGGGGCATCACCTCGCCCCCGATGCGCACGGACTCCTCGGAGGCGATCCGGAAGGTGTCGATCAGACGCGTGACCTCGCCGCGGGAGTCCTTGATGGGCTTGCCCGCCTCGATGCAGAGCGCCATCGCGAGCTCCTCGAAGCGCTCGCGGAAGCGTGCGACACAATGGTCGAGAACCGCCTGCCGCTCGTAGGCCGCGAGGGCCGCCATCGGACCCGCCGCCTGCACCGCCGCACCGACCGCGCAATCGATCACGGCATCGTCCGCCAACGCCACCCGGGTCGCGACCTCGCCGCTGAACTTGTCGAAGACCTCCAGGTCCTCGTTGGGGGACTCCGGCTGGTTTGCCAGGTAGAACGGATACGAGGCCGCGAGGGACATCGATTCAGACCTCCTCGTTGTCGTCCGTGTGGGCGTCACGGGCGTAGTTGAAGTCACACACTCACGGCGCAACCCATCTCGACCGACCCTAGCTCAGGGCGTCGGGGCGGACAGACGGCCGCATTCCGGCACCGATCGGACGATCAGATCGCGCTTGCGCTCCAGATCGAACGCGATCCTGCCGAATCAGTCGCGGCCATGCAGCGATTCCAGGCGCTTCCACTCTGGCTCCGCCAGACCCTGATCGGCCTCGGCCTCTTCATCGCCGGCGGCCTGTTCGCGTTCGGTTACTCGTACCGTCCGCTTCATGGCGCCCGAATCTGGCAGATCCAGCAGCTCGAGTCCCGACTCGACAGCGTGAACCGCGAGAATCTCACGCTCCACGACGAGCTGGCGAGGCTGCGGAGCGCGACCTCGGATCGGGTCGATCCCGAGATCCTGGCCCAGGTCGAGCGGGAGCTCGAGAAGACGAAGTCCGCGCTGGCAAAGGCCGAGAATGGACTGAAGAGCAGCGAGGCGAGGCGCCGTGAGCTCGCATCGAAGACGACGCGATGGAAACGACGTTACGAGGAGCTGAGAGACGCCGCGGTCCCGGATCCCGTCCCCTCCGCCCAGGCGGAGTCACGTCCCCTGCTGACGGACGCATCCGCCGATCCAACCGCCCACACCCCGATTCCCTCGAACGCAGAGAACCCACTGGAATCCTCGCCCGCAGCACCGCAAGCGCCCGGGGCGCCCGCATCGCCGGCGGCCTCGCCCGAAGCGTCGGGAAACGCCATGCTCGACGCAGGGGATGATCACCCCCTGCCCTGATCCCGCCGAGGCGGGCGGGATTCGAGCCTGGACCTTCAGCCGGGACCTTCAGCCTGGAAAAAGGAGGGCCCATGTCGGTCCACGGTGAGTACGGCCGCGCCCTGGAATCCATGATCGCGCGCGTCCGGATCTCGACCCATCCGGATCGCGAGCGGTGGCTCGGTGCCCTGGAGGCCGCCCGCGTGGATCGCAATCCCGACCTCACGACGGCCGCCACCGCCTGTCGCACGCTCTTGCACGAACTCGCCGCCACCCTCGAACACGAGGCGGATCGCCCTCCCGAAGCAGCCGCCCTCACGGCCGAAGAGGCGACCTGGCTACTCGACGCCCGGAGCCATCTGCTCGCCCACTGTCGCGCGGTCCTGGGCCCGGAGCGTCCTGCTCGCGCGCCGGCTCAGCCCCCGTCGACCAGATCCACCCGGTAGTTGCCCCGCCGCTCGTCGTACTCGAGCCGGACGCAGCCCTCCCGCTCGGCCTCCTGCAGCAGCTCCGCGAAGTTCCGATAGCCCGCATGCGCCTCGCTGAAGTCCGGATGCAGCCGGCGCAGGGCCTGCTTGATCATCGAGCCCCAGATCACGTCGTAGTCCTGCGAGAGGCTCTCGACGACCTCGAGCATCAGGTCGATGGCGTCGAGCCCCTCCTGGGTGCTGGACGAGTCGGTGGACGAGTCGGCGGCCGGCTCCAGGGGCTTCTCCGGTTCCCGCGACTTCGACGCGGCCTTCTTCTTGGCCGGCGGGCTCTGCTTCTGGGCGTGCTTGGCGGCCTTCACGTCCGCGACCTTGGCGAGATCGTCGTAGTAGAGGAACTCGTCACAGCTCGCGACGAGCAGTCCCGAGGTCGAGTTCCGCACGCCGCTTCCGATTACCCGCTTGTGGTTCTCCTTCAGCTTCGAGACCAATGGCGAGAAGTCGCTGTCCCCGGAGAGCAGCGCGAAAATCTCGATGTGCTCCTTCGAATAACAGAGGTCGAGCGCATCCACCACCATCCGGATGTCCGCGCTGTTCTTGCCGCTCATCTTCGATCGCGGGATGTCGATCAGCTCGATGCCGCGGGAATGGAAGTCCCGCACGTCGGTGCGATACTGACTCCAATCGCAGTAGGCGCGCTTGTAGACGATCCGTCCCTTCTCGAGCAGACGCTTCAGGATCAGATCGATGTTCAGATGACCCCACTTCGAATCACGCGCACCGATCGCGAGGTTCTCGTAGTCGATGAAGACCGCGATCAGAGGCTCTTCGGACATTCTCATGACTCCTTCTGACGAATTCGACGCAGGCGGTGGATCGGAGGAGCCTTCATGATTCACTCCGTCGCCTAGGCCGCCGCGTCGGTGCTTCCGATTCGCAGGAGGCGCGAGTATAGGGGCGATGGACGGCCATCGGATTCGACCCGGCGCAGTTTCCGCAGATCGTCTCCCATCGGAGCGAGCCCTTGCTTCGCACCAGCGCGCGCCGACGCGGGCTCGGGCTCGGGCTCGGGCTCGGGCTCGGGCTGAGCGTTCTGGCTGGGCAGGCGACCCGGCGCGCGATAGCCTCCCGGACCGATGGCTCCCGACGCCCCCGATCCGTCCGCTCGGAACCTGCAGCCCGGGCGGGCGACCGCCACGGGCACGCGCCGCTTCGTCGACCGTCACGACTCCGTCCCGGACCATTTCAGCCGCCCGGACGAGCTCTGGCTCTCGTCCATCGCCCTGGGCACCCTGCGCGGCGATCCGGGCGGCGTCGACGACCTGCTCTACCGCAGCGCGGTCCCGGAGCTGCTCGAGCGCGGTGGCAACGTGCTCGATACGGCGCTCTCCGATCGCATGCAGACGAGCGAGCGGGCGCTGGGCCGCGCCCTGGAGCGGGCTTTCAGAGAGGGTCGGGTCGCTCGGGACGAAATCGTGATCGTGAGCAAGGGCGGCGCGTTGACCCCGGACCCCGAGCGGGCGAGGGACTACGCCTCGGCCCAGCGCGATCTCTATCGCACCTACATCGAATCGGGTCTCCTCGATCTGGGCGAGGTGATCCAGGGCCATGCCCTCGCGCCCCGATTCCTGCTGGATCAGATCCAGCGCAGCCGACATAACCTGGGGATCGCGACGATCGACTACTACCTGATCCAGGAGCCCGAGATTCCGCTCCGCAAGCTCGGCCCCGATGGATTCCGGAAAGCGCTGCGAGCAGCCTTCGAGGCGCTCGAGGATGCGGTGCAGCGGGGCTGGATCGGCGCCTACGGCGTGTCCAGCTGGGACGGTTTCCTGCTGCCCGACTCCGACCGCAGCCATCTGTCGATCGCAGATCTGCTGCAGGTGGCGCTCGACGTGGGCAGCGCCGACCACCATCTGCGGGCGCTGCAGCTCCCCTACGGCCTCGCCATGGGGGAAGGCGCGGCGCTCGAGAGCCAGCTCGGTCCCGACGGTCACAGCCGGGCGCTGCTCGACAGCCTCCAGGACGCAGGAACGGTGGTCCTCGCCAGTGCTCCCCTCTACGGCGGACGGCTCGTCGGTCGCGTGCCGCCCTTCGTCCGGGCTGCGTTTCCGGAGGCGCCGAGCGACGCAACCGCGGCGCTGCAATTCGTGCGGAGCACGGCCAACGTGACGACCGCCGTGGTCGGGATGCGCGAGCTCGACCACATCGAGGAGAACATGGAGCTGGCGCGGATCCCGCGCGCCGATCCCGAGGTGCCTCGAAAGCTCTTCGAAGC
>CAYWGW010000216.1:0-7208 GCA_964457385.1 uncultured Spirochaetaceae bacterium
TCATCGGCCAGTCCTGCGGCTCGAGCGGCACACGATCGAAGAGGCGGTTGTCGCGACCCGCGTGCAGGCGGCACGAGTCCGGCAGGCCCAGGGCCAGGCGGACGAGCGCCCTGGCCTCCTCGGTCCCAGGTGATGCGTTCACGTAGACGGCCTCTGCTCCGAGCCACGTCGCCAGCCGTGGAATCCGGTGTACTGGATCGTCGTCCAGCACGCACAGGCGCTGACCTGATGAGCCGAGGGCGAGATCCAGAGCACGCAGCGATTCCGCGTGGAAGGTGGCGCGATGGGGCCCGGCGCGGGGTCCCGCCGAGCGCTCAGCGACGATCAGCAGCTCGTCACAATCCCGCGTCGCCTCCGCCAGCAGCGGCTGATCGTCGAGCCGGAACGAGCTTCGCAGCCAGGCGATGCCGACCGTCATCGCACGAGCCTTCGTCGGCGACGACAGCGCTCGGAGCAGTACCGGACCCGGTCCCAGCAATCGCGCCACTTCTTGCGCCAGGCGAACGGGCGATTGCAGACCGGGCAAGTGCGTGTGGGGCGTTCGTTTCTTGTCATGGGCCATCCGGATCATGCCCGGCCCGAAGACGCCGTCAAGAACGCCCGGAGAGCGCTCGCGCTAAGGCACGAAGGGATCGCATTCCGGCGCGATGTTGAAGGGCTTCTCGCCCGGATCGGCCGCGTCGCAGAGTCCGTCGCAGAGGTTCTCGATCTGTCCGCCTGGCTGAAGGAAGCCGACCAGCATCTCGACCGAGGCCGGAATCGCGGGTCGGAAGCCATGCGGATCGCATACGCTGCTCGGGATCTCGTTTGCGAGCGCTGGAATGAAGGGCTCCTGCGCAGGGTCGAGAATGTCGAAGGAGCCCGTGTCCCAGATGACCAGGGCCGAGTCCTGGGGACCCTCGATGTCGGTGTCCACGTCCGGAATGCCCACGAGACCCTGGGCGATCGAGCCGGTGAGGTTTGGCAGCCCGAGCGTGCGCGCCGCGACCTCCGACGCCTGGTTGGATACCTGCTTGTCGAGCCACGCCACGGTCATGAACAGCTTCGCCGGATCACCGGAGCCGGGCAGCGGGTCGCTCGTCACGTGCCGCGCGTAGCCCGCCGGCTCGGCACTCACCCACAGCTCGTGCAGCAGCTGGAGCCCGAGGGCCACGTCCGTCGGATCGGTGAGCCCGATCCCGTCGAAAATGGCCTCGAAGGCCTCGAACTGGGTCGAGCGCTGGAGCAGGAACGAGAAGTTGATGGCGGGTACGTCGACCCCGTAGCGCTCGATGTCGGGCATCAGGGCCGCATACCAGGTGCCCATGATGCCGCCCAGACTGATGCCGTAGTAGTACATCTCCTCGGCGGGGCCGGGGAAGACACCCTCGCCGCCCACCTGGAAAGCCGGATCGACGTTGAACAGACCACGCTTCATCATGCGGCCGAGCACCAGGGTGTTGAGCATCCCCTGCCGCAGACGATCTGCGAAGGCGGGAAAGTTGTTCAGCTGGTTCGTGCCGATCCCCAGGACATTGCCCGCAACCCAGAGCAGATCCTGGCCGGAGAGCCCGCGCCAATCCGTGGCCCCCCCGATGTAGTCGAAGTCGCCGACCGCGACCCCGGCCAGCTCCGAGATCTGCACGACCAGGCTGTCCCCTCGCCCGAAGAGCCCGTGACCCAGGACGAGCGGCCGTGCCACGCCGCCCGTTCCGTCGAACACCGTACAGGGGATGCTGATCGTGTAGTCGGGGTTCGTCACGCCGTTCTGCACCGGCAGGTCGTCGGCGTCGACGTTCATGAGCTGCACGGAGTCGTTGAGCAGGTCGCCTGCCAGGAAGAGCGGGCTCTGGTAGGTGCCGCGCACGATCCGGCCCGCGACGGCATCGGGGGCGCTACAGTCGAAATTCTCGACCGAATCGACCGTGAAGATCGGGGCGGCGGCCGCGCCGCCGGCGATCTGCTCCGCCTCGCGATCCGCCAGCCAGTCGAAGGCCTGATCGCGCATCGCGAGCATCTGACGAGTCAGCTGATCGTCACTCTGGACGACGAAGTCGAAGGCGAGCTGGAGTTCGTGGCGGGCGACGCCGGCGCTCCGCAGGACCGGCTGGATGTCGTCCTCGAAGCGCTGTCGACGCTCCTCGACCGCCGGAATCGTCGTCGGCCGCCGGTCGCGGATCACGGCGAAGGCGGGCTCCGGCTGCACGGGCTCGCCGTCTCCGCCGACGAGACCGCGGATCGCCACCACGTAGCGATGCCCCGGAACGAGGCTCTCCCCGGGACGCAGGAACAGGATCTGGCGTGCCGGATCGGTCGCGCCCGCGTCGAGCTCGAGGAAGTGGAGCACGCGCTCCCCGGTGTCGGCGTCGATCAGGACCGACGGGCTTCCGGGATCGAGGGAGCGGTCGGTGTGGGTGCGCGTGTCGATCCACGGCGGGCCCGTAGGCTGACCGCAGCACTCCGGGTCGAGCAGGCGCGGAGCGTCGGAGGCCTCGAGATCGACGCCACCCGGGAAATTCATCAGGATCTGCACGGTCGGGCTGAAGCCGTCGAGCTCGTTCAGCGGATCGGGGAGCACCGCCGGGCCGTTCGGTGACGGCATGCCCGCCTGCGGAATCGCGAGCCGGTAGCCGGTGGCGGTCTGCGCCGGCTCGAGGAAACGCGAAGAAGGATACGGGAGCAGACATTCCGCATCGTTCAGCACCTCGCACTCGTCGGGATTCTCGAGCCCGACGATCTCGAAGCTCGTGAACGCATTGAGCGTGAAGGTGGTGATGGACGAGAACTCGATGTCGACGGAGGCGGTCAGCAAATGCCAGCCCTCGGCGAAGGTGCCCAGGTCCCCTTCGAGGACGGACCCCGTGACGACGGCACCCGAGAGATCCACCGGCTCACCGTCGAGCAGGACCTGGACACTCTCGGCCACTGCCAGCGGGGGCAGGCGCAGCTCGAAGGAAATACTCTCCCCGTCGAGCGAGAGCTGCCCGAGCAGAGGCTCCTTGAAGGAGAAGGATGACCCGATTCCGAACTGTCCGCAGGAGCCGAAGCCGAGGGAGAAAGCGAGCACCGCGACGAGGACCAGGAGCGGCCGGGTCCGACGCGAAGAACTGTTTTCCGAAGACATGGATGATCCTCCCGCATCTCAGGGACCCGACTCCGAGGGCCGACTACCGAGGCCAGGCCATCCTATCATCATCGCGCCTCCTGGCGGGACGAAAATCCGCAGGCCGCTCCAGAGAGACCCTGCGGGCGGCTCGGCAAACCAGTGGCATGCGTCTTGCTAATCTTTCTCGGATACACAGGTGATAGGGGAGGAAACCCATGTCGAAGCAACCGAGAGCCGAAGACCACCGAACCGCAGACCATCCGATCGAGCCGCTCTTCATTCGTCGCTGGTCGCCGCGCGCGATGAGCGGTGCCCCCCTCGAGACCGGGGAGATCCTGCGTCTGTTCGAGGCCGCCCGCTGGGCACCCTCGACCTACAACGAGCAGGAGTGGAGATTCCTCTATGCCCGCCGTGAGGGGCCGCATTGGAGCCGTTTCTTCGACCTGCTCGCGAAGCCCAATCAGGCCTGGTGCGAGAAGGCCGCGATGCTCGGCTGCGTCCTGTCCCATCGGGTCTTCGAGAAGAATGGGAAGCCGAATCCCGTCCATGTCTTCGACAGCGGCCTGGCCTACATGAGCCTCGCTCTCCAGGGCTCCGAGATGGGGCTCGTCGTCCACGGGATGCAGGGATTCGATTCCGGGGCGGCCCGGGAGGCGCTGGCCGTGCCCGACGACTTCGCCGTCAACGTGATGTTCGCAGTCGGTCGACCGGGCGACCCGGACGCCCTGCCCGAGAGTCATCGCGACCTCGAGATCCCCTCGGATCGGAAGCCCGTGGACGAGATCATCTGCGAGGGTCCCTTCGACTTCGGGGGAGCATGACCTTGGGACACGGAGGCCTCGCGTTTCCTTCGAGCCCACGCAGCATCCACTCGCTCCTTGCCGGCCTCGGCATCGCCTCGTCGTTGATCCTGGGCGCGGCCTGCGCGGGCCCGCGATCCCCCGCTCCCACGTACCGCGTCTCCATCGTCGACGCGGACACCGGACGCGGCATCCCCGCCGTCGAGCTGCGGACGAACGACGACCGCTCCTTCTTCACCGACAGCGCCGGCGTGATCGCGCTCGTCGATCCCGATCTCCTGGGACGGCGTGTCTTCTTCGAGGTACGCAGCTTCGGCTACGAGTTCGAGCAGCGATCCTTCGGACGTCCCGGCCTCGCTCTCGATCTCGCCCCCGGCGCCGCGGCCCGCCTGGAGATGACGCGACTCAACGTGGCCGAACGCCTTTACCGGGTCACCGGCTCGGGCATCTATCGTCACAGTGAGCTGCTCGGCGATGAGGTCCCGCTGGACACCCGCGACCGGACGGTGGTACCCGCCGGCATGGACAGCGCTTTGGCCACCGTCTATCGGGGGGCACTCTTCTGGATCTGGGGCGACACGAACGTGATGTCGGCGCCCCTGGGCAACTTCCACGCGACGGGCGCCCGCTCGCCGCTCCCTGACCGCGGCGGCCTGGACCCCCGCCTCGGGATCGAGCTCGACTACCTGCTGGAGGGACGCCGACTCCGCCCGATGATCGAGGACGATCATCGCCTCATCTGGCTCACGGCCCTGCGCGCCACCCGGGACGCCGAGGGCGAGGAGCGTCTCTTCGCCACCTACAGGAAGATCGAAGAACTCATGACGCCGGTCGAGCAGGGGCTGGCCCGGTTCGACGACGACGCCGGTCGCTTCCGGATCCTGTCGCGCTACCCGCAAGACGCCCCGATCGTGCCCCACGGCGTCGTCTTCCGCCACGCCCAGAGAGGTCGCTCCCATCTCTACTACGACCTCTACGTGCGCTCGCCCGACACGGCCGAGGGCGTCCGCGACCCGTCGAGCTACGAGTCCTACACTCCGCTGCGTCTCGGCGAGCGGATCCCGGACGACGGTGCCCTCGACGCCGACGCGCTGGAGCGTGATCCCGACGGAAATCTGGTCTGGGACTGGAAGAGGGGCACGGCCGCCGTCCCGCCCCATGCCTGGGAAGAGCTGGTGCAGAGGGGCATGGTCGAGCCGCGAGAGCTTCCCTATCGGCTGATCGACGTGGAGACGGGAGAAACGGTGGCTCCCCATGTGGGTGGCTCCATCCACTGGAACGAGCATCGCCAACGCTGGATCATGGTCCGGAGCCGCGCCGGCGGAGGCGAGTCCGTCCTCGGCGAGGTCTATTACTTCGAGGCCGAGACACCTCTCGGCCCCTGGGCCTACGGGCAGAAGATCGTGACGCATACCATGCCTGCACCGTCCTGGGACCGCAGCGCCGAGACCCGGACCTACAGCTTCTACAATCCCGTCCACCACCCGGAGCTCGACCGCGCGAAGGGCCGTGAGATCCTGTTCGAAGGGACGATGAGCGTACTCTTCGCGCACTCCCCCCACCCGCGCATTCCCGGCTACAACTACAATCAGATGATGTACGGACTCGACCTCGAGGATCCGCGACTCTTCCTTCCCGTCGCCATCTACCGGGCGCCGGGGGGCGCGGCCTCCCATCGGACGCTGGCAGACGAGAGTTCCCCCGGTCCTTCCTGGGAGCTCGTCTTCTTCGCTCCGGATCGTCCCCGTCCGGGAACCGTTCCCGTGCGGCAGGTCCCGGCCGGCGATGGGCGGCACCGGCTCGTCGCCAGCGACGACCCGCACGATCCCCGCGGCCCGGTCCGATTCCATTGCGCGACGGACGAGCCCCCTCCGCCCGGGACGGTTCCATTCTACGAGCGTCACGGGGACGAATCGGGTTGGACCTACGACACCGGTCCCCCGCCTGCGAAAGCCACGATCCTCTGCCACGTCTGGCCCGGGCCCGTGGACTTCCCGCCTGCGCTCAGGCATCCGCCCAGCCCGAGCCCGAGCGCGCCGGTCCCGAGCCCTGCGGCTGCGGGCCCCAAGGCCCCGCACGACGCGGGGCACATTCCGTGATTGCGCCGTGATTGCGCGAGCCGCGCCTCGTCTGGCCACCTTCGCTCTCGCCGTCGCGTACGCCTGCAGCCTGTCGGGCTGCGCACCCGATGGCTCGGACGCCCAGGACGAGGAACATCCGACCCGGACGTCGCTGCTGGCCGTCGGCGATACGGGATCGGTCTGGGGACCCATGCCGGGCCTCTTCGAGGGGCAGCTCGCGGTCGGTGCCGCGCTGCAGCGAGAGCATGAGGCCGACCCGGTCGACGCGCTCGTCCTGCTGGGCGACAACTTCTATCCGAGTGGATTGCTCGCCCACGAGCTGGAGGCTCGGATCGTCCAGAACGTCGTCCGGCCCTATTGCGCCTTCGTCGATCCTTCGACCCGGATGGCCGATGTCGTCTCCCGATTCTGCGGCGGAAGCCGGCGGCCCGTTCCACGCCTGATCGCGATCGTGGGCAATCACGACGTCCTGTCACCCGAAAGTGTCGAGCTGCAACGAGAGGCGCTGCCCCGCTACGTCCGGAACTGGGACATGCCGGATCAGGACGGGCCCGTGGTTCGCGAGCTGCCCGGCGGCTTGAGTCTCGTCCTTCTCGTCTCCGAGTGGCCCTGGGACGACGCGGCGAGCCAGGCGCTGGCCCGGGCACTCGACGAGGCACGCGGCCCCTGGCGAGTGGTCATCGGACATCGCCCGCCCATCACGGGACATCCCCAGCTGAAGCAGATGATCGCGAGCGCGTCGCGCGAGTCCGGACACATCATCCACGCCTATCTGGCGGGACACGTGCACGGTCTCGTCGCGATTCGCGGGTCGCGGAAGGACGCGGCACCGGTCCTCACGGTGATCGCAGGCTCGGGCTCCCATGCGAAGCTGCAGCAGGAGACCGAGTACCGGATCGAGGGCGCCGAAGTGATGCACGAGGCGCTCGGCTTCGTGCGACTCGACGTGACGGGCCGAACGACCTCACCGCAGCTGCGGATCACGCTCTCGAAGACGCGTCCCAGCGCGGCGCTGGCGCTCTTCGGAACGACGACGCTCGCCCGCTACGAGATCGAGCTCGACGGCGCGCTCGAGCGTGTGGACTGAGAGCGGGAGATCGCATCTCAGCGCCTCAGGGCTTCAGCGCCGCGCCACGCCATTCAGGTACGCCTCGAGCCAGCGCGTCGTCTGCGCGTGCGCCCCGGCGGAGCCGCGCTCCCGGATCGGCCGGCCGTCGGCGCCGAGGCTTCCGAGCAACAGAA
>CAYWGW010000217.1:0-7170 GCA_964457385.1 uncultured Spirochaetaceae bacterium
GGTGCCCCGCTCCCAGGTCCGCTGGCGGATGCGATCGCGCGCGACGATCTCGATCAGCTCGACGTTCACGCGATTCGGAAACGCCGGGTGATGCTCGAGCGCCGGCCCGATCGTGGCCAGCGGCACCGCGTCGACATTCTCCACTTCGATCACGCAATGGGGATTGCCCATCGAGACCGAGGAGACGAGCAGCCGCGACGGCCCGCCCGGCCAGAGCGCAGCCCCGGTCGCGTCTCCGCCGCCGGCCGCGGTCCCGGCGCCGGCCTCGGCCGCCGCCCCGGTCGCGCCTCCGCCTCCGGTCGCTAGCACCGCGTCCGGCGGCAGCTCGATCGGCACATCGAGTACCGGCCCGTCGCCGCTCCCGAGCGTGGTCGGGATCTTCGCGGGGGCGAGGATCGGCAGGCCCATGTCGACCCGGACCTGCCCCGGCCCCGCCCAGCGCGGGCGCACGACACCGCCGAGTGTCTCGACGCCGATCTCGTCGGCCTTCGTATGTCCCACATCGCGCAGGTACTTGTAGAAGGCGCGGATGCCGTTCGCGCACATCTCGACCTGCGAGCCGTCGGCGTTGTAGATCTCCATCCGGAAGTCGGCGACATCCGAGGCGCGCACCACCAGCATCTGATCGAAGCCCACCCCGAAATGCCGATCCGCGATCGCGCGCGCGAGCGGCGTCAGATCCTTGGGCAGCGTCTCGCGCAGCCCGTCGAGCAGGACGAAGTCGTTCCCGGCTCCGTGCAGCTTCGTGAAGGGCAGTCGGCGGCTCATCTCGATGATTCTCCCGGATCCTTATCCACCGGCCCCGGCGTCCGGTCCGCTGCGGAGCCCCTTTCGGCATTCCCGACGGCATCACCCACGGAATCCGTCTCGCGATCCGGTTCGCCCTCCCCGGACGTCACCGCTTCCTCTGTCGCCGTTGCCGCCGGCTCTTCGGACTCGGCAATCCCCGCCGTCTCCTCCGACCCCGCCGTCGAAGGCGGCATCGGCTCGGGGCGCACCGGCGGTCCGTAACGACCGCAGGCGACGGCCGTACCGACCACGGCCACGCAGGCCGTCCAGGCCACGACCAATCCGACCCGCGCCAACATAGCGACGATCGGCGACCGCGGCGCGCGCGGCGCGCGCGGCAGGCCCCGACTCATGGCGCGGTACCCCCGTCTACCGCCGCGTGCTCGGCCCGCTCCCTCTCCGCCGCCGTCTCCGCCTCGATCACCGCCCGCTCTGCCGCCAACTCCGCCTCGATCTCGTCCAGCGCCGCCTCGACGCGCACGCGCGCGGTGCCCCCGACCAGTGAGCGGCTCTCGAGGCTGCGCTCGAGATCGAGCAGCCGGTCGGCGCCCGCCTCGAAGGCCGGATGGAAGGACTGCATCGCCGCGTGGTCGAGCGAGCGCAGGTCGATCCCGCCGCGGGTGCAATGGCCGACGATGCGCCCCACGACCTCGTGGGCCTCGCGGAATGGCACCCCCGCGCCGACCAGGATCTCGGCCAGGTCCGTCGCCAGCAGCATCGGATCCGCCGCCGCCGCCGCCATCCGCCCCTCGTTCACCCGCAGCGTCGCGATCGCTCCCGCCATCACCTCGAGCGAGTCGCGCAGGGTCGCGACCGAGTCGAAGAGCGGCTCCTTATCCTCCTGCAGGTCGCGGTTGTAGGTGAGCGGCAGCCCCTTCAGGATCGTGAGCAGCGCCACGAGGTTCCCGATCGCCCGCCCCGACTTCCCCCGTACCAGCTCCGGCACGTCGGGGTTCTTCTTCTGGGGCATCAGGCTCGAGCCCGTCGAGTAGGCATCGGCCAGCTCGATGAACCCGAACTCCGCGCTCGACCAGAGGACGAGCTCCTCCGCCAGCCGCGAGAGATGGACCATCGCGATCGCTGCCGCCGCCAGGTACTCGAGCGCCGCATCGCGGGAGGCGACCGTATCCATGCTGTTTCGCGTCGGTGCCTCGAAGCCGAGCTCGCGCGCCGTCTGCTCGCGGTCGAGGGGTAGCGTCGAGCCCGCCAGCGCGCCGGCGCCCAGCGGACAGCGCGCGATCCGTGCCCGGGCGTCGCGGAAGCGACCGGCGTCGCGGCCGAGGCCCTCGACGTGGGCCAGCCAGTGATGGGCGAGGCGCACGGGTTGGGCGCGCTGCAGATGGGTATAGCCCGGGAGCACCGTGCCCACGTGCTCCCGCGCCCGCGCGAGCAGCACACCCCGCAGCTCGAGCAGCCCGCGCTCGGTCGCCAGCGAGACCTCGCGCAGGAAGAGGGCGAGGTCGGTGGCGACCTGGTCGTTGCGCGAGCGGCCCGTATGGAGCTTGCCGGCGACGGGGCCGACCAGCGCGCGCAGCCGCGTCTCGATGTTCATGTGGATGTCTTCGAGCGCCGGATCGAAGGGAAAGCTCCCCGCCTCGATCTCCGCCGCCACCCGCTCGAGCCCGCCGAGCAGCGCCTCGGCATCCTCGGCCGGGATCAGCCCGGTCGCACCGAGCATCCGCGCCTGCGCCCGGGAGCCGCGCAGGTCGTGCCGCGCCAGCGCGCGATCGAAGTGGATCGAGGCGCTGAAGCGCTCGACCGTCGGGTCGGTCGCCTCGTCGAAGCGCCCGCCCCAGGGCTTGCTCGCCGGAGCGGTCGCGGTCCCGGTCCCGGCCGCTTCGCTCGCCGAGGCGGATGCCGACGTTGCCGACGTTGCCGACGTTGCCGCGCCCGCCGGGTTTGCCGCGCCCGCGGAGCTCGTCGCGCTTGCCGAGTCCGCCGAGGCAGGGTCGGTCGTTCCCGCCGCGGGATCGCTCGCACCCTTGGCGGGGCCAGCGGGCTTCTCGTGGGATCCAGAGCTCATGGCGCCCTACTCTCGCGATTTGCAGCCAGACGCACAAGCGCCCGAGACGCGGTTGCGTGGATGGAGACGGCGATTGATGGAGATGGACGGACATGAATGGCTAGGGGGATAGAAAGCAATAAAAGAAGAAGCAGGAGGCGGAGGAGAGGATTCGGGGAACGGAAGCGAGGACGTGGGTTCTCTCCCATCTCCTTCCAACCCGGCTCGACCGCCCGTGGCGCTGGTGGACCGCAACAGGCCCGGTACCGTCCCTGCGGGCCAGCGAGACCGATCGACCGAAGCAAGCCAGGACCGAGGAGCCAGTATGGCGAGGGCCAGCAAGAAGGACGGCGGACGTCCCGGCAAGCCCGCCAGGGGTAGGCCTGGCACGAAGGCCGGCGGCGGCGGCGGCCGGCGCGGCGGCCGGGCCGCCGGGAAGAACGCCGGGAGCGCCGGGCGGCACGATGCCCGCCCGCCGCGGGTCGTGCGCCGGCTCGCGCTCTTGCTGCTGGCCCTGGCCTTCGGCGCGGGGCTGTGGGCGGCGGGCTGGCTGCTCGAGCTCGATCGGATCGTGGTCTCGCGCTTCGAGGGGCGGCGCTTCGCGGTGCCGTCCCGGGTCTACGCGGCGCCGGTGGTGCTCTATCCCGGCGTCGACTGGCAGCAGCTCGATCTCGCCGGCTGGCTGAGCCGCATGGGCTACCGCGAGCAGGCGGAGGCGGGGCCGCTGTCGGTCGGCAGCTACCGCTGGCTGCCGGGTCGGCTGCGGGTGCATCTGCGGGGCTTCGAGCATCCGGAGCTGCCGGAGCCGTCGCGCAAGATCGAGCTGCTGCTCGAGGAGGGGCGGGTGCGCGCGATGCGGGACGCGCGCGGCCGGCCGGTGGACGTCGTCACCCTCGAGCCCGAGCCGATCTCCTCCTTTTATGGCAGCGATCGCGAGCAGCGGGATCTCGTCGCGATCGACGAGGTCCCGGATCATCTGATGGCGGCGATCTACGCCGTCGAAGACCGCCGCTTCGAGCAGCATCACGGCATCGACCCGCGCCGCATCGTCGGCGCGATGCTCGCCAATCTCCGGGCCGGCGGGATCCGCCAGGGCGGCAGCACGCTGACTCAACAGCTCGTGAAGAACTTTTTCCTCACGCCCGAGCGCACGCTGCGCCGCAAGCTGACCGAGGCGCTGATGGCGCTGATGGTGGAGGCTCGTTACCCGAAGCAGCAGATTCTCGAGGCCTACCTGAACGAGATCTACATGGGGCGCCGGGGCTCGACGGCGATCCATGGCGTGGGCGAGGCCGCCCGCTTCTTCTTTGGCAAGTCGGTGCCGGATCTCGCCGTCGACGAGTCGGCACTGCTGGCGGCGGTGATCCAGAGCCCGAACGCCCTGAGCCCCCATCGCCATCCCAAGCGGGCGAAGGGCCGGCGCGACCTGGTGATCGGGCTGATGGCGGAGCAGGAGCTGATCTCCCCCGAGCTGGCCGAGCGGGCTCGGGCGCGGCCGCTCTCGTTGGCCGCCGTCAGTCTCGAGTCGGGTCAGGATCGTTACTTCCTCGACGAGCTGGCGCGCCAGCTGCCCGAGGTCTATGACGCGGGCCTGTTGTCAGTCGAGGGGCTGCGGATCTACTCGACCCTCGAGCCGGCGGTGCAGCGCGCCGCCGTGTCGAGTCTGCAGAAGGGGCTCGAGCGACTCGAGGCACAGATGCCGGCCGTCGAGATGGATGCGGGTTGGGCTGGGGCAGCCGGGGCCGACGCGGAGGGCTCTAACGCGGGCGATGACGCGAGTGACGCGAATGGCACAGATGACGCGAATGACGCGGGTCGTGCCGCCGGTGCGTCAGGCCGCGCCCAGCCGACTCTGCAGGGCTGTCTGCTCGCGCTGCGGCCGCAGACCGGGGAGATCCTGGCGCTCGTGGGGGGGCGGGACTACGCGAGGTCGCAGTGGAATCGCTGCACCCAGGCCCGCCGCCAGGTCGGCAGCGTCTTCAAGCCAGTCGTCTACGCCGCCGCCCTCACGCCCCAATCGGGTCCGATCGTCACGCTGGCAAGCCGCGTCGAGGATGCCCCGCTCCAGATCGAGACCCGCGACGGGCTCTGGGAACCGGAGAACTTCGACAAGAAGTTCCGGGGCTCGGTCAGCGTGCGGGAGGCGCTCGAGCGGTCGTTGAACGTGCCGGCGGTGCGCATCGGCCAGGCCGTCGGGATGTCGCGGGTGGTCGAGATGGCGCGGCGACTGGGCATCGAGAGCCGGCTGCCCCCGGTGCCGAGTCTCGCGCTGGGCACCGCCGAGGTCTCGCCGCTCGAGGTGGCGACGGTCTACGCCACCTTCGCCAACGGCGGGCTGCGGCCGACACCCCGCAGCTTCACGGGTCTCCTCGATGCGCAGGGTGTGGCCCAGGAGCGCTGGCCGCTGGCGGGGTCTCAGCGGGTGCTGGATCCGGGGACGGCCTTCCTCACGACCTCCCTGCTCGAGGGCGTCGTCGACCGGGGCACCGCTGCCGGCCTGCGCGCGCGTGGTCTGCGCGGTCCGATTGCGGGCAAGACGGGCACCACCGACGAGGAGTACGACCTCTGGTTCGTGGGCTACACGCCGGAGATCGTGGCGGTCGTCTGGGTCGGCTACGACGAGCCGCGGGCGATCGGGGTGCCGAGCAGCCGGGGCGCGCTGCCGATCTGGGCGGATTTTCTCGAGCGCCTCTCGGGCGAGCAGGTCCGGGGCGTCTTCCAACGACCGACGGGTGTCGAGCGCGTCGAGATCGATCCGATGAGTGGGGCCCGGGCGCTGGCGGGCTGCCCCGAGAGCCGGCCGGAGTACTTTCTCGAGGGCACCGTGCCGTCGGAGACCTGTCCCGCCGACGGTCCCGATCGCCGCCGCGGCTTCTTCCGCCGCCTCTTCGGGGGATGAACGGGGGCGGGACGGGTCGGGGGATGAACGGGGGACGCGGGATCGCGGGACGACGTGGGGCGTGGACGTGGACGTGGAAGTGGAAAGGTGGACGCGGGATCGCTGGATGACGTGGCCGTGGGATGAAGTGCGACGTGGGACGAGGGACGAAGCGGCGGGTCGCGGGACCCCGGCCGGGCGTCGTCGTCTTGGCTCGGGCTGCGGGAATGTGCGAGCGTGCGCGCCGTGAGAGCCATGTCTCCGATCCTCGTCGCGCTTGCGCTGCTGTTGGCCGTCGGACTCCTTCCCGGCTGCGCCGGCTTCGGCATCTCGACCGGCGTGCCCGACCGGGCCACGCCACTCACCACCTCCGCCGCCCTGGGCCAGGGCGATGCACGCCGTGACGCCTCGCTGCGGCTCGTGATCGCCGGCCTCGAAGAGGACGCCGCGGGGCGGCCCGGGGGCGCTTTGGCCCGCTACGAACGCGCGGTGCGCGTCGATGCCACCAACCCCTTCGCCTATCTGGCCCTGGCGCGACACCATCTGGAGTCGGGGGATCCCGACCGTGCGGAGGCCTTTCTCGATCAGGCCCGAGCGCTCTTCGAGGCCCAGGGAAGCCTCGGACCCGAGGTGGACGTCTGGGGCATGGGCCTGCGCGCCGGCATCGAGCGCGCCCTCGGCCGCGAGGACCAGGCCGAGCGGTACTTCGACGCAGCCCGGGCGCTCTCGCCCGAAGTCTGGGGCGACGAGCGGCTGTCGGCGGGAGAGCTGCGCTAGCGGCAAGAGCAGCAGCATCAGTAGCTGATGCTGACGGACGCCAAGCATCTCTGCTGCTCCGGCAGTTCGCCGCGGCCGCCCGGACGCGGATGATTCGGTTTCAGCAGGAGCGGAGCGGCGTCTTCCGTCCCCCAGGCTCGGAAGGCCGGGCTGCTTCATTCGCGTCTGGGCTGCCCAGGCGTCGGGTCCAAGCCGCCGGCTGCAGCCGTCTACTTCATCCCCGCCCCCGGAGTCCTCGAAGGGGAACCGGTCCCCGCGCATCTGCACGGGTATGTGGGTATCTAAACCCCGGCCTCCCGGTCTCGGTTTTCGAACGTCATGTCGTGCCGGCGATGCACAAGCCTCGTGATCGGGTTCTCATGGGCGTGCTTGGGTCCACCTGGGTGACGCGCATGGGTGGCACATGCGTGCGCTGGATCGCGCTGCGGTCTCGCGCGCTGGTCCGGGGACCTGGGTGGCGGGAGGAATCTCTCGATCATCAAGGGATCATCGAGGATTCGTGTGCAATGAATCCGCGCAGACTAACATGGCGATCCCACATCGCATTGCCATCCTCACAGACAGGCCCCACAGACAGCCAACGCATCGAACGCAACACGCGAAGGGTGGAAAGGCGGGGAGCATCGGAGGTTGGCCGTTAGGCAGCTCCGGTTTGCCGCGGGCGAAGACGGTTGACTTTCGCTTTTTCTTTGCCTAAGATCGACCAGTCACCCCGCCGAACCCG
>CAYWGW010000218.1:0-6158 GCA_964457385.1 uncultured Spirochaetaceae bacterium
CGCCGCGCACGCCACCGCGAGGATCCGCCATGTCGCCCGCGTATCGCGGGATCACATGGATATGCAGATGGGGGACGGTCTGGCCGGCGGCGGCGCCCAGATTGATGCCGACGTTGAAGCCGTCGGGTCGATGGCGCGCTTCGATCGCTGAGCGTGCCGCCGCGATGGCCGCGACGAGCTCGCGCTGCTCGTCCTCCGTCGCTTCGAACCAGCCGGCGACATGCCGCTTCGGCACGAGCAGCGCATGGCCGGGACTGACGGGATAGCCATCCCACAGCCCGAGGATCGCCTCCCCCAGATGAAAGAGTCGATCGATCGCCGGCCGGCAGAACGGACAATCCCTCTCGCTCATGCATCGACCGCCATCGCCGCCCCGACCCGCTCCACTCTCAACTCCCCCCCGAGCCCCCGCTCCCGACAGCGCCGGCATCGCCAGCGCGGCACTCGTGTGCGCGCCAGCCGGGTCGCCTGGCAGACCGGACAACGATGCACCCATCTCCCTGTCTGGACGAGTTCGGCGCGGCGCGCCGCCGGCAGCTCCTCGAGTGGGATGCGCACACGCGGGCGCAGCCCGGCGCGCTCCATGAAGCCCCGCCACTCGCGACCATGGGGCCGGACCGAGCGGCCATGGACGCGGTGGACGGCGGCGTGGGCCCCTTCGTGGCAGAGGACCTCGTGGAGAAGCGTCGCGTGGGTCGCGTGGGTCGTAGGCGCAGTCTGCGCAGGGGGCGCCTCGAAGAGCCAGACGGCCAGCGCGATCTCGTCCCGCGCCGCCCGGTAGCTGCCGAGTGATCGCCGCATGCGCGTGCTCACCCGCAGCCGCAGCTCCTCGCCCATCCGCGGCACGCCCCAGAGCGCGGCCCAGCGGACGAGGTCGCCCCGGAGTGCCTCCAGCTGCGCCCACTGGCCCAGCTGCCCGAACTGCCCGGATTCCAGCGCCTGCACGCTTCCATCCTTAGCACGAATCGCAGGCGCCGGGGCCGCCCTCTGCCCCTCGCGCGCCCCCCGCCCCCGCGCGACGAGGATGGCGGGACATGCGCTTGAACGAGTCCGGGGAGGAACGGCATTGGGTCGACGCCTACCGTGTCCGGATCCGTCACGAGCGAGTGATAGACCCGACCGAGGCCGGACGGAATCCAGGTGCCCGGAGCCTCACGAGTGGAAATGCGAATCGATCCGTGCGCAGCTCACAAAACGTCGTTACACGACTGATGTCAGCCTCCTGCAGAGCTGACGCCAAAGGAAGGGAGGAGAGGCGATGGCCGAGAAGCTCATCCGAAACACGACCGACAAGAGATGGAGGGAGTTCTGGGAGGGGGTAGATGAAGCCGCAGCGCGCGTGCCTGTGCTCTACTACGCGCCGGAGGCGGATTCGGGCTCGGATTGGGATCCGGATTCGGAGACGCACGCGACACCGGATCGCGAAGCGGGCCAGGAGACGCCGCCCGGGAGCTCGAAGGAGACCGAGCGATAGCTTCGCCGTAGCGGATCGCGCGCTTGTCGATCGAAATCTGGTCAGCGGCTCGTGTGGACGAGCCTCGCGGTCGGCGATCACGCGCCGAAGTGCGCTCCGGGACGTTGCGGCACGCGTGGCGGCTGCGCCTGGCCCCTGCTCGCGATCACGCCGCCCTCACGCGCTTGACCCGCTTGACCTTGATCGTGCGCTCCAGGTGTCGCGACTGGGCGAGGTCGTAGGCGAGCTGCATGCCGAGCCAGGTCTCGGGGGTCGAGCCGAAGGCCTTCGACAGGCGATAGGCCATGTCGATCGAGACGCCAGCCTTCTCGTTGACGAGGTTGGAGAGCGCCTGCCGGCCGACGCCGAGATGCTTCGCCCCTTCGGTGACGCTCAGATCCAGGGCCTTCAGACATTCCTCGCGGACGATGGCGCCGGGATGAACGGGATTCTTCATTGCCATGAGGGCCTCTCGTTCATCGTTTCTCGACGTGGCTCGCAGACGCAGCTTGCCGTCAACCTGGCCGAGCGCCCGCGTTCGTAGAGTTCCCTCAGCCCGCGATGACGGAACGATTTGATCACGCGCCGGAGTGTACGCTGTAGCGCGACAAGCGTCAAACCGGGCGCAGCGCGCCGTCGGCGATTCCGCATCGCGACCCGTGCGCGAGCGGGCCCGGGTCGAACCTCGCCGCATGATGACCACCCTCAGACGCTCACCGGGAAAGGTAGTGCATGTCCGCGTAAGAGTCCGAGCAGAAAGCCCCTCCCTCGAAAGACCGCCGCGCGCCGGTGCAAGGACCGCTGCGCGACGGCGCGACAGCGCAAAAGCCAGCAGCGCGAAAGCCAGCAACGAGGAGGAAGGCCGTGGGACTCGACGTCATCATCCAGGAGGCGCGTTCCTGCCGGCTCTGCGAGGAGGTGCTGCCGCTGGGACCCAGGCCCTTGATCCAGGGCTCCGAGGGCTCCCGGGTCCTCGTCATCGGCCAGGCGCCCGGAGCCGTGGCGCATGAGACGGGGATTCCCTGGAACGATCGGAGCGGGGTCCGACTGCGGGGCTGGCTCGGAATCGCGGACGAGGTCTTCTACGATCCGGAACGGGTTGCGCTGATGCCGATGGGCTTCTGTTATCCCGGAAAGGGACGGTCGGGCGATCTGGCGCCGCGTCCAGAGTGTGCGCCGCGATGGCACGATCGGATGCTGGGCGCCTTCCGCCACGTCGGCTTGATCGTGATCGTCGGCGGGCATGCCGCAAGTCGTTATGCGCCGCGGGGCGGCTCGATCACGTCGCTGGCTCGGGACTTCGCCGCCTGGCTGCCGGATCGGATCGTGATCCCGCATCCCTCGCCGCGAAACGGTCTCTGGCTGAGGAAGAATCCGTGGTTCGAGGCCGAGGTGGTGCCCGCCCTGCAGGCGCGGGTCCGCGAGCTGCTGGCGGGGTGGGCTGGCAGCTCGCGACCCACCCCGCGTGGCTAAGAGCCTATCCCAATACCCCCTCGGTCGTGATTCGCGCACCTCACTCGGTCGGGGGCATTGCGACAGGCTCTAGGCCGCGAAGCCGCCGTAGATCGCCTCGAGCTTGTTTCCGAAGGGGTCGTAGACGAAGGCTGCATAGGTGTTCGGCCCGAGCGCCTCACGGCTGCCCGGCGCGCCCGCACAGCGTCCGCCCCGCTCGAGTGCCACCCGGTGGAAATCGTCCACCTCCGAGGTCGAGGCCGCCGTGAAGGCCACGTGCGCTCCATTGCCGGCCGTCGCTGCCCGCCCATCGTAGGCGCGCATGGCGAAGAAGCCGAGAGTATCGGGGCCGTAGCCCACGCCCCATTCCGCCCGCAGGAGCTCCTTCGAGCCCAGGGTCTCGAGCAGGGGCCCATAGAACTCGGCCGCCGCTCGAACGTCGTCGACGCCCACACTCAAATGATCGAACATCAGGACTTCCTTTCTGGTTGGTTTCTGATCTGGTGCCGGTCTGGTTCCGGCCCAGGTCTGGATTCCGTCTCGTGTCGTCTCGCGTCGTGTCGTCCAGGCCGATTGCGTCGGATCGGTGCCCGAGCAGGCTCTTCCGGCGCTCCCGGCTCTCATCGCTCGATCGACGCCGCTGGGACGGGTTGGGCGCCCGAGATCTCACCTGCCGCGCGGGTCACCGATTTTCGGTAAGAAATCCCGTCGTGGCGGCGTCCAAGAGGCGTGGACGATGTCGCAGCGAGATCCGGAGCCATCCCCCTCCACTCCGCACGAGCCGCCCCGAATCCGGGCGGTGACCGGGGTCGCGAGGATTCCGGTGAGCGAGCCATGCACGACCGTCGATCGAACGCGGACTGGCTGAAGGATCTTCGTGCGGATGGGGTCGCCCAGGCGGCGGCGCTCGAAGACCTGCGCCGGTACCTGCTGCGGGTGTTGCCGACCAGCTTGCGGCGTCACGGGGCCGTGCGCGACGACCTGCTCGATGATGTCGTCCAGGACGCCATCATCCGTACCCTCGATCGACTCGACGACTTCGAGGGACGCAGCCGATTCACGACCTGGGTGGTGACGATCGCCGTGCGGATCGCGATGACGGAGCTTCGTCGCCGCCGCTGGAAGGACGTCTCGCTCGAGGCGCTCACCGTCGAGGGAACCTTCACTGCGGATGAATGCGTCGATCAGCTCGCAGGACCCGAGACACGCGCGGCGCAGCTCGCCGTTATTCGGGCGATGCGAGAGGTCTTCGAGACGGAGCTCAGTCCGAGGCAACGGACCGCGATCGTCGCCGAGCTGCGCGGCATGCCGCAGGAAGAGATCGGACGGCGCCTGGGCATCAATCGCAACGCCGTCTACAAGCTCGGCTACGACGCGCGAAAGAAGTTGAAGCGCGGGCTGGAGGCATCGGGCTTCGACGTCGACGAGATCCGCGCCTGCTTCGCATGACGACGACGCATGAACACGAGGACGCATGAACACGAGATGGAGAGTTCGAACATGGGCCTGAACCGTCGACAGCTGCAGCAACTGATCGACTTCGTCGCGACGACACGCGACGACGAGATCTCCTGCGACGAATGCCTGACGGGAATGGCGGAGTTCGCTGAGGCGGAGCTCGTGGGGGCCGAAGTCGCGGTCGCGCTGAAGCGCATCGAGGTGCATCTGGAGTCGTGTCCGGAATGCGCGGACGAGTACGCGGTGCTGATCGGCGCGCTGCGGGCGGGACCGGTCGAATCGTCGAGCTGATCGCACCCCCCGCGTACGAGTGGTAGCCAGGCGCGACGAGCGCGACGAGCGAGTCGAGGAGGAATGCGACATGACGGGCGACATGACAGGCGGATCGCGCTGGGGCTGGAGAGCAACGCTCGCTGCGTTCCTGGCCTGTGTCGGAGCAGGAGCAGGAGCAGGAGCCGGAGTTGGAACGGAAGCTGGAGTGGGAGCCGGCGCCCGGGTCGGGGAGCTGGGTCTCGACGCGCCCTTCGACGGCTATGAGCGCTACGTCCGTCCGGATGGGCGCTTCACATTCGACCCGGAGACGGCGATGGAGGGACTCGTGCATCTGGGAAGCTGGTTCGTTCCACAAGGCGATGCCGCCGGCTTCCACCACGTCTATACCCAGCCTGGAGTCGCGGAGGCCTGGCGGAAGACCGGCGTCTTTCCCGATGGCGCCGCCCTCATCAAGGAGATCGCCAGCCATCGACGCGCGAGCTACACGACGGGCTCGGACGTCGCGTCGGTGACGGAGCCGAGGCAGTGGTTCCTGATGGTAAAGGATGTTCGGGGGCGCTTTCCGAACGAGCGCACGTGGGGCGAGGGCTGGGGCTGGGCGCTGTTCCAGAGCGAGTCACCGACGGAGAACGTGGCCTCCGACTTCAGGCAGGATTGTCTCGGCTGCCACGTCCCGGCTCGCTCGAACGACTGGGTGTACACCGAGGGATACCCGTCGCTTCGCCCGACCCGGCCCGACGGACCCCGATCCGACTTCGACGAGCCCTCCGATTCCGCCGAACCCATTGGCCTCACCGACTCCACGGATTCCGCCGAGTCGGCTTCGTCTGCCAGGTAAGGCTCGAGGGGGATGGCGCGTCCCACCGGCGTCACGGGCATGACGCCCAGGGAGACCTGAGACGATGAAAGACCGCATCACCCCGAACCCCGGATCGACCTTTCGCTTTCGCCGATGGACGGCGGCGATGGCCTTTGCCGGACTGCTCTTCGGAGCATCCACTGCCGCGCTCGCGGCCGACGAGATCAACCTCACCAACGGACACACGGCAGACGGCGCTCCCCTGGCCTTGCATGGCTACGATCCCGTCGCCTTCTTCAGCCAGGGTGCGCCGGCCGTCGGAAACGCCGGTCATGCCAGTGTTCATCGAGGCGCGACCTACTACTTCGCCAGCAAGGAGAACAAGAAGACATTCGAACGCGACCCGGACCATTATGTGCCCGCATTCGGTGGCTTCTGCGCCTACGGCGTCTCGGTCGGCAAGAAGTTCGACGGGAATCCGCGCTACTGGACGATCTGGAAGGACCGGCTCTATCTCAATCTGAACGGTGAAATCGCTCGGGCATTCACCGCCGACGTGCCGGGCGCGGTCGCAAAGGCGGAGAAGCAGTGGCGGAACATCGAGCACCGGCCCATCGCCGGGCTCTAGCCCCGGGTACCGGGAATCGAGCGACGGTTCGGACTCGCTGGCGAGATCGTCGGCCGACTCGATTCGAAACTGCGCAACCGAAGTGACGATGACCG
>CAYWGW010000218.1:6168-7113 GCA_964457385.1 uncultured Spirochaetaceae bacterium
CCGAAGATCGCGCCCGCCGCCCGCCGCCGAGCTGCCCCTCGCCATGAAGCTGCCAGGGCCAGGGGCAGCCCTTCGAGTGGTCGCCCGCTCGAGCTTCCGCACGCGAACCAGGAGAGGAATGGGCCAGCGATGTTCGTCCCGCACGGGCGTCGCTGGCGTGGGCCGTACCCGGATCGGGATCGCGAAGCTTGCATGGACCACGGACAGCGCCTGTCCCCGATCCGCCGATCCCCCGGGTGCCCAGGCCCGGTCATCTCCGTTATGATTCGCCGGTCGAACAAAGCCGCACTCGTTCGCTTCCGGGGTGCCCGGGCTGCTCCGCGGCGACGGAGGGTCGGAGTCAGGATGGGTTCTGCATGACCAAGATCATGACCATGATCAGGGACGCGACCACGACGATGCGCGCTATTCCCTCGCGGTCCCTCTTGCTCTCCCCCTCTCCCTCTCCCCGACTCCTCCTTTCTCCCCTCCTTCTCCCCACTCTTCTCCTCTTCCAGGCCGCCTGCGCCGTCCCGCCGCCCTACCGCGAGGTGCCGAACTTTCCGGTCCGGTTCGCCGATCTCGAGGCAATCACGTTGATCCCGCCGCTGGTCAAGATCTCGGTTGTGTCGTCCGGCGACGTCGCCCAGGAGGTGCAGGAGTGGAGCGATGCGGCCTACGAGAACGCGCAGGCGGCGGTGCAGGCCCGGGTCGAGGGGATGGGCAAGCGCTTCGTGCCCTTCGCGGGGAGCGAGGGGCCGCGTCCGGATCTGCGGGTCGATGGTGGAGACGTGAACTCGCGGGTGGAGCTGACGCCGGCGGGCGAGAGCTGGCTGCTCTTCGAGTCCGCCCGGGAGGCGATCCTCCGACATACCTACGATCCGATGCACGTGTTTCCCGATCGCATGGAGCGCTTCGACTACGCGCTCGGGGAGGAGGGGCGGGCGATGCTCGGGGGCACGCCGG
>CAYWGW010000219.1:0-7086 GCA_964457385.1 uncultured Spirochaetaceae bacterium
CGGCTACATGGCGAACGTCGGAGTGATTCCGGCGCTCGTCGGCCCGGGCGACGTGATCGTCTCCGACGCACTCAACCACGCCTCGATCATCGACGGCGCCAGGCTGGCTCGCGCCGAGGTCGCGGTCTTCCGCCACGGCGACGTCGACTCGCTCGGCGAGACCCTCGCCCGGGTCCGGCCGCGGGCGCGGCGGATCCTGGTCGCGGTGGACGGCGTCTACAGCATGGACGGCGACGTCGCCCCGGTGGCCGAGATCGTGAAGCTCGCCCACGACGCCGACGCCTTCGTGCTGCTCGACGACGCCCACGGCACGGGCACCCTCGGCGCGCGCGGGCGCGGCACGGCGGAGGCCGCGGGCGTGCTGGCCGAGGTCGACATCCTGATGGGGACGCTCGGCAAATCCCTCGGCTCCTTCGGCGCCTTCGTCGTCGGCTCGGCGAAGCTGCGGGAGCTGCTCGTGAACACGGCGCGCAGCTTCATCTTCTCCTGCGCCCTGGCTCCGGCCCAGGTCGAGGCGGCGCGCGCCGCGTTGCGCCTCGTCGATGCGGAGCCCTGGCGCCGGGAACGGCTGCAGGCGAACTGCGATCGCCTGCGCCGGCGGCTGGCGCGGGCGGGTATCGCAACGGCGCCGAGCACGACCCATATCCTTCCGGTGGTCCTCGGCGACAATGCCCGGACGATGGCAGTCTGCGAGCAGCTGCTGGAGTGCGGCTACTACGCCCAGGGCATCCGCCACCCATCCGTGCCCCGGGATACGGCGCGGCTTCGCATCACGCCGATGGCGACCCACTCCGAGAGCGAGATCGACGGACTCGCCGACGCCATCGTCGACAGCGTCGCCGACCACACTGCCGCCTTCAGCGCAGACCACACCGCCGAGCGCATCGCCGAGCGCATGACCGAAGGTGGTGACGCGCCGGTGGGCGCCTAGCATCCCATGGGCGGGGTCTTCGTCACGGGAACGGATACGGGCGTCGGCAAGACCGTCGTGGCCTGCGCCCTGGCGCGGGGTCTGCGCGCCGCCGGGGTCGACGTCGGAGTGATGAAGCCAGTCGAGACGGGGGTACCCGCGAGCGGCCCGGAGGATGCCCTGGCCCTGCGCGCGGCCGCCGGGGTGGACGACCCGATCGAGCTCGTCTGCCCGCTGCGATTCGGCCTGCCCGCCGCGCCCCTCGTCGCCGCGCGTGCCGAGGGGCGCGAGGCCTCCCTGGCACCGATCCGGGAAGCCTTCGCTGCGCTCGCGAAGCGACACGCGCTGATGCTGGTCGAGGGGGCCGGCGGGCTGCTGGTTCCCTTCGATGAACGGACGGACATGGCGGATCTGGCTCGGACGCTCGAGCTGCCGGTCCTGATCGTCGCGCGCACCGCCCTCGGCACCATCAACCATACCCGGCTGACGCTCGAGGCCGCCGACGCGCGGGGACTCGACGTGCTGGGGGTCGTCCTCTCTCATGCCCAGGGTCCGCTCTCCGGGGCGGACGCGGAAAACCTCGACTGCCTGCGTGAGCGACTCGGTCCGCGCCTGATCGGCGAGGTCCCGCCCGCCGGGATAGGATCCGCCGTGTCGGCGGCGGATGCCGGGCTCCCGACGCTCCTGGAGCGGCTCGGTCGCTGACCCGGAGGCGGATCCGTTCGCCGCGAGGCACCTGCCGCGAGCCCTTCTGAACGAGCCGAGCCGAGGAGCCGAGTCGCGATGAACGATCTGCATCCGATCGAGGCCTCGGCGTTGCACGCCCGTCGGGAGCGCGTCTATCTCGTGCTCGCGGGGCTCTTCCTCGGCTCGATGACGATGCTGAACATCCTCGGGGTCTCGCGCTTCATCGACCTCTCCTTCGAGGTCTTCGGGATCGTGATCCCGATGCCCCTGGCGATCGGCGTGCTGCCCTATCCGATCACCTTTCTCTGCACGGACTTCATCTCCGAGCTCTACGGACAGCGACGCGCGAGCTTTCTCGTCTGGGTGGGGTTGCTGCTGAATCTCTGGGTCGTCGCCTTTCTCTGGCTCGGCGGGCTGCTGCCGCCCACGCCGACGATCGAACCGACCACCGGCCTACCGCCGGTCGAGGCCTACGACTTCGCTTTCTATCGCATCCGCTTTCTGACGATGGGGGCGGTGGCCGCCTCGATGATCGCCTACCTCTCTGCCCAGCTCTGCGACGTCTTCCTCTTCCATTTCTGGAAGCGGCTCACGAAAGGCCGTCATCTCTGGCTTCGCAACAACGGCTCGACCGTGATCAGCCAGCTCGTCGATACGACCGCGGTCATCACGATCACCCACTTCTACGCACGGGGGCTCCCGATCGATGCCGACGCCGCTCTCTGGCCTCAGCTCTGGGTCTACATCGTTTCGGGCTACGTCTTCAAGCTGGCGATTGCGTTGATGGACACGATCCCCTTCTACCTCGGCGTCCACTATCTCTCGCGCTATCTGGAAATCGACTCGAACGCCGAGCATGCGATGGACTAAGCTCTCCGGCCATGGAGAGACTCCGCAGCACCAAGGTCGTCGCCACCATCGGACCGGCCTGCGATTCGGTCGAGGCCATCCAGGAGCTGATCCGGGCGGGCATGAGCGTGGCCCGGCTGAACTTCTCGCACGGCAACCACGAGTCGCTGCGCGCACTCGGGGAGAAGGTGCGGAGGGCAGCCTCGGAAATCGGGGCGAACGTCGCCCTGATGGCGGATACCCGGGGACCGGAGATCCGGACGGGTCCGCTTCGGGACGGCCCGATCGAGTTGGTACGGGGCGCCCTGTTCTCGCTCCATCCCCTCCCGCTCCAGCCCGCGGATCGGCCCGCTGGCAAGGCCGACCAGCGATCCGACGGGGGATCCGAACGGCGGCCCGGCGGGCGGCCCGGTGACGCCGCGGGCGTCTCGGTCAGCTACGCCCGGCTCGGTCGCGAGCTGGAACCCGGCGTCTCGATCTTTCTCGACGACGGCACGATGGAGCTCTGCGTCGAGTCGACGGACGAGGAGGAGATCCGCTGCCGGGTCGTGCGGGGCGGCGAGCTCGGCGCCTACAAAGGCCTCAGCGTCCCTGGCGTCGATCTCGACCTGCCGTTGCTCGGCCCCGCGGATCTCGACGACCTGCGCTTCATCGCCGAGTCGGACTTCGACTACGTCGCGGCCTCGTTCGTGCGCGGGGCCGAGGACATCGAGTCTATTCGCCAGGTGCTCCGGGGGCACGGCGCGGAGATCCCCATCCTCGCGAAGATCGAGCATCGGCGAGCGGTCGAGAACCTGGAAGCGTTGATCGAAGCGGCCGACGGCACCATGGTCGCGCGCGGCGATCTGGGCGTGGAGCTCCCCGTCGAGCGCGTGCCGGTCGTCCAGAAGCGCATCATCCGCGCGACCGTGCAGGCGGGCAAGCCCGTCATCACGGCGACGCAGATGCTCGATTCGATGGTGCGCAATCCGCGGCCGACCCGCGCCGAGGCGAGCGACGTCGCCAACGCCATCCTCGACGGCACCTCGGCGGTGATGCTCTCCGCCGAGACGGCGACGGGTCGCCATCCGACGGAGGCGGTCCGCATGATGGCGACGATCGCCCGCGAGGCCGAGCTGGCCCTGTCCGAGTACGGTGACCTCCAGCGAATGGAGCCCCGGGTACTCGATCGGCTCACCGACGCGGTCGCCCACGCCGCCACGACGATCGCGAGTCGGACGGCGGCCGCCGCCATCCTGACCCTTACCGAGACCGGCAATACCTCGCGCTCGATCTCGAAATATCGACCCGAGTGCCCGATCCTGGCCGTGAGCCGCTCGGCGCAGGTCATCCGGCGCCTGGCGCTGAACTGGGGCGTCACGGGGCTGCTCTACGAGGGCGACGACGACGACCTGCAGAAGGTGGACTTCGGCATCGAACGCGCCCGGGAGATCTGTGCACGCCCGGGCGATGTCCTGGTCGTCACCGCCGGCATCTCCAGCGCGAGCGGCAGCACCAACCTGGTGCGCATCGTCCACGTCTGAGCCCATGCCTGAGCCCATGGCCCATGGGCCATGCTCCAGCGCGGAGGGCTCATGGCGAAGCGCGGTCGGGGCGGCGGTTCGGCGGATTCTCAGACGGGTGGGCAGGTGGGTGGGCAGGCGCGCCCGCCCGCGCCCGATCGAAGTGGGCGAGAAAGGCCACCGGCCGGATGTCCTCGACCGCCGTCACCTGGATCTCGTACTCGACGAGCATTGCGCCCGGCCCCGCGTCCGCGGCAGGCGCTTCCTGTTGCCCCGGCTGCGAAGGCCCCGGGGCCAGGCGATAGGTCGAAGACCCGCGCGCCTGCTCCTGGATCCAGTCGATGCGCAGCGCCGACGGGCTGGCCTGCCAAGCGATCTCGACTCCGTCGCGATCCGGGCGCATCCGGCCGTCGGGTACGACGAGCCGACGTTGGACCTCGCCATTCTCGAGGGTGCGCTGCTGATAGAGTCGACCGTCCTCCCAGACGAAATGAAGCTCAGAGGGCGGTGTCGTATTCTGGCGGAGCACCTTCCCGACCATCGTCCGCAGCAGCCAGGAGAGCTGCTCGAGCGCCCAATCGATGGTGGAGAGTCGGACGTCGTCATCCTGCTCGACCTCGATCCGATGCCAGAGACCGTCGAAGCGGGCGAGATCGAGGACCTCTCCGGACTCTTCGGGCACCGCGTCGGACAGGGTGGGGCCACGACCGGAGACCTCCGTCCCGGCGGCGGCCGGGAATCCGCCGACCACCCCCAGGCCGAACGCGAGCAGCCCTCCCAGCCCGACGGCTCGGATGCGCTGGACCCTGCCGGCCCTCGGGCGTTCCCCATCCCGGATCCGGAATTCAGCCCTGAAAACAGCGCGGTGCACGAGACCTCGCTCTCCGTCCTCGACTGGAATGGCCCGACTCGAATGACCAGAGGTCAGCCTACACGGGGGCTCGGGGTGAATCAAGCGATTTCAGCGGTCCCGGATGCGCAGCGGCACTTCCGGCGTGACCGGCTCGCGCCAGCGCTCGGCCCCGCTCGCAGCGGTCGACAGCGACTCCTCTCGCGCTGTCTCGAAACGGTATGCTCGTCGCCAACTTCGGAGGTGGAGGGAGCGTTCGGGATGACGATGCGGCTGGCAGACAAGGTGGCGATCGTGACGGGGGCCGCACGCGGCTCCGGGGAGGCGATCGCGCGCCGGCTCGCGGCGGACGGAGCGAAGGTCGTGCTCGTCGACCTGCTCGACGACGCGGGTCGAGCGGTGGCAGAAGAGCTCGGCGGGGCGACGCTCTATTGCCACGCTGACGTCAGCGACGAGGCTCAGTGGGCCGAGACGATCCGCCTGACCGAGTCGACCTTCGGCCCGCTCACGACCCTCGTGAACAACGCTGCGATCCTTCACATCGCGCCGATCGAGTTCACGAGCGTCGAGGACTACCTGCGCGTCCTTCGCGTCAACGAGCTGGGCACCTTTCTCGGCATCCGCTCCGCCATCGAGCCGATGAGGCGGCGGGGCGGCGGCTCGATCATCAACATCTCTTCGATCGACGGTCATCACGCCGCCCCGGGCACCGCCGCCTACTGCGCCAGCAAATTCGGCGTCCGCGGCCTCACGAAGGCCGCCGCCCTCGAGCTCGGCCGCTACGGCATCCGGGTCAACGCCGTCAATCCCTCCACCGGCAGCGACGAGATGGTGCAGGCGCTGCTGCCGGATCTCGACATCAAGGCGGTGCGCGCGGCCGAGGAGAAGCACGATCCGCCGCCGATCGGGCGCCGGGGACGGGTCGAGGACGTCGCCGCCACGGTCGCCTTCCTGGCCTCGGACGACAGCGCGTTCTACACCGGCGCCGACTTCGATCTCGACGGTGGCGTCACGGCGGGCATGAAGGTCCGGGGCCCGATTCCCGGCACGCCGCGCGCGAGCGCCTGACGATCGGCGACCCGTCGCCGCCCGTCCCGGAAGAGGAGAAGAGCATGCCCCGCGCCCTCATGTTGGTGGCCTCGAATACGCGGGACGAGAGCCGCGTCGACGAGTTCAATGATTGGTATTCGCTTCACGTGCAGGAGCTGCTTCAGGTCGAGGGGATCGTCTCCGCCACGCGCTGGCAGCTCTCCCGCCATCAGCTGCTGCCCGGCGCCGACGGCGTCGCAGGTCGCCGCTTCCTGGCGCTCTACGAGATCGAGTGCGAAGACCTCGAGGCCGTGCGCGATCGGATCCGCGCGACCTCGGGGGAGCGCACCCACGGTGAGCTACTCGAGCTCGATCCACTGCCCGTGACGCTGCTCTTCGAGCAGCTCGGGGAGTGGGGCTCGGCGGGGACGGCTCGGGACGACGGCTAGACTGACCATGAACTGAACGACCCTGTACGGAAAACGAGGAAGCGCCGTCCAGCATGTCCGATCGCGATTCCGCCTCCGTGTCCCGATTGCGTCGAGTCCAGGGAATGGCCGTCGAGATGGTCTGCCTGCTGGCGCTATGGCTGCTCCTCACACGAGGCGATGCGAGCGGGCTGCCCTTCGGGCTTTGCATCGCCGCGATCGCGACGGGGGTCCGGAACGGACTGCTGGGCGGTCCGCCCCTCTCGCTTCATCCGCTCGCCCTGGCTCGCTTCCTGCCCGGCTTCATCGGACAGTCGCTGCAGGCGGGCGCGGACATCGCCCTGCGCGCGATCCTTTCTCCAGACGCCAGAGGCACCGCCGACACCGCCGACATCGAAGGCGCTCTCGGGGGCCAGAGGCGATTCGCGATCGAGCCACGGCTCCATCAGTACGGATTGCGACTCCCACCCGGCAACGCCAGGACGTTCTTCATCGGCGTGATCAGCCTGCTCCCGGGCACCCTGAGCGCGGAGGTCGAAGGTGACACACTCGCGGTTCACGTCATCGGCGGCAGTCGGGACGTCGGGGCGCAGCTGAGCCAGCTCGAGCGGCGGGTTGCTCCGCTCTTCGGACTGGATCCGCCTTCGCGCAACGGAGCCAGAGGGAAGAATCCGATCCAGGGAAGCGATCATGGCTGAGCTCGAGCTCGGCGTGGCCTCCTTCCTGCTCCTCACGATCGGCATCGCCCTGCTGCGGGTGGTCTGGGGACCGACCCACGCCGATCGCATGCTCACCGCACAGCTCTGGGGCACGACCGGCGTCGCCATCCTG
>CAYWGW010000220.1:0-7069 GCA_964457385.1 uncultured Spirochaetaceae bacterium
CCCCCGACCCCCGACCCCAACTGGCGAGTCCCGCCCCCTCATCATCACCACCGCAACCGATCCCCCTCGACCGCCAACGCCATCCAGTCACCACTACCGCCACCCGGCTGCGTGTTACGCTGCAAACACCAGCACGGGAGATCCTCTATGAGCATGACCCACGGCAGCGGAACCAAGGCCTCGGATCTGATGGTGCAGGCCCTCGAGAACGAGGGCGTCGAGTACATCTTCGGCATCCCGGGCGAGGAGAACCTCGACCTGCTCGAGAGTCTTCGTGGCTCGAAGATCCGCCTGATCGTGACACGCCATGAGCAGGCCGCAGGTTTCATGGCCGCCACCGTCGGACGCCTGACCGGAAAGGTCGGCGTCTGCCTATCGACGCTCGGCCCCGGTGCCACGAACTTCGTCACCGCCGCCGCCTACGCCCAGCTCGGGGCGATGCCGATGCTCATGATCACCGGCCAGAAGCCCATCAAGAAGAGCAAGCAGGCCCGCTTCCAGATCATCGACGTCGTCGACATGATGCGACCCGTCACGAAGTACGCCCGTCAGATCGTGCACGGTGCGAACGTCCCCTCGGCCGTGCGCGAGGCCTTTCGACTGGCCGAGGAGGAGCGGCCGGGCGCGGTCCATCTCGAGCTACCCGAGGACATCGCCGAGGAGTGCGTCGAGAATGCCCATCTCTTCGATCCCGAGGCGGCCCGACGGCCCGCGGCCGAGGAGAAGGCCGTCCGACTCGCGGTCGAGATGATCGAGCGGGCGCACCATCCGCTGCTGCTCGTCGGCGCCGGCGCCAACCGCAAGCGGACCAGCAACCAGCTCACCCGCTTCGTCGAGCAGACGGGCATCCCCTTCGTCTGCACCCAGATGGGCAAGGGCGTCATCGACGAGCGCCATCCCCAGTACCTCGGCACCGCCGCTCTCTCCTCCGCCGACTCGGTCCACGAAGCCATCGCTGCCGCGGACCTCATCATCAACGCCGGCCACGACGTGATCGAGAAGCCGCCCTTCTTCATGACACACGGAGGCGTCGAAGTGCTTCACATCAGCTTCGCCTCGGCTGGCGTCGACTCCATCTACTTCCCCCAACGCGAGGTGGTCGGCGACATCGCGAACGCCGTCTGGCAGATCAACGAGTCGATCCGCAACCAGGACCACTGGGACTTCTCGGCCTTCAAGACCGTCCAGGAGCTCGTCGAGAAGCACACGAGCGAGAAATGCGACGATCCCTCGTTCCCTCTCGTCCCACAGCGCCTGGTTGCCGACGTTCGCCGCGCCATGCCCGAGGACGGCATCGTCTGTCTCGACAACGGCATGTACAAAATCTGGTTCGCCCGGAACTACGAAGCCTATCAACCGAATACCATCCTTCTGGACAACGCCCTCGCGACCATGGGCGCGGGACTACCGTCGGCGATCGGAGCCTCCTTCGTCTATCCGGACCGGAAGATCCTGGCGATCTGCGGCGACGGCGGCTTCATGATGAACTCCCAGGAGCTCGAAACCGCGGTCCGCACCGACCGCAACGTCACGACCCTGATCCTGCGCGACGACGCCTACGGCATGATCCGCTGGAAGCAGGCCGACCTCGGCTTCCCCGACTGGGGCCTCGAGTTCGGCAACCCCGACTTCGTCCGCTACGCCGAGAGCTACGGCGCCCGCGGCTTCCGCGTGACGAACACCGACGAGCTCCTCCCCCTCCTGAACCGCTGCCTCGACGAAGGTGGCGTGAACCTGATCGAGGTCCCCATCGACTACGCCGAGAACGCCTCCCTCGGAAAGCACTAGCCCCGCGTCATCCTCAGTCTTCACCCCTGAGCCGCACACTTCAGATGAGTCGAGTCGGCTCGAGGCCCCCGGCGGAACAATCCGGGTTGGGCCGCCGGACTCGACCGGCTCTGGCTCGGCGTCCCGGGAACGAACGAAATGTCGGCAGCCTTGGGAACACATCGAGACACCTCGACAGCCGGGCGCGAGCGATGCGAGCAATAGGCCTCATCCCATAACAGTGTTATTCAGTTTCCGCTGTCCTTGACTTTCGTCTTTCATTCGCCTATGTTCCCTTCATTGGTCCCAACGAGAGCACGACATGAATGATGCCGAAGAAGCTTCAGCTGAAAGTCTCGATGGGGAGACGCGCCTCGCCGTACTGGCAGTCGCGGAAGGCCCGCTGCGCCGCGCGCTGGCAGCACTCTGTGCGCGACTTCTCGACACGCGGGGATACGAGCGTCTTTGCTTTGCGCGCCTCGGCGACTACGCCCGCGAGCGAGCCGGCGTCTCGGCCCGTCAGATCCAGGATCTCGCCCAGACCCACCGTGCCTTCGCCGACCTCCCGCGCCTGGAACGATCACTGACCGAGAACGAGCTGCCCTGGAGCAAGGTGCGGATCCTGACGCGAGCGGCGACGAGCGAGGATGAGGAGGCCTGGATCTCTCACGCAAGAACGCGGTCCATCCGCGAGCTGGAGCAGAGCGTGCGTCAGGTCCGCAAGATGCAGGACAGACCGAACGAACCGGAGGACGACGAGGCACGGGTGAGCGTCCGCCTGCGCTGCACGCCTGCCGTGCGGGAGAAGTGGCTGCAGGCGCGGGACCTGGCCGAGCGCGTCGCCGGCCAGCGGCTTCGCGCGGAAGAGGCGCTCGAGTGGGTCGTCGCCGAGGCGTTCTCGGAGGTCTCGACCGAGGCTGCAAGACGCCATCTGCCTCATGCACCCCCCACGCGGCCCCGACGCGGCCTGACACGCGATCACAATCGGAGGGTCATTCGGACCCGGATCCGGGCGCAGCCGCGAACTCTGGCGCCGGCCTGATTGCTGACTCGAGCCCGCTCCCGAACGCGCTCCCGAACGCGCTCCCGAACCCGGGAGATACAGGGCCCACGTGGCTCACGGCGGAGCCCGGGACACAGCTCGAAACGCGCTGCGACGGACCCCACGACCCGTGGCCGAGTCCTTCGGCTCAGACAACAGCTTTGCTCGAGCCCCTCACCGCCGGCCTCGACGAGGTCGACGCCTTCGAGCTCGACCGACGATTGTGCGACGCTTTTCGTCTCGAACAGGCCCTCGACGCCGAGAGCGCCCCGCTGCTGCGCAGGGTCACGTCCAGCGAGTACGAGTGGAAGGCCAGCTTCTGGACGCTCGCCAGGTACGCGGGCGAGCGGCTCGGAATGTCCGCCAGCAAGGCCCGGGCCTTGCTTCGAATCGAGCGTGCCGGGGACGTCTGCCCGGAGCTCCGCGAGGCCTTCCGTCGTGGACGCCTGTCGTGGGTGAAGGCGCAGTGCCTGGTGCCTCTGCTCCTGCTCGACATTCCGGGCGAGCTCGCGCCGGGCGAGCTCGCGCCGGGCGGGCTCGCGGGCGGCGAGTCCTCGAACGAGGCGCCGGCGGACTGGCGACGTCGCTGGATCGCCTGGGCGGAGCGGGTGACGCTGCGCCGGCTCGAGGCCGACGTCGAACGCGCGATGCTCGTGCGCGCCGGGTACGCAGCCGCCTTCGAGCGCTGCAAGCGCGATCCCGAGCGCGCCCAGGATCCGATCCCCGAGAGCGAGCAGCAGATGTGTGCGCACGAGATCGATGTCGAAGCGACCGAGCGACTCGATTGGCGGCTACCACGGGACGTCGCGTGGCTCTTCGGGGCGGTGCGGGCGGAGTTCCAGGTTCGGCTCCGGGTGGAGAACGAGGGACCCGCTTCCGAGAGCGCGGTCTTCGGGGCGCTGCTCGATCACGCGATCTCGACCTGGACCCTCGAGGATCCCTCCCGACGCCGGCTGGACCCCGTTTACGAGCGCGACGGGTATCGCTGCGCGGCGCCGGGCTGCTCATCGCGCAGGAACCTCCACAACCACCACATCATCTTTCGCTCCCACGGTGGCGCCGACGCGCCGTGGAACCGCATCACGCTCTGCGCCTTCCATCACCAGCGCGGCGTTCATTCTGGGCGGCTTCGGATCGAGGGCCAAGCTCCGGATCGTCTGCTCTTCGAGCTCGGCGTGCGCCACGACGCGGCCCCGCTCCTGCGATACCGCTCCGGCGATGTCGCCCTGCAGGCCGCGCCGGACCATCCTGCCGAAGCATCCAATCGGGCGCAGCAAACGAGGTGCTAGATTCGAGTGCCATGTCGAAACCCCGACTGTTCATAGACGGCCATGCCGGCACGACCGGCCTGCGCATCCGCCAATGGCTGGCTGGACGCGACGACGTGGAGCTCGTGACCCTGGGCGAGAGCGAGCGGAAGTCCGAGCCCGCCCGCCGCAAAGCCATCGCCGAGTCGGATCTCGCGATCCTCTGCCTCCCGGACGAGGCAGCACGGGAGGCCGCGGGCTGGGCGGCAGAGAGCGGATCCCGCGTGCTCGACGCGAGCTCGAGCCATCGGGTCGCCGAGGGCTGGGTCTACGGCCTGCCAGAGCTGACGCCGGGCCAGCGCGACGCGATCCGTGGCGCGGACCGCGTGACCAACCCGGGCTGCTATCCCTCGGCCTTCCTGCTCCTGATCCGACCTCTGGTCGACGCCGGGCTGATCGCCGCCGAGGCCCCGATCGCCATCCACGCCCTCTCGGGCTACTCGGGCGGCGGCAAGCCGCTCATCGAACGCTGGGAATCACCCGAGACGCGGCTCTCCGACCACGTCTTCGAGGCCCCCTACGCCCTGGACCGGGTCCATAAACACATCCCGGAAATGCACCGGTACAGCGGCCTGCAGCATGCGCCCCAGTTCGTGCCCTCCGTAGGCCCCTTCCCCTGCGGCATGCGGGTGGAGATCCCGCTGCATGCGAGTCTGCTCCCCTCGAACACCCGAGCCGAGGCGGCCTGGGAGATCCTCGCCGACCGCTACCGGAGGGAGCCATTCGTTGAGCTCGAGCCCCTTCTCGGCCGCCCCCTGGACGAGTGGACCCTGGACCCCACTGCGCTGAACGGGACCAACCGCATCCGCCTCCATGTCTTCCCCAATCCAGCCGGGCATCTGCTGCTGGTCGGCCTCCTCGACAACCTCGGCAAGGGCGCATCGGGCGTGGCGATCCAGTCGCTGAACCTGATGCTGGGGCTGGCTGAGGAGGTAGGGCTCCCCGAGTAGGCAGCGCCGGATGGGCGTACCTGTGCAGCGAACACTGAGCACGAAGCGGAGCAAGAAGCGGAGCACGAAAAAGAACGAAAGAGCCACCCACTCACTTTTGCCCTCAATTTGTTTCCGAATAAGGATGAAATGCTGTTTCTAGTGTGAAATACTGAGGTGCGCTTGGTGACTCTGATCACACCCGACCCCCCCCACGGACAAGCCCGCCCGCGCCTACGCTTGACTCCCTCGGGGCCCCGAGGACATCGCGATGAATTTGACGCCCCCCAACCGCGACCGCCCGCGCAACGAGCGAGCAGCGCACCTCGGAGCACACGTCGGGGCGACGGACGCCGGAACCTGCGCCAGGAACAGCCGAGAGGAAGACCGAGCCCGCGTGGACCGGGTCCTGGCCGGCGACCCGGACGCCTTCGCCGAAATCTATGAAGCCTACTTCCGACGCGTCTACGCCTTCACGCTGAAGCGCGTGCGCGACCCGGCGGAGGCCGAGGATCTGACCCAGGAGACCTTCGTCCAGCTGTATCGATCCCTGCCGTCCTTCGAAGGTCGCTCGACCCTGTTGACCTGGACCTTCGGCATCGCCCATCACCTCTGCTCCCGCTACTACCGCCACTGCTCCCGCTGGATGGTGGGATCGCGAAACGCGCAGACGTTCCAGGAAGCCGCAGTCGAGTCCACGGTCGAACAGTGCATCGACGCCAGCCGGGCCCTCGCGCGCTGCGACGCCGTCCTGGAGTCCTCGCGACGCGAAGCCCACCGCGAGATCTTCCGCCTCCACTACGCGCAACGGAAGTCGATCCGCGCGATCGCCGATGAAGTCGGCAAGTCGAACGAGGCGGTGAAGGTGAGCCTGCGGAGGAGCCGTGCCGCGATGGCCCGAAAGGTCCCCGAGCTCGACGCTGTCCTCGACGCGGCCGCCCTGGGCTGAGCGCCCGCCCAGCCGTCGACGCCCGGCCGGCTACGCCCCCAACCCGGCCCCCAACCTGGCCCCCAATCCGGCCCGCAGCAGCGGCAACGACCGCTCGCTCCCCATGGTCCCGAGCAGCGTCGTCAGCTTCGGACCCTTGGGCCGGGCGATGAGCAGATCGTAGACCTCCGGATAGAAGTCCTGGGGCGTGATCGACAGCCCCTCGAAGAGCGCCTGAAGCCGGGGCACGAGCTCCGACTCGGCGATGTCGGGCTCCGCCTCGAGAATCGAGACGAGCCGCGCCAACGCCTCCCGCCCCTCGCCGGCCGCCAGAGGCTCCGACCGTGGCGCCTGCCGGATCCGGTAGCGGAAGTCCTCGGGTGCATGGCGCTCGATCCAGGCCCAGACCCGCTCGGCCCGCACCCGCAATCGATCCTCCTCGACCCCGGTCTCGACCTCCCCCGTCGCCCGGTAGTGCGCGAGGGTCTGCTCGACGTCCCCGTCGTAGATCTGCAGGATCATCGAGAGTGGCCGGAACGAAGGTACCCGCTCGGGCGCGCTCCCCGGCTCGATGCGCCGAGGCCTGACGCTGGCGAGCTCGAGGGTGCGGCGCACGATCTGGCGCTTCTTGTCCTTCTTGCTCCCATCATCGGACTCGTGCGCGATGGCGACGGCGCGGTCGTAGTCCTCGTAGAGCTTGATGACGTCGACGTCGAAGGAGATCTGGAATTCGGAGTTGGGGCGCTGGCTGGCGAAGATCCAGCGCAGCATCTCGGGCTCGTAGATCTCGAGACACTCGGCGACGGTCACGGCGCCCCCCGCCGAGCTCGAGATCTTGCCCCCCGCCCCCTTGATGCGCACGAAGTCGTAGGGGACATATTCGGGCGCCTGCCAGTCGTAGACGGGACCGACGATCTGCTTCGCCGTATCGAAGGAGCCGCCGGCGGAGCTGTGATCCTTGCCGCCCGGCTCGAAGCAGACCCGCTCGTAGGCCCAGCGCATCGGCCAGTCGACCCGCCACGGGAGCTTGACGTCACCACCCTCGCGCAGGTCGACGCTGGTCGTCGCGCCGCAGGCGCGACAGCCGAGATCGTCG
>CAYWGW010000221.1:0-6975 GCA_964457385.1 uncultured Spirochaetaceae bacterium
ACGGCCAAGTCGATCGGCGCCCGAGTGCCCTGGGCGTCGTCCTGCTCACCGTCGCCTTCGCGTTCGGCCCGCCGGCGATCCCGGGGCTGGGGACGGGCGCCGGGTTCTCGCTGATGCTCCAGGATCGCGGCGGCAACGACCCGCGCTACCTCGAAGAGCAGGTGCAGCGCTTCGCGCGCGCCGCGAGCGAGCGGCCGGAGATCGCCCGCGCCTCCAGCCTCTTCCGGGCGAGCGTGCCGCAGGTCTTCCTCGACATCGACCAGGCCAAGGTGCTGAAGCTCGGCGTGCCGCTCGACGAGGTGAATACGGCGATCGGCGCCTTCCTCGGCGGCGCCTACGTGAACGACTTCAACCGCTTCGGCCGTCTCTACCGTGTGTACGTCCAGGCGGAGCCCGAGAGTCGCACGAGCGAGGACTCGCTCCGCTTCTTCTACGCGCGCAACGACGAGGGCGGCATGGTCCCACTCTCCACCCTGGTCACGCCCAGCCGGACCCAGGGCGCGGAGTACACGAACCGCTTCAACCTCTTCCGCTCGGCCGAGATCCAGGGCGGGCCCGCGCCCGGCTACAGCTCGGCCCAGGCCCTGGCCGCCCTCGAGGAGGTGGCGGCGGAGACGCTGCCGGCGGACATGTCGTACGCCTGGAACGCGATGAGCTTCCAGGAGAAGGCGGCCGAGGGGACGGGGAGCGTCGTCTTCCTGATGGCCCTGGTCTTCGTCTTCCTGATCCTGGCGGCACAGTACGAGAGCTGGTCGCTGCCGCTGTCCGTGCTCCTCGGCGTCCCGATCGCGGTCTTCGGCGCGATGGCCGGGCTTGGGATCTCGCGCGTGTTCAGCGAGAGCTACGAGAACAACGTCTTCGCGCAGATCGGTCTCGTGATGTTGATCGGCATGTCGGCCAAGAACGCGATCCTGATCGTCGAGTTCGCGAAGGCCGAGCGCGATTCGGGCAAGAGTCCGCTCGACGCGGCGCTCGAGGCGGCGCGCCAGCGGTTTCGGCCGATCCTGATGACGGCCTTTTCGTTCATCCTTGGCGTGCTGCCGCTGCTCGTGGCGAGCGGAGCGGGGGCCGAGGCGCGCAAGGTGATGGGCATGACGGTCTTCAGCGGCATGCTCGTGGCGACGGTGATCGGCGTGCTCGTCGTGCCGGCGCTCTACGTCTTCGTCGAGCGCTATGTCGCTCGGACGGAGACCGCGACGGAGCGCGGCGAAGCGCAGGCCGGCGGGTCGCCGCCGGGAGAGCGCTGAGATGAGGGCGCTCCTCGTCCCGATCCTCGGATGCCTGATCCTGGTCGCGGGCTGTGCCCTCACGCCCGACTACGAACGGCCGGAGCTCGAGCTGCCCGAGCAGTGGATGCGGACGGCGGATGCACGGGATTCGATCGCCAACCTCGGCTGGTGGGAGATCTACCGCGATCCGACGCTCTCGAGCCTGATCGAGAGCGCTCTCGAGGCGAACCCGGACCTCGCGATCGCGATGGCTCGGATGCAGGAAGCCCGGTTCCTCGTCACCTTCACCCGGGCCGAGCAGTTCCCCTTCCTCGACGTCTTCGGCTCGGCGAGCCGCGGTCGGCAGAGCAAGGAGGTGAACCCCGGGGCGAGCACCGACAACCAGTTCTCGATCGGCGCCAACCTCAGCTTCGAAGTCGATCTCTGGCGTCGCTTCGATCGGGCGACCGAGGCCGCACGGGCCGATCTGCTCGCGTCGGAGGCGGCCTACCGGAACGTCACGATCCAGCTCGTCGCCGACGTGGCGAGCACGTACCTGTTGCTGCGCGATCTCGACACGCGGCTCGAGATCTCCCGCAGAACCGCAGAGGGACGCGAGGATCGGCTCGCAATCGTTCGCGCGCGATTCGAGAAGGGCACCGAAGCGCAGATCGACGTCAACCAGGCCGAGGTCCAGCTGGCGATCGCAGAGGCCGCAGTCGCCCGATTCGAGCGCGGCGTCGCCCAGACCGAACATGCTTTGCGCGTGCTGCTCGGACGCTTTCCCGGCCCGATCCCCCGCGGCGCCACGATCGGACTCGAATCCTGGCCGCTCGAGGTGCCGGCCGGATTGCCCTCGGAGCTGCTCGAGCGGCGCCCGGATCTCGTCGATGCGGAACAACGGCTGGTCGCGGAGACGGCCCGGGTCGGCGTGGCCCAGGCGCTGCGCTTTCCGGCGCTGTCGTTGACGGCGCAGGTCAGCACCGTGGCCAAGGACCTGACGGATCTCAACTCGATGGACGCTGTCCAATGGAACGCTCTGGCTGGGATCTTCCAGCCGCTCTTCAACAGCGGACGGCTGAAGGCCCAGATGAAGGCCCAGCGCGCCCGCGCCGAGCAGGCGCGCAATGCCTGGATAGGGGCTCTGCAGCGGGCTTTTCGCGAGGTCGAGGACGCGCTCGTCGGGATCGAGACGCTGCGTGAAGAGCATGCCGCCCGCCGGCGTCAGGTGGTCGCGGCGGCGAACGTCCTGCGGCTGTCATTGGCGCGATACGATGGCGGCGTCGTCGACTATCTCGAGGTCCTCGACAGCGAGCGCACGCTCTTCGACGCCGAGCTCGAGGAGTCCTCGATCCGACGCGAGGCGCTCGTCTCCTTCGTGACCCTCTACAAGGCGCTGGGCGGAGGTTGGCCCCAGCCGGCGCTGGGTGAGGCGGCGACCGGCCAGGAAGAGCCCGGCGTGGTTCAGCAGGTGGAGGCGGAAGCGGAGTGACCCGAGTCGAGCAGGCCTCGAGCGCGCTCGAGCGGCGATCGGGCTCGAGTGGCCGTCTGGATGGAGATCATCGACGTGGCCGGTCTGGAAGCGACTCGCGGATCAGGCGCGAGAAATCTCGATGGACGCCGGCGGCGCGTGCCTTCGCCGTGATGTTGCTTCTGCGCTTGAGTTCTTCGAACGGCAGACTCGTATCGATCGTGCCCCGTTCGTAGCCGAGCTCGTCGATGTAGCCGTTCACGAGGATCTTCCAGCTGAACGGGTTGCGCGGGGCCACCTGCCGGACGTGATGGCGGATCGTGGTCGTACAGTTGTGGGTGAGAGCGTTGTACCAGCGCGGATGCTCCGCGAGCCGGTTCATCTCCTCGAGGTATTCGACGAGAATCGCGCGAGCGATGGGGACGGGTGTGTTCAGGCGGTAGAGGAAGACCTCCTCGTCCCGATGACTCGTCCGAACGCCGATCACGTCCCGCTCGTCGGCGGCGACGTAGTAGAGCTCGAACTGACGGAAGAAGCCGAGCACAGCCGAGTAGGACTCGCCGACCTCCTTTCTCGTCTCGATCGAGATCGCGAGATGCTGGCCGTCGGAGAACTCCCAGCTCGCGATCGTATGGGCGATTCTCGGCGATCCCCAATACGAGAGGAACATGTCGACGCCCTTCAGCTCCGAGAGATCGTAGGTTCGCGCCTCCCAGCGCTCGTCGAAGTCCGTCTCGCTGCGATAGTGGAAGTCGCGGACATTCTCGATCGTGACCCGATCTCCATCGAAGGATGCGACGGGCGGCCGTGCGACCTCGGGCATCCAGGCGCGATCCTCGTCAGGCTCGATCCCGATCCACCAGGTCTGCACGCCGACGAAGAGGAGGATGAAGACCGACCACATTCGCCACGCCGGGCGGATTCGCCAGGCGACCCAGAGGGCCGCCACCACGAAGGCGACCACCAGCGCACCGGCAAGGGGCCGTGAAACCGGACCGTCGATCCAGAGACAGGCCGCAGACCAGCCCGTCAGGGCGAGGAGAGCCGGAACCGACGCAAGGATCTTCACGATGTCTTCCCCAGCTCGACGGCCTGCGATTGGAACGCGGGCTCCCTAATATAGCGGTTACACGGGCTCGGAGGAGACGGCCATGGACTTCATCTCGGGGACGGTCGACGAAGTCTGCCCGCGATGGTCGCCTTGCGGCGTCACCCGTCGACGTCTGGCCTGTGTGCTTCTCGCTGCGGTCATGGCGTGTGCGGCTCCGATCGGGGTCGAACGGATCGGCTCCGAAAAGGCCCAGCGGGAGCTGACGGGGAGCATTCTCTCTCTGGGACGGCTCAGCGAAAAGGCGCGGATCCTGCTGCGGCGTACGAATCATGAGGAGGCCTGGCAAAGGGATCCCGAAGCGGTTCTCGAGGACTTGCACGCGCGCCTGTCCGTTCCGGCGGATCCTTTCAATGTCCAGCTACGCGCCTGGGCACTCGACGGGGTCGCAGAGCTCGCCTTTGCTCATGCGAGCGAGAGCGGAGACCGACGCTATTTCCTTTCTGCAGCGCTCTATGCCTGGCTTTATCTCTTTCCGCCGGACCCTGAGAATCGTCCCGACGCCCTCGATCGGGGAGCTCGGATCTGTGCCGACATCTACAATCGCAGCCTCACGCTGGCCTTCACCCATCCGGAGAGCCGGGAGGTGGTGCTCGAGGACGGGCAGCACGAGCTACCGTTCGGCACGCTGTTCGTGGACTTCGACGAGTCGAGTCTGCGCTGGGGAGGGAATCGTGCGCTCGAGCGCTTCGCCCCCCTCGCCGATCTGCGGGTTCGCGGTCTGAATAACCGCTATCGGACGTCGGGACTCGGAGCGCCGCTTGCAGCCCAGATCTCCGAGTCTTCCGATCCTGGAGAAACGGATCTGATCTTCGCGAAGGTGCGGGTTCCGGTCAGCGCGCTGCTGCGATTCGTGAACTCGGAGGCCGATCTGACCGGTGACCGCTTCCATGCGGATCTCTCCGTGATCGCGTACTCGGACACGGACGAGGTGATCGTCGATCGACAATCGGTCCCACTCGAGGTCGAGCCGACGGCGGCCCTGGCTCTCCAGCTGAGCGAGGCGCCGCCCTGGCAGCGAGAGCTGAGAGGGTTCTTCCGCGGGGATCTCGCGCGGGACCGACCAGGACTGATGTCGCTCGTTCCCTATCGGCGCGGGCGGATTCCGCTGGTGCTCGTGCACGGGACGGCCTCGAGTGCGGGACGGTGGGCGGATCTGGTGAACGACCTCGAGAGCGATCCGATCCTTCGCCGGCACTACCAGATCTGGCTCTTCACCTACGACACGGGCAATCCGATCCCGTACTCCGGTTGGCTGCTGCGCAGCGCAATCGCCGATCTCGTCGAGACACTCGATCCGGAGGGAACCGACCCGGCACTCCGACAGATGGTCGTGATGGGCCATAGCCAGGGCGGACTGTTGACGAAGCTGCAGGTCGTCGATTCCGGCGAGGATCTCTGGAAACTCGTCATCGAAGAGAGTCCCTCCGAGGTCGATCTCGCTCCCGCGAATCGCGAGATCCTCGAGGGCAGCCTGCTCGTCGAGCCCTCCCCCTTCGTGAAGCGCGTGATCTTCCTCTCGACCCCACATCGAGGCAGTCGGCTCGCGGCGCTTGGAGCTGCGCGATTGGTCGGTCGATTCGTGCGGATGCCTGCCAACCTGGTGACGGCCGTCGGCGAGATCGTCACCTCCGATACCGAGGCGGAGGTCCAGCGCCGGCTTCGGCGAGGAGCCGGGGCGATCGGAAACATGAGTCCGAGCAGCCGGTTCATCCAGACGCTCGCCGCATTGCCGATTGCTTCGGGCGTACGGGCGCACTCCATCATCGGCGTGAAGAAGGAGCCGAGGGAGACGGGGGGCGACGGCGTGGTTTCGTACGAGAGCGCCCATCTCGATGGGGTCGATTCGGAGCTCGTCGTGACGAGTGGCCATTCGTCCCAATCGAATCCGGTCGTCGTCGGGGAGACGCGTAGGATCCTGATCGCGCATCTCGCCGAGGCGATCGAGGCGGGAATCGTCGCCCGCGAAGGCCTGCCCCAGGAACGCCGGGGGGATCCGCGAGCGCCGGTCAGGGATGTCCGGCCCGACCCGGATCGCGGATCAGGTAGAGCGAGAGAAGCCGTGCGATGAAGATGGCGACGTAGAGCTGACCGGTGATCGCCTCGGCCACGGTGAGCATCTGAGCGATCTCCGATTCAGGGGTCACGTCGCCGTAGCCGAGGGTCGTGAGCGTGACGAAGCTGAAATAGAAGAGCTTCGTCGCGCGGGCGCTGGGGTCGGCCACGGATGCCCCGATCGCCACGCCGTCGTCGAGCAGCGAGCCCGGGTCCAGACCGATCATCAGGATGAACGCCATCGCGAAGCAGAGCCCGATCAGGAGATAGGCGCAGACGGCACCCACCAGGACGTCACGCGAGACGGTGCGAGCTCGCACGAGGGCATTCAACATCAGGTACGTGGTGAAGACGAGCAGGGCCAGACCCATCCCGTGCGCGAAGCTCCGGGTCGTGGGGGACCCAGTCACCTCTGCCCAGGCCACGCCTCCGATCGCGCCGAGGCCCGTCGCAAGGGCGACGGCGAGCGTCCAGCGCCGGCGACTGTTCACGTAGACCGCAGCAGCGAGCACGAGGCTCAGCAGGACGGAAAACTCGACTCCATTTCTCGAGTCGAATCTGAAGAGAGGCGTCACCAGCAACAATGCGATCAACGAGGCCAGCAGGATCGAGTGTCGCCCAAGAGTCCCCCGCGCCTCGTCTCTCGCAGCGAGGTCGTCGAGAATATCCATGGGAACTCCTGCCGGTTTCGGTCGTCGGCCGACCCGATTCGAGGTCACCTCGGCAACGTAGCGCGCGGCGTTGCCCGCGACTTTCGCCAGTCGCGCCTCTGCCGCCCGATCATGAATCCGGGGCGGCCTCGATCGGCTGCTGCGGCTCCGTCAGCTTCCCGGGCTGTACCAGATGGGCGAGGTATACGCCCGCTCCTGCAACGTCATGGTCGTGCCCGGTAGCGGCTGGGTTCCAAAATGCTTTGCGTCGTAGGCGGTCCAGCGCGGGGTCGGAATCTCCAGCACACGCGCGTAGTAGAAGGCACGCTGCTTCGGATCGAAATCTGGATCGCTCCAGACCGTGATGAGCTCCGGATCGCCGATGCTGTTGGTCCAGCTGGCCCTGGAGAGATCCACGGTATTTCCGACGGGCGGAAGCTTCCCGTTCGGATCGGGCTGGCGCTCGTCGGCATCACCCCAGAC
>CAYWGW010000222.1:0-6963 GCA_964457385.1 uncultured Spirochaetaceae bacterium
TCGCGGTCGATCAGGACCTCCGCGGCCTCGGGAAACGAGTTGTAGTTCTTGCCCGCCAGTGCCGAGGCATAGGCGCCGGCGCCCCCGATCACGAGGGTGTCGCCGATCTCCGCACGGGTCATTGGACGCGGCGCCAGCGCCTCGGGATCCCCCGGCGCCGGGGTCAGGATGTCGCCCGATTCGCAGCAATGGCCGGCGACGACGTACTCGACCTGCTCTCGCGGCGTCGCTGGGCCGCTCGCCCCGGCTCCGTGGGGCACGACCCGGAGCGAATGCTGTGCGCCGTAGAGCGCGGGGCGCAGCAGCTCGGTCATGCCGGTATCGACCTTCAGGAAGCGGTAGCCCTCATTGCCGGTCTCGCCGAGATCGATGATCTCCGCCAGGATCACACCGGCGTTGGCGACCAGAAAGGTTCCGGGCTCGATCTCGAGCTGGAAGTCGTCGGGACGTCCGGCCAGGAACGCCTCGAGGCTGGGACGCAGGGCCCAGCCGATCGCCTCGAGATCCGCGCCGACCTCGTCCGGCATGCGCGCGACCTTGAAGCCGCCTCCGAGCGAGAGACGTTCGAGCTCGGGCAGGCGTTCGGCGATGCCCAGGGTGAGGCTCGCGCAATGCTTCCAGATTTCCGGGTCGCCACCGGATCCGATATGCGTATGCATGCCCGTCAGATGCAGGTCGAACTCCCGGGCAAGGGCGAGGATCTCGTCGAGTCGCTCGTGCCAGATCCCGAAGGAAGAACCGGGGCCGCCGACGTTCGTGCGGTTGTTGTGGCCCGAGCCGCGTCCCGGATTGATTCGCACAGAGACGTCGCCACCCGGGAAGAGCTCGCCGAAACGGCGCAGCTGATGGAGTGAGCAGGCGTTGAAGAGAACGCCCCGTTGGACGAGTCCCTTCAGGTCCTTGGGGAGCTCCTGGGCCGTGATCTGGATCCGCTCCGGAGCGATGCCCGCGCGCAGGGCGCGCTCCGCCTCGAAGCCGCTGCTGGCGTCGATGTGCAGCCCGCGGTCGTCGAAGATCCGGAGCACGGCGGCGGTCGGCAGCGCCTTCATCGCGAAGCGTGCGACCAGCCGGCCGGGGACGGGGAAGGCGAGCACGCGATCCGCCGCCGCCTCCAATCCTCGCTGATCGTAGACGTAGATGGGGGTTCCGAAGCGTTCACGGATCGCTTCGATCTGGGCCTGGTTGAGAAAGCTCTCCTGGGCAAAGGACATGGAAATCGACTCCCTGGCGGCGGCCTCGCGAGCATAGCAGCTCGAGCCATGCGAGACTGGGGCTCCGGACGAGCGATTTGGGAACCGGGATATGGCGCCGACGGGGATCGCGACGGCGCCCGTCGCGAGTGTGCGGACGAATCGTATGGGCGAGTAGCCCATGGGTCGCCAGCGCACGCGGCAGGTATGGCAAGCGTGGAAGGCACAAAAGGAAAGAGGGTCGGGGTGTCGGCAGTCAGGACTGGGAATCGCGGTGGCGAAGGAGACGAGACGGGGGGCGCGGGCGGAGAGCGCGCTGCGGGACGTGATTTCATCCGCTCGATCATCGCCGAGGACCTGGCGACGGGGAAGCACGAACGCGTCGTCACGCGCTTCCCGCCCGAGCCGAACGGCTATCTCCACATCGGCCACGCCAAATCGATCGTACTGAACTTCGGGATCGCGGCCGAGCGGCCCGGGAGTCGTTGTCATCTCCGATTCGACGATACCAACCCGTCGACCGAAGAGACGGAGTACGTCGACGGTATCCAGCGCGACGTTCGCTGGCTGGGCTTCGATTGGCAGGACCATCTGCATTTCACCTCGGACTACTTCGAGCGGCTCTACGATTACGCGGTCGAGCTGATCGGGAAGGGCAAGGCCTTCGTCGACGATCAGAGCGTCGAGGCGATCCGCGCCAACCAGGGATCCCTGACCGAGCCGGGCCGCGAGAGCCCCTACCGCGATCGCTCCATCGCAGAGAACCTCGATCTCTTCGCGCGCATGCGTGCGGGTGAGTTCCCGGACGGCCACTGCGTGCTCCGCGCGAAGATCGACATGGGCTCGCCGGTCCTCACGATGCGGGATCCGATTCTCTACCGGATCCAGAAGAAGGCTCATCACCGCACGGGCGACGCCTGGTGCATCTACCCGATGTACGACTTCGCCCACTGTCTCTCGGACGCGATCGAGGGCATCACCCACTCGCTCTGCACCCTGGAGTTCCTGGACCATCGTCCGCTCTACGACTGGATCCTCGACCAGCTCGAGACCCCGAGCCGTCCGCGACAGATCGAGTTCGCCCGCCTCAACCTGAGCCATACGGTGACCAGCAAGCGCCAGCTGCGGGGACTCGTCGAGGGAGGACACGTCGCCGGCTGGAACGATCCGCGCATGCCGACGATCGCGGCGATGCGGCGGCGGGGGTACCCGGCGCGGGCGGTCCGGGAGTTCTGCGAAGCGGTGGGCGTGGCCCGACGCGACAACCTGATCGAGCTCGCGAACCTCGAGTTCCACGTTCGCCAGGTGTTGAACAGCGAGGCGCCCCGACGCATGGGCGTGCTGCGTCCGCTCAAGCTCGTGATCGAGAATTATCCCGAGGGCGAGGAAGAGCGGCTCGAGGCGGTGAACAATCCCGAGAATCCGGAGGCGGGCGCGCGCTTGGTGCCCTTCTCGCGGGAGCTCTACATCGAGCGCGAGGACTTCATGGAGGATCCTCCGAAGAAGTTCTTCCGGCTAGCGCCCGGCCGCGAGGTCCGGCTGCGTTATGCGTACTTCGTGACCTGTACGGAGGTCGTGAAGGATGGGTCGGGCGAGGTCGTCGAGCTTCGTTGTCGATACGATCCGGCGACCCGGGGCGGCGACGCGCCGGACGGCCGCAAGGTGAAGGGCACGCTCCATTGGGTCTCGGCGCGGCATGCCATCCGAGCCGAGGTGCGCCTCTACGAGACGCTCTTTCTCGAGGAGGAGCCGGATCCCCGTGGCGAGGGCGGTCTGGCGGCCTGTCTGAACCCGAACTCACTCGAGACCCTCGAGAGCGCCTTCCTCGAGCCCGCCCTCGCGCAGGCGAGGGCGGGGGAGTCGCTGCAGCTCGAGCGCCTCGGCTATTTTTGCGTCGATCCCGATACGAGCGAGGAGCTTCTCGTGCTGAATCGCACGGCGACTCTTCGTGATACCTGGGCCAAGGTGGCGCGGCAGGGCGGCTGAGGCGACGAGAGCGAGGCAACCAGAGCGCGGCGACGAGGAGGAGAGCAGGATGGCCCGATACGGCATGACGATTCCGATGGCCGGTGTGCCCCTGTCGGAGCATCGCGATTGGCTCCGCGAGATGGTGGATCTCGGCTACACCGACTTCTGGTCCTCCGAAGCCGCTGGGCCCGACGGCTTCACACCGCTTGCCCTGGCGGCGGCCTGGGCGCCCGAGGCGCGCCTCGGGATCGCGATCATTCCCGCCTTCACGCGGGGGCCGGCGCTGCTCGCGATGAGCGTGGCGGCCCTGGCGGAGGCGGCGCCCGGGCGCTTCGTGATGGGGATCGGGAGCTCGTCGGACGTGATCGTCGAGCGCTGGAACGGGATCCCTTTCGAGAAACCCTACGCGCGGGTGCGGGACTCGGTGCGTTTCCTGCGGAAAGCGTTGGCCGGCGAGAAGGTCGACGAGGAGTACGAGACCTTCTCGGTGAAGGGCTTTCGTCTCCAGATGCCGGCGCCCACGCCTTCGCCGCCGATCCTGGTGGCGGCGCTGCGCGAGGGCATGCTCGGGCTGGCGGGGCGCGTCGGAGACGGCGCGATCCTGAACTGGCTGGGGGCAGAAGACGTGAAGACGGTGGCCCCACTGGTGCACGCGGGAGGCGAGGGCAAGGAGCTCGTGGCGCGCCTCTTCGTTTGTCCGACGGCGGATCGCTCGCTTGCCCGGGCGATCGGGCGGCGGGCGATCGCGGCCTACCTGACGGTGCCGGTCTACGCGGCCTTCCACGAATGGCTGGGGCGCGGAGAGGCGCTCGAGGGTCTCTGGTCCCATTGGAAGGCCGGCGATCGCAAGGCCGCGGTCGAGTCGATCCCCGACGAGATCGTCGACGCCCTCGTGATCCACGGCTCTCCGGACGAATGCCGCGAGCACGTCGCGCTTTACGTCGAGGCGGGTATCGACACCCCGGTCCTCGCGATCCTGCATGCCGGGGACCTGCGTCAGACTGTGCGTGATCTTGCTCCCCGCTAGGCGGCTGATCTCGGACCCCCATCCGCCCCCATCCGATCCTTCACCCGGTCCGACGTCCGACCGATGGAGCTCGGAAGTCCTCCGATCGAATGGGATCCGATGTCTGCTCCCGAGCGACAGCCAGCCTCGACCGCCCTGCGGTCCTTCGAACTCCGCACCCGAGGACTCCCCCTGGAGTCCCAGATGGTGGAGTGCGTGGATCTGCTCCAGACGCCGGAGCTCGTGGTCGAAGACCTCGTTCGGAGCGTGTCCCAGGTCCGAGCGGTCGAGTCGATGGGCGTTGCAGTCGAGCTCCTGCACGACCAATCGGGCTCCTCCGATCCCCGGACCGAGCTCTTCTATCCCTCGCGCGATCTGTTCGTTCAGGGCGATCCGGGCTCATTCACCTGTCTGGCGACCCGGCTCGGGTTCCGCGAGGGCGAGGCCTCGGGCATCGTGGGCGATCCGACCGGGTCCAGCCAGATCGACTACGCGGCAATCACCTGTGAGGCACGTCCGCTACCGACCCTGGGATTCGTTCAGTCGCACGAAACGGAGAGCGCCTATCCGCTCCTGCTGCGGGCGCTCTCTTCACTGATCGAGTTGGCGCGTCCACGACGCTTCGAGCTCCTGGACCGAGACGTCTATCGCGGCATCCTCGGACCTGCACCCGTCTTCGATCTGGCCCTCGTGCTCTGGGATGATGATCCCGATTCCAACGCGAGGCGGCCTCTTTGCGAGCTGAGTCGGGATCTCGCGGAGGTCTTGAAGGGCGCGCTGGCGGCGGAGCCCCGCTTCCCGCCGATCCTGCACGACGTCGTCTGTTTGCGCATGAATCCGAGGCGCTTCGACGGCCGTCTCCGATTCGTCTGGCGCGTCTAGGGAAATCCCCCATCCTCCCGGCATGAGTCGGGGCGATGCGACACGCGGTGAGACCGAGATCGTCGTCTTCGGACGCCATCCCGTTGCGGAGGCCCTCGTCTCGGAAGGGGTCGAGGTGCTCGAGGTCGTGCTGGCGCGCGGGTGTCCCACCGCCGAACGCAAGGCTTTGCAACGACTCGCCCGGCGGAAGGGTATTCCGCTCGAGGAGTGCTCGCGGGAGGCTCTCGATCGGCTGACCCGCGCGTCGCGACACGATCAGGGCATCGCCGCCCGCGTCCGGCTGCAGCGGGTGATGGAGATCGAGTCCTTCGTGGCCGGCTTGAAGGGACAGGCGGCGCGCCGGCCGCGGCGCGTCCTCGGATTGGACGGGGTCACCAACTCCCAGAACGTCGGCATGGTCGTTCGCTCGGTGGTGGGGGCGGGGCTCGATGCGCTGCTCTGGCCGCTCTCGGGTCAACCCTGGGTGAATGGCCTGGTCGTGCGGGCGGCGGCGGGGGCGATCTTCGAGTGCCCGATCGTGCGCTGCGAGTCGCTGGCCTCGGGGCTGGCGGCGCTCCACGGTGCGGGCTTTACCTCTTTTGGGCTGGAGGCGAGCTCGGACGCGTCGATCTTCGATCAGCCTACGCCCCATCGCGCCGTCTTCGTGCTCGGAGGCGAGAGCGTCGGCTTGTCGGAAGCCGTTCTCGAGCAGCTCGACCATCGGGTCTCGATCCCGATGGCGGGTCGGCTCGAGAGCCTCAACGTCGCGGTGGCTGCGGGGCTCGTCTGCTTCCACGCGGCGGGGCTGCTCGGGCGGCCCGCGAAAGCGTGATCCTCGCAGGATCGTCGACGCTCGGGCGCACGGGCACCGGGACGTCGAGGAGCGAATCAAGTTTCAGCGACACGGGAGGTCGTTCGCATGACCGATCGAGGCGAAGAGCAGACGGGTCGAGAGCAAGGCGAGGCGCGGGATCCGGTCTGCGGGATGAGCGTCGATCCCGCGACTGCCCGGCGGGTCGAGCACGCGGGCCACGACTACTTCTTCTGCGGAGAGCGGTGTCGGGTCCGCTTCCGCGAGGATCCGGAATCCTTCCTGGCAGACGCGTCATCTCAGGGATGGGATGCGAAGACGGGGGCGCAGGCCGCGCCCGGTCGGCGCTGGACGTGTCCGATGGATCCCGAGATCGTCCGCGACGAGCCGGGCTCGTGTCCGATCTGCGGGATGGCGCTCGAGCCGATGGAGGTCGGGGAGGAGGAGGAAGAGAGCCCCGAGCTGACGGAGATGTCGCGTCGGTTCTGGCTGAGCCTCGTGCTCACGCTGCCCGTCTTCGTCGTCGCGATGACCGAGATGTTCGAGGGCAATCCGCTGAGTGCGCGCTTCGCCCCGCGCACCCTCGCGTGGCTGCAGCTGGCCCTGGCGACGCCGGTCGTGCTCTGGGGTGGCTGGCCCTTCTTCGTGCGGGGCTGGGCGTCGATCCGTAGTCGACACCTCAACATGTTCACGCTGATCGCGCTGGGGACTGGCGCCGCCTGGATCTACAGCGTGTTCGCCACGACGGTCCCGCAGATCTTTCCGGCGTCTTTCCGGGGCGCGGACGGTCGGGTCGCGGTCTACTTCGAGGCGTCGGCGGTGATCGTCACGCTGGTGCTGCTCGGACAGGTGCTCGAGCTTCGCGCCCGCAGCCAGACGGGCGCGGCGATTCGCTCTCTGCTCGGGCTCGCGCCGAAGACGGCGCGCCGCGTGAACGAAGATGGCTCGGAGGACGATGTCCCCCTCGAGTCGGTACAGGTCGGAGACCGGCTTCGGGTCCGGCCGGGTGAGAAGGTGCCGGTCGATGGCGTGGTGCTCGAGGGGCGGAGCGCCGTCGACGAGTCGATGATCACCGGCGAGCCGATGCCCGTCACGAAGCAGGCGGACGATCCGGTGACCGGGGCGAC
>CAYWGW010000223.1:0-6957 GCA_964457385.1 uncultured Spirochaetaceae bacterium
AAGGTCGTGCGGGTTCGAATCCCGCCTCCGGCACCACTCGCGTCCCCTTTCGCGCCTCGTGAGCGTCCGGGCCCGGGTCGCAGGCGCGCCGGGAATCGGGAATCCGGTCCGAAGGGAATCGAAAGGAGCGCGCGCTCCGGGAGGATCGATGGCTGGCCGCGTCCGATCCACGTCGCCTTCCCCGCCCCTGCGCCCCGATCAGTTCGAGCGCTACCGGCGCCATCTGACGCTGCCCGAGCTCGGTCTGGCGGGCCAGCAGCGCCTGCTCGAGAGCCGGGTCCTGCTGATCGGCGTGGGGGGGCTGGGATGTCCCGCCGCCCAGTACCTGACCGCCGCGGGCGTCGGAACCCTCGGGCTGGTCGACGACGACGTCGTCAGCGCCTCGAACCTGCAGCGGCAGATCCTCTTTTCGACGGCGGACCTGGGGCGACCGAAGATCGAGGTGGCGCGGGAGCGGCTCCAGAGCCTGAATCCGGACGTCGAGATCCGGCTGCATCCGGGTCGGCTCGATGCGGGCAACGCCCTCGAGATCTTCGCCGACTACGACGTGATCGTGGACGGCAGCGACAACTTCCCGACGCGCTACCTCACAAACGACGCCTGCGTGCTGCTGGGCAAGCCGAACGTGCACGGTTCGATCTTCCGCTTCGAGGGCCAGGCGAGCGTCTTCGATGCCACTCGGGGCCCCTGCTATCGCTGCCTCTATCCGGAGCCGCCGCCGCCCGGGGCCGTACCCTCGTGTGCCGAGGGCGGGGTGCTCGGGCTGCTGCCAGGGATGGTGGGGCTGGTCCAGGCGACCGAGACGATGAAGCTGGTGACGGGGCTCGGCGAGCCACTCTACGGAAGGCTGCTGCACTACGATGCCCTGGAGATGAGCTGGCGGCAGTTCCGGATGCAGAAGGATCCGGACTGCCCGATCTGCGGCGAACGGCCGACGATCCGGGAGCTGGTCGACTACGAGGGCTTCTGCGGGATGCCGGCGCGGGAGCAGAGCGAGTCCGACGAGATCCCGCAGTCTGCCGCCGCCGATGTGGCGAGGCGGTGCCGGGCGGGGGAGCCCCTGGTGCTGCTCGACGTCCGGGAGGTCGAGGAACTCGAGACCGCGCGGCTGGAGGGCGCGCGCTGGATTCCACTGGGCCAGCTCGAGTCGCGGCTCGGGGAGCTGAGCGCCTGCAAGAACGAGCCGCTCGTGGTCTTCTGCCATCACGGAGGGCGCAGCGAGCGGGCGGCGCGTCTGCTGCGCGAACGCGGCTTCGCGCGGGTCGAGAATCTCTCGGGTGGAATCGAGGCGTGGTCGCTCACGGTCGACCCGTCGTTGCCCCGCTACTGAATCGCGACTGAACCGAACGAGCTGAGGAGAAGACCCATGGCGAAGACGAAGCTTCCGGATCCGCTGTCCCGGCGCTACCTGCTCGAGAGCGAACTCGATCCGGCGAAGGCCCGGGCGCTGGCGGATGCCTATCTCGAGGCCGGCCGGGAGATCGAGGCGATCGAGTTCTTCGCCCGGGCGGGGGCCGACGAGTCGCTGAGAGCGCTGCAGGGGGCGGCGATCGACCGCGGCGACGTGTTCATGATGAAGGCGGCCAGCGCGGCTCTCGACGAGGAGCCGACGTCCGAGACCTGGCGCACGCTCCAGCAGGCGGCCGTCGCGGCCGGCCGCGAGCGCGATGCCGAGATGGCTTCGCGACTCGCCACGGTGGACGCGTAGCCCGGGACCGGTCGGGGCGCGCGCCGGGCGCCCCGGTCATCGTCGGCGCCAGACAGGAAGACCGCCAGCGCATGCAGCGCGAAATCCGGATCGAGAACGCCCGCTCCCACAATCTGCGCGGAGTCGACTGCGTCTTTCCGCTGGGCCGTCTCAGCGTGGTGACGGGGCCCTCCGGCTCGGGCAAGACGACCCTCGCCTTCGACACGCTCTACGCCGAGGGCCAGCGACGTTATGTCAGCTCGCTGTCGGCCTACGCGCGCCAGTTCCTGGAGCGGCTGCCCCGTCCCGAGGTCGATCACGTCTCGAACCTGCCCCCGGCGATCGCGATCGAGCAGCGCAACAGTGCCACCAGCGCTCGGGCCACCGTCGGCAGCGCCACCGAGGTGCTCGATCATCTGCGACTGCTCTTCGCCCGTGCGGGGCGCACCGTCTGTCCCGACTGCCAGCGCGAGGTCGACGCCGGCGGCGTGGCCGCGACGGCGGATCGGATTGCCCGGGACTTCGCTGGCCAGCGCATCCAGATCTGCGCGCCCCTGCGGCGGCGGCAGGGGCGCGCGGCCGAGATCCGGGACGAACTGGTCCGGGATGGCCAGGCGCGACTGCTGCTCGACGATGGCCGCCTGCTCGATCTGCTGGAGACGACGCCCCGGGCGAAGCCCTCGCAGGCACGGCCCTGGTGGCTGCTGATCGATCGGCTGGCGCTGGCGGGGACGGATGGGGCGGGGGACGCGCCCGTGGAGACGGCGGCGGATGCGCCCGCGCAGGCGAAGCGGGCCGATGAGCCCGTGGTGGCCGGCGCGGTCGAGGAGCAGCGGGCGAGACTGATCGAGGCCGTGGCCCAGGCCTTCGGTCGGGGCGAGGGCGAGTTCGCCGTGCGGGTTGCTGGCGCCGGGATCGAGTCGCAGACGATCTATCGCGAAGGCCGCGTCTGCGACGGCTGTGGCCGCCGCTTCCCGGAGCCGACGCCCGGGCTCTTCTCCTTCAATAATCCGCTCGGCGCCTGTCCGCGCTGTGAGGGCTTCGGGCGCATCGCCGAGATCGACTGGAACCGGGTCGTGCCCGATCCGACGAAGAGCCTCGCCGAGGATGCGGTCGCGATCTTCGCCACGAAGAACACGACCCGTGTCCGGAAGCGCATGCTCGTCGCCTGTGCGGCGGCCGGTCTCGACCTCGACCGCCCCTTTGCCGAGTTCTCGGAAGCCGAACGACGCTTCGTCTTCGAGGGCGATCCCGAAGCGCGTTGGGGAGGGGTACGCGCCTTCTTCGACTGGCTCGCGGGGCGCCGCTACCGCGTGCAGGCCCGGGTGCAGCTGGCCCGGCTGCGTCGCTTCGACCCCTGCCCGGATTGCGCGGGTACGCGGCTTTCGCCGGACGCCCGGGCCGTGCTCGTGGACGGTTGCAGCCTGGCGGAGCTGGGCGGACGCACGCTCGAGGAGCTGCTGGACTGGATCGGCCAGCTGGCGGAGCGCGCCGTGGGGGGAGAACGCGCCCGCCGGCTGCTCGAGCTGCTGCAGGAGCGCCTGCGCACGATCCATGCCGTGGGTCTCGGCTATCTCGGCCTCGATCGGACGGTGCGCACGCTCTCGGGGGGCGAGGCCCAGCGGATCCAGCTGGCCACCGCCCTCGGCGGCAGTCTGACGGCATCGCTCTACGTCCTCGACGAGCCCTCGATCGGGCTGCACGCGGCGGATCTCGATCGGCTGCTGCGGGTGCTCGCAGCCATCCGGGATCAGGGCAATACGGTGGTGGTGGTCGAGCATGCGCTGCAGCTGATCGAGGCGGCGGACCACGTCATCGATCTCGGCCCGGGCGCGGGCCGCCAGGGCGGGCAGGTGGTGGCGGCAGGGACGGTGGCCGAGATCCGGGCCGTGCCCGAGTCGAAGACCGGGGCAGCGCTGCGGGGTGAGCTGGAGCCCGTGCGGCGCCGCCTGGCCCGGAATCTCACGGACGCGCCGAGCCTGCAGATCGTCGGGGCCCACGCCCACAACCTGCGCGATCTGACGGTGACGATTCCGCTCGGCGGACTGGTGGCGATCACCGGCGTCTCCGGCGCCGGCAAATCGACCCTGGTCCGGGACGTGCTGGTCCCGGGACTCGCGGCGAAGGCGTCCCTCGACCCCGGCCCGCGTCCCTGGACGCGGATCGAGGGAGCGGAGCATCTCGGCGGCGTCGTGGTCGTCGACCAGCAGCCCGCCATCCGGAGCGCGCGCTCGAATCCGGCGACCCTCACGAAGGCGTTCGACGGCATCCGCAAACGCTTCGCGGCCACGCGCGAAGCCCGCGCCCGGGGCTGGTCGGCGGGCTACTTCTCTTTCAATGTGCCCGGGGGGCGCTGCGACGCCTGCGAGGGCGCGGGCGAGCTGCGCATCGACATGCAGTTCCTGGACGACCTCCGCGTGCCCTGCGAGGCCTGCGGCGGCCGCCGCTATCGCCGGGAGGTGCTCGATGTCCGGGTCGAGGGGCGCACGATCGTCGACGTGCTCGGCCTCGATCTCGAGGAGGCCTGTCAGGTCTTCGCGGGGGATCCGAAGATCAGCGTGCGACTGGAACCCCTGGTCCGGGTGGGTCTCGGCTATCTCACCCTCGGACAGCCCTTGTCCACCCTGTCCGGAGGCGAGCATCAGCGGCTGCGGCTGGGGCAGGCCCTGGTCGAAGGTGCCGATCGGACGCTCTACGTCTTCGACGAGCCGACGACCGGCCTGCACCCGTCGGATACCGCCGTCCTGCTCGGCTGCCTCGACGAGGTGATCGCCGCCGGCGCCAGCGTCGTGGTGGTGGAGCACGACCTCGATGTGATTCGCGCGGCGGATTGGGTGATCGATCTCGGGCCCGGAGGGGGGCCGGCCGGCGGTCGCATCGTCGCCCAGGGCCCCCCGGCCTCCGTGGCGCGGGCGTCCGAATCCTGGACGGGGCAGATGCTCGCCCGTTACGGGGCTTGATGCCCCCTAACGTCCCGATTCGCCCCGCCTTTCACATTCAATTGACTCAACAGTGTCGGCAGGTCGGCCGATGCCGCTCCTTGAATGCAGGATCCTCGAGCGGAAGCGGACGACGTCGTCCAGGCGGACCTGGACGACGATGATCAGGTGGCACGGATCGCGACGGCCCTGTGTCGGGACGGAGCATTGGGCCTGCTGCTCGTCGACGCGGGGGCGCTCGAGCCGATCGAACGACGCTATGGCGTGGCGGCCCACGCGCGGGCGATCGACCAGGTCCGAGCGCTGGTGCTGGAGGCCTGTGGTGCGGACCGGACGGAGCGGGATCTCGTCGTCCGCGGACCCGGCGGACCCGACGAGTTGGGCATCCTGTTCTTCCGGCCCCGATCCGACGACTCGTTCTATCGCGAGCAGTTGCCGGCGATCGCCGCACGTCTGGTGGATCGACTGGCGCAGGACGGCCACAAGATCGTCTACCCCTACGAGCGCGAGGCCCCGGAGCTGCTGGTGGGGCAGGGCACGACCTTCTACAACCCGGGCCTCGGCGAGCACCGCCAGATCCTCGGAGCCTTCGAGCGGGCGCGCAGCGACGCTGCCCTGAACGGGGCGATCGCGCGCCGCGATCGCTGCCGGGTCTTCCAGGACCTGGTGCTCGCGGAGGACATCTCGATCCTCTACGAGCCGATCGTGAACCTCACCACGCGCGAGGTCCTCGGTCACGAGGCCCTCGTCCGCGGGCCCTGGAAGTCGAAGCTGCAGTCCCCGAATCGACTCTTCCGACTCGCCGAGGAGGCGGGGCTCGTCTTCGAGCTCGACTGTCTGTGTCGTCGCACCGCCTTGCGCGGGGCGCGGGGGCTCGAGCCCGGGCGATTGCTCTTCCTGAACTGTCTGCCGACCTCGATCCACGATCCGGCCTTCCAGGGTGAGGTGCTGAAGCAATCGCTCGAAGAGCTGCGATTGCGTCCCGAAGATCTGGTCTTCGAGATCTCCGAGCGGGAGTCGATCGACAACTTCACGATTTTTCGCGAGGCCCGGGACCACTACAAGGCGCTCGGCTTCAAGATCGCCCTCGACGATACGGGCGTGGCCTACGGCAGTCTCGAGGCCGTGATGGAGCTCGCTCCGGACTTCATCAAGGTCGACCTCTCCCTGGTGAGGGGCATCGACACCGACCCGCCCCGCCAGGAGCTGCTGCGGGCACTGCACGCCGTCGCCGGCAAGCTCGGCGGACAGATCATCGCCGAGGGCGTCGAGACGACCGAGGAGTTCGAGACCCTACGCGATCTCGGCATTCCCTACGGACAGGGCTACCTCTTCGGAAGGGCTGCGCCGCTTCGACGCGAGAGTTGAGGCGATCGCCCGACGGGCGCATCGGATGCAGGCTTGAGCGAGGCGGTGCCGATGCGATCCCGTGGACGCCGAGGGTCGGAGAAGGCTCCGGAGGGATGGCGGCGAGGGACGGGAATCGAACCCGCCCGGACCGTGGCGACACGATCCGCACCCGATTTGAAGTCGAGGCCGAGCACCAGCTGCGGAAACCTCGCCGTCCGCGAGCCTAGCCCGCCGGGCGGAATTGTCGTCGCCGCTCCGGATGCGGAAGCTTCGCCACGCGTCACGAGGAGGACTCGAGCCCGGCGCGGCCGCTTCGGTGGTTCACAGTCCGCGGCCGACGTGTCATTCTTCATGCGTGACGGACTACTCACTCGGGGACGTTGCGCGGATCCTCAAGGTGTCGCCGCGTCGGCTGCGTTACTGGCAGAAGACGCAGCTGCTGGATTCGCTGGCCCTCGCCTCGGGCGACGAGGGCATGGCCTTCCGGGATCTCGTTTGTTTGCGTACGATCGTCTCCCTGCTCGACAAGGGTATTCCGCTCCAGCGGATCCGCCGCAACCTCGAGATGTTGCGGGACCGACTCCCAGAGATGGACGAGCCTGCGGCGGCGCTCCGGCTCTGGCACGAGAGCTCCGACCGGCTCGTGGTGCGACGCGATGGGCGAATCGAAGAGGTCGGCGGTCAGCTCGTGCTCGAGTTCGCCGATGGATCCGAGGGGGACCCGGCCCGGGTGGCCTCGCTCGCCGAAGCCGCGGCATCGGCCGCGGCGGAGCGGCTCGCGGGCGCGGGCGGAGCGACGGAACTCGGCGAGGATTCAGAGCAGGAGGAGGCGATCGCCTGGTTCGAGCGCGGCTGCGAACTCGACGCCGAGCCGCGGAGCTGGAGCGCGGCGATCGAGGCCTACGAGAAGGCGCTCGAGCTCGAGCCGGACTTCGCGGACGCCTACTGCAACCTCGGCGCCGTCCGCTACAACCAGGGACA